>JAQIBS010000009.1 GCA_027858965.1 Kiritimatiellia bacterium
AAGACGGTTTTAACAAACCATCCTCAAAGATAAGACACCTCTCGGTGTCATGATTTTGAGGCAACCAGTACCCCTATTTCGGTACGTCTTCGGTGTGCATCTATTTTGAGGCAACGCGCTATAGTCAGCTCGCGCTATAACTGGTCAGCACCATGCGTTGAGGTTATTAACCGATACCGGGGACGCCCACAGCTCCCAATCGGCGTACCTAAAGGTGACGGTGCAAAGACAAACCGCGGTTCACCCTATGCAAAGAAAATTGCAGAGGAATTCCCCTGCACATTAAAAACCAATGCGGATGCTCCCTCCGCCGTAGAGATCTACCGTCATACCCTGGCGACCGCACCCGACCACAGCGTAACCATGGTCACAGTAGGGTATCTCACAAATCTGCGCAATCTGATGGAATCAAAAGCTGATCAATTCAGCACGCTCAAAGGATCAGAGCTAATCCGCCTCAAGGTTTTCAGGCTGGTCTGCATGGGCGGCAGATATCCAGAACATCTCAACCCGTCCGTGTTTGGAAACTTTAAACCCGACCCAGCCTCAGCAGTCGCAGTCAGCCAGAGCTGGCCCGGACCAATCTACTTCAGTGGAATGGGAGAAAAGGTGATGACCGGACGCACCCTGCCGCAAACCCCAGAGAACAACCCTGCCCGCAGGGCCTACAAAATCTATCTCAGAGAGAAATCAGCACGTCCCAGCTGGGATCAGGTCACGCTACTCTTTGCGGTTCGCCCCAATGCCCCCTTCTGGAAGCTGCAGACAACAGGGTACAACCATATCTTTAAAAACGGAACCAACCAATGGCGCAATGAACCGAACAAAAATCATGTTCTAGTCTCTTTTGATGGCTCGGACCGGGCTTACATCACAAAAATTATCGAGACGCTTATGACAACAGCTCCCGCTGTCAAACCGGGTACCTGATAAAGCAAAAGCTGACAAAACAAAAACTCACAGCACCGCAAACGAAACTGTGAGTTTTTTCATGTGTAAAAAATATTCTGGAGTTAGAATGTTTTCAGGCGACGCACCGCCGTGGCAATATCCTTAACCCGCTGCTCTCCACCCTCTCGCTCAACGGCAACAGCACCCTGATAGCCTGCTTCCTCAAGCGCCTTCAGAAATGCAAATGAATTTACATCGCCCTCACCCCAGACAACTTCACTGCCCCAAGTTCCCGGAATAGAAGTTCTGATACCATCTTTGATATGCACATGCTTAACCCATGGAGCCAGCTTCTTAAAGGCGGAGATCGGATCATCTTTATTATAAAGAATCATGTTAGCCGGATCAAAATTAATACGAACATTGTCATGATCCAGAGTTTCAACAAAGCGCTTCAAATCCTCCGCACTCTCCTGACCAGTTTCCATCAGCAGCGTAACACCCGCATCAGCGGCTGCATCACCAAGATAACGCACACGCTCATAAAATTTCTTGGCGTAAGCTTCATCGTTATGATCAAGAAAACCGACATGGCTCATAATATAATCTGAACCAAGCTCCTTGGTGATTTTAGCTGCCTTGGCAAACGCTTCACCGCTTGCCGGCCAATGTTCATCAGGAGCAACACCGCCAGTCACCTTGATTGTATCAAGCGTGCTGTAATCCTCATAATCAAAGGCCATCATACCGGCAGAGACTTTCCAGTTCTGACTTTTAACCGCATCAAGATAAGCCTCGCCCCCCGGCGCAACTGCCGGAGAAATATTAAGGTTGATATGCTCCAGTCCCAGAGCATCCATCACAGATCCAATTTCAGGGATCTCTTTCTGAAACGACCAGCTGCATACGCTGATCGGCCATGATTTACATAACTGCATTATTAATTCTCCTTTTAATTCAATTGCTATGATCTCAACTCCTGTTAGAAAAAGCAAGAAATTGAAATCAATATTCATATAAGTCATTATATATGAATCAATTACGATCTTCAAAAATGTCCTTCAACTTATTAAATTCATGCAAATTTTTAACTCTCGCAGAGGCGCAGAGATCGCAGAGTTTAATGGTTTCGTGATCAAACTATTTCCTTTTTGTATTCTATGCAACGCGAAGCGTTGTTGACTAAAGCAGTGATGCTTATCGCACAACCTTTTAATATGAGAGTAACGCTTTCGCATATCACATAGGCTAAGTTTAGTTGCGGCTCTGCTGCTTTAGATTAAAGAACAACTTTACGCCCGCTCTTTGCAGAACGTTTTTCAGCATCAACAATACGTACCGAGTCGCATGACTGCTCAGGGGTAGTCACAGATTCAACATCCAGCCCCTTGAGTTTATCAGCAAACCACTTTATCTCATACTCGTATCCATCGCCACCCTTAATTCTCGGAGCAAACTTTTTGCCCTTGGCAGGGAATACACTGAGTGCATCTTCACGATTCACATCCATCACGACAATTGCATTCTCAAATGTCACCATATAACTTGCTTCAAAACCGAATGTCTGCGTCATGGCCCAGCAACCATCAGAAGAAACAACGGCACCGCCAACATCATAGAGAGTTGAGATATAGGTCATCACACCATCGCTGTTATAATTAGCGGAACTGGTAACACTTTTAGGCATCCCGAAAAGAAAGTTCACCATATCAGTATCATGAATATGTAAATCCAGAGCAACCCCACCGCTTTTACTTTCGTCAGTAAACCAGTTCGGTCCCTTACCCCAGCCAGGCATCACACTAAAACGATTGAAGGAAGCTGCCAAAACCTTGCCATACTTCTTAGAGTCAATCAGTTTCTTCAGATAAGTGTAACAGGGCCAGAAACGTAGACAGTGCGCAATCATCAGCTTGGCACCATTAGGAGCTTTGGCTGCAGCGGCAATCATCGTCCTGCAGGACTTTGCATCCAACGCCATCGGCTTTTCACAGAGAACACTCACTCCGGCTTTCAAAGCCTGTACGGTTAAAGCAACATGTAGAGTAGTAGGCAGAGTTAACGAAATAGCATCAAGATTTGCCTCTGCCAGCATCTTGGTAAAATCATCATAAATCACAGCACTACCGTAATCAGTTGAATTGTCGGCTCCGGCAACGTTCCCGCCTTGAACACCTTCAGTAAACTGGGTTGTGTTTTTATCACACAGTGCAACTACCTCAACACCCTTCTGTTTCTTCCAGTATCCGTAATGCATTCTCCCCATAAAACCAAAGCCAACAATCGCAACTCGTGCGACTGCTGGCTTTTTTGTTAACGATCTACTATTGTCTATTTTTTTTTTGCGACTTTTTTCTTAGCCGGGGCTTTTTTTGCCGGTGCTTTTTTAGCAGGGGCTTTCTTGGCCGGTGCTTTCTTAGCCGGTGCTTTCTTAGCCGGTGCTTTCTTAGCCGGTGCTTTTTTTGCCGGTGCTTTCTTAGCCGGTGCTTTCTTAGCCGGTGCTTTTTTAGCCGGTGCTTTTTTAGCCGGTGCTTTCTTTGCCGGTGCTTTTTTAGCCGGTGCTTTTTTCACTGGTGCTTTTTTAGCCGGTGCTTTTTTCACTGGTGCTTTTTTCACTGGTGCTTTTTTAGCCGGTGCTTTTTTAGCCGGTGCTTTTTTAGCTGGTGCTTTTTTCACGGCGGATTTTTTGGCCGGTGCTTTTTTAGCTGGTGCTTTATTCACGGCGGCATTTTTGGCCGGAGCCTTTTTAGCCGGTGCTTTTTTTGCAGTGACTTTCTTCACCGCTGCTTTTTTCACTGTCTTTTTTACCGTCTTCTTAGCCATAATCAAACTCCCATTTGTTAAGTACGCAATTTCTTATTAACAAATTTACAGCAAAAGCACCCCTTTTGTCAACCTGTGGTATCGCAAATTTCAAAAAATTTAAAACTAAATAAATGCATGCATCTGACTACAAAATCGAGACTGCTGAAATTAATAAGCACAACACATCAAATCTTTTTCTTACCACACTCTCTTCCCTTGCCTCTCAAGGTTAACTTCTATATTATTATATTAAGTTCAATTTAATAATTAAGGAAAGGCCAACTAATGAAATCACGCTCTGTTTACATCTCTACTTTAACATCAGTCGCAGTAACGCTGATCATAACAATGTCCTCTTTCGCTCAGAACTGCTCCTACATTGAACTGCGGACCTACACATGTTCATCTTCGGAAAAACGCGATGCGTTAATGACTGTTTTTGACAACGCTTTAATCCCCGCTCTTAACCGGCAAGGCATCTCTAAAGTCGGAGTTTATACAAGCAGCGCAGAGCTCAACAAAGGTATTGAAAAATATAACTCGCTTCTATACACCGTCCTGGTACATCCTGATATCAAATCATTTACCGATTGTGAAAACAAACTTCTGGCAGATAAAAAATATCAGCAGGACGCAACTGCACTCTTTAATGTCCCCATGCAGGACCCGCTCTACAACAGCTGTCAAAGTGCCTTGCTCTGCACATTCAAAACCTGTCCCGATGTAGTTAAAGTTGCTAAATCACCCAACCGTGTCATGCAGCTGCGCATCTACAATAGCTATACAATTGAACGCAATGCAAAAAAGATTTCGATGTTTGAAAATGGAGGTGAAATAAAACTCTTCCGCGATGCAGGCATGCCTCCGGTATTCTTCGGTCACGCAATTGCAGGAGATCAACTTCCTAACCTGACCTATATGCTGGCTTTCGAAACACAGGAAGATCAAAAAAAAGCATGGGCCTCTTTTGTCTCTTCTGATGGATGGGAAAAACTTAAAGCCGAACCGCAATATAAAGATACCGCCAACAAGATCACCAATATCATTTTAAAACCATCAGAAAACTCACAGTTATAATGAAAAAAATAATCTGGTTAATACTCTGCTGTACAGTAGCTATCCTGAGTATAAGCTCTGTATCAGCCACCCCCTCTTTCAGAGCAGATAAAGTCTATCCTGAACTCGGACTGAAAATGCGTGTCCTGGGCAACTCACAGCCTGAGATGCTTCCACAATTCAAGACATACACATACACCTACACCGGCAGAGAAGAGAGCTATAAGCAAAACAGGTTCAATTCGCTGGAGCTCTGGTACGCAGATCAACACTGCGGACAATGGCGCGATAACAACAACAACAGCCTTATCATTGGACGCGCAACCAAACAACTACCGGGATTTCCTGAAGAACATGTTTCAAGGGAGGAATTTGACAAAGCTATTAACGCCCCTGCCAATAAAGTTAATCCACTCAACAATGACTCTTTAGTTCAATGGGTCAAAACCTTCACAAGTTCCAACCCCGGCAGACCGGTAAAGTTACGTACCACAAATAACTTCGGATTAAGCAGCGCACTATTTATTCCAACCGACAGCAAAGATATCCTGCTCTATCTCTTTCGCGTTAAAATCCGCACACCAGCCGGTCGGCGAGTTCCATCCGACTGGTATTGTGCAGTGATTCATGTTGCAGACGGAACAGACCTCAAAAAAGTAAGGATCATATTCGAGAGTCATTTTCTAGCTAAAGTGGCCGCTGCCCCCAGAACCTATACAACCTCAAAGTCAAATCACAGTTCCAAAGAGCTCAAGGCTTCACGGGCAAACAGCAGCAGCGCAAATATTCCAGACAGTCCCAGCCGGATCGCGGCACGCAAATCAATTGCCAGCATGAAAGACTGGTGGTTTGCAGAGACACAGGAATACATTTTTCTCTCAGATATCCGCAGTTCAACCGGTCGCTCTCTGGTTAAAGAGATGCAACGCAACATGCCGCACTATCGAAAAGCATTGGCAAAGCTAATCCCCCCCTTTGAGTCATTGACAGATGCCAATGTTGTCCGCATCTTTGAAAACCCGCAGGAATACAAACAGTATGTGGAAAAAAATCATGAGTGGAGCATCGGTCTCTGGTCCCCTATGCAACGTGAGCTGGTTATCCTCTCCCAGGGAAAGAACAAAGACAAGACAATTAAAATAATTCAACACGAAGGATTTCATCAATACCTGTTTTTTGCCTGCGACATGGTCCAAAACCTTCCCTGGTATAACGAAGGCCATGCCTGCTTCTTTGAGACAGCTGAAATTAGCCAGCGAGGTTTTGTCAAGATCCCCGAAAATAGTCGTGTGCAACATCTATTACGTAACCTCGACGATTCCGCAAAACACATCCCAACCCTGCTAGCTACAAGTCACAACTCATTTTATCTGGTCACAGAAAAGATGCGCGATCTGAACTACACCACCGCCTGGGCGCTCATCTACTACCTGCGCAAAGGGGCTCCTTTAGAACGCAAGAACCCCTACAGCAAAATTCTTGACACATATCTGGCTGAACTCAAGTCATCTAGAAACGCCAGCAAAGCAACAACCGAAGCATTCAGAGGAATTAACATCCAGAAATTCCAGGAGGACTTCAAGCTATTCTGGAAGCGCCGTCGAAATAAAGCCCGTTACTACGATCCCTTCAAAAAGTAATCCGGCGTAGAGGCACAGGGGCGCGGAGTTTTATTGTTAATAACGCTATCGACTTGACAGAAGACACTCCGAATTTGTATTCTATCAATCCTAAATGAGTAGAAAAAAGGAAGATTATGTATACTGCTTCAGATTTAAAAAAAGGTCTTAAAATAGAGGTTGATGGTGCCCCCTGGATCATTACTGAGTTTGATTTCAGTAAGCCCGGCAAAGGCCAGGCAATCTATAACTGCAAACTCAAGAGCATGCTGACCGGCACAACAATGACCCGTAGCTACCGCTCAAACGATAAATTTGAGAAGCCTTTCCTTGAACAGGCCATAATCCGTTTTTCCTATGAAAATGCCGGCGAATATATCTTCATGAACGATGATTATGAAGAAGTTATCGTTGAGGCCGATGTTCTGGGCGACAAAAAGCTTTTTCTGGCGGATGACATGGCGGTAGAGGCCCTTTTCTTTAATGAAAAGGTAATCGAGCTGGAATTTCCCAACCTGATTGAACGCAAAGTGGACAACTGTGATGTGGGAGCCAAAGGCAATACCGCAGCGGGAAAAGTGATGAAACCAGCTCAGATCGAGGGTGGCTATGACCTGCAGGTTCCCCTGTTCGTTAACGCAGGCGATATTATCCGCGTAGATACCCGCACCGGTGAATATGCAGATCGCGTACGCTCTTAAATAATGCGCTCGCCGCGCATTATACGATTCCGTTGCACGGAATTGAATTGTGGAAGGGCCAGTTTATGAGCAGGCTACGCCTTAAAGTGATCCTTTTAAGCAAGGAGCACAATAGGGTTTGACGTCACATCACACAAACTGATATACTGCGCGTCACTTACACCAAATAGATTTTGTCGGGGCGTAGCGCAGCCTGGTAGCGCGTTTGCTTGGGGTGCAAGAGGTCGAGAGTTCAAATCTCTCCGCTCCGACCATTTTTAAACCGGCTTTTATAGCCGGTTTTTTTATTTTAACTAACACTACATCCTACAACAAAATCAAACCCGCCACTTGATTTCAGTAACCTCACCATCCTGCTCTTTATTACCGGCTGTGGCATTGAGTTTAAGAGTGGCGCCAGTCGCAGTAAAGGTTGCATCAACCCAACCGACAGAGCTCTTCTTTCCAAAAGCATAGGCCGTTGAGGGAAGGTTGATCAGGTCAAGATCTTCCGCTTTTGTAAAACTGTAGTTATGCGAGTGACCATAAAAAACCGCTTTAACATGGCGGTGCTGCGTTATCACCCGGAAGAAGCGAATATCATCCAGAAGACTTCCATCACTGTCGCCAAAGGAGTGATGTAGGAACAGAAGAGTCGGGGTCTTATCTGAGTCCTTGAGATATTGATCCAGCCAATTTCTTTGCGCCTTCCCCAGCAATCCTGCGGTGTTATTAGTCATCTGCAGGGAGTCCAGAAAGATCATGCGAACCGGACCGGAGTTAATCACGGTAACATGTTTTCCCTTAACAGGAGCTTTCTCACCCTCGGTTACCGGAAAGGCAGCATTGAAATTCTTGAAATTATCGTGATTTCCCAATGCCATATGCACCGGAGCCGTTTGCGCCAATTTTTCCACATATTCCTTAACAACGGCATAATCCTCTGTCAGCCCCTTCAAACGTGCCACATCGCCGGTAATACCAATGCCATCCGGCTTTGATTCCGCCACCCCGGGAAGAAGTGCCTCTAAATTATCAATCATTGAGAACCCACGCCAAACTTCTTTTTTGTCAGCAGGAATATGGGTATCCGAAAGCAGTGCCCAGCGAGTGGAAGCTCCCGTAGCGGCATAGGTGATCTCTGTGATGCCAAGCGATGCCGCCCCGGCAGCAAAGATTGAACTTTTAATAAACGATCTTCGATTTAACATTTTGTACACTCCTTGATTTTTGACTCAGTGGCCGAGTTTATGTGACGCATCCGTCTACGCCCTTCGGGCTTCGCCGGACAAACGACGCACGACCAAATGACGCAGCAAGACCTTTCAGATGACTCCTGACCTCTGACCTCTGGCGCCTGACTCTACAGCTCTCCCAGAACCATGCGGGCATGCTTTGAGTACACCCCCCTGGGATCACCCGCATAGGCCCGCAACACCTTCTCTGCCACGCCCTGGTAATCACCAAGATTAAACAGCGCCCGCGCACAGGAAATCTCCCGCAAGCAGTCGGAACGCTCTTTATCACCGGATTTATTTGCATATCCCTTGATAATCGGCATCTCCACTCCCATCACAAAGCTTTTACCTCCGACGCCGGGAACCGCCAGCATACCGGCCAGGGCGGGTGCCGCTGATTTATCGCCAATTGACTCAAAAGCCAGCGCCAGGGCGCGATAGTGCGAAAACTCACTCTCGCTCTTCAATGATTTAGCTTTCACTACCAGAGCGGGAAGTGCCTTCTTAGAGTGGGCACGTCCCAGTGCTATAATGTAACTATCGACCCAGCTGACACTACGATTGAACTGGCCCATACCACGGAAGTTCCAGCCCTTATCCCACTCACTGCTATTAAGTTTTTGAATCAGCAGATCCTCTCCATCCTTATGTCCCATCATTGCCAGAACATGAGCATAGATGAATTTCGCTTCAGGTGTTAAGCTCAGGACAAATGCTTTTTTCAGAAGAGGAATGCTGCGATCATAGTCGGTTAAGATGACGGTTAGCCCCTTGTAATTATCCGCTAAATCTTTAACAGCCTGAACAAACTTTGCATCAGCAAGCGGGAAGCTGTCCTTCATTGTAAGAACCTCTTCGGGCAGAATTTTCTTAGCAATCAGCTTCTTTTGAACCGCCTTGATATCCACATCGCGCAGATCTACCCCTGCTTTAATTGCCTCAGCGGCAACCACCCCGGCAGCATAACCTTGATTCTGAACATCAGGTTGCATCCTCAGAATTGGCATAGCATCACGATGCGCACTGATTCCCAAACCAATCACCAGAAGACCATTGAGTTTTTTCGGCAGCATGCAACGCAACGGCAGGTTTACCATCATCGCATGATGTCCGGGATCTTCAATAAAGTACTGCTCATGCACTGTATAGCCATGAGAATCAAAGTTACTCCGGGTCTGCACAACCACATCGGGATAGGTGCGTTCATTCATTACATCCATAGGCGACATATAAAAAGAGCCAACCAGCCGACGACGTTCGCGACTGTTAATGACCTGGGCCTGATCCCAGACATTACCCTTCATATTCATACGGGTCCGCAGAGCAAAGAAGAACATATCCGCGGCATCGGTATCATCCAGGAAGCCGATATCTGTATTGGTATAACTGGCACCAAGCGTTTTGGGTGTTTGCCCAACCCCCTGTAAGGCAATCTCCTCTTTATTGATAAACTGGGTTTCAACACCCGCCATTGCAGGCAGAACAGCGTTACCGGTGGCATCAATGGCTACCTGACAGCGAATGACGCCACGCTCACCCTGAGGTGTAATCACTACGACACCCGTCAGTTTATCCCCCTCAACCACAGCCCCGGTAACCAAGGTGCCATACCAGATTTCAGCACCGGCTTTACGATTTTCAGAACGATACCACTCTGACTTAGCCTGCACAAAAACCGCTCCGGTTTTCTTAACACCTTCATCAATTTCAGTCGTAAAACCAACACGGTTACCATAATAATAGATGCCGATCAGGCCATCAGTAGAAACACCACCCATCTTATGAATATACTCACAGACAATCGTTTTCATACCCTGGCGGGCCGCACTGATACCAGCTGGGGCTCCACCAGTTCCGGCACCGGCGACAACCACATCACATACAGCCAGTACCGGCAGTTCACGGGCATTGACCTTGACTGATCCCATTGTATTGCAGAGATAGGGTGGGAAACCTTCATCCACCTCCATCACTTTGCACCTCTGACCCGCCGTTTGGGCACTGTAAACCGATTTAACATCTTTAACCTGAGAACGTTTTTGGGAAACTTTTGCTGCGGCAGCACCAACTAACTCACCGACTGCCATCAAATTACCAGGTTTCAGCATCTCAGCAGCTGCTTCACGAGAGATATCAGCCATGGCACTCAGAACAAAAAGATTCTCTGTTTTTTGAGGTTTAAAGCAATTGACATCAAGTTTATCAACCCCCTGCCATGAGCGATCTGAGGAACCGATGCATCTGATTTTATCAGGTGCAACTAAAAAGAGCTGATCTGCTTCATCCAGCTGGGTCGGAACAAATGTTAAATCTCTGGCACGCTGTTCCGCCTCGGCAAAAGAACGTACAGAGCCATCTTTCATCATCAAATCAATCTCACACTCATACATACGCCCTTTAATCATAGAGGGCATACCGGCAGGAGCTTTGATACCTGAGACATGGGCATCAAAAACGCCAAAAAGCTCTTTAACCCGAACACCCTCCGCCTTGGGAGCTTCACCGGAAACGACCACCCGTTTAAAAGTATATTTACCAGCAGGAAAAGGTGTTGCCTCAGCACCGGCTGCACGAGCAACCACACCACGCTCAGTAGCATCAATAATCACTTTGGCTTTTACGCACTGCCGTCCACTCCGATTAGAGATAATCACTCCAGCGGGTTTACCATTTTCATCAACCAGAATTTCTGATGAGGCGCAACCGGTAATAAAGGAGATGCCCGCATCCAGAAGAGCCTGATCTAAAAACCGCTTCACTTTAAAAGGCGTGGTACTCAGCACAGGCGGTGGCTGATTCTCAATGAGCTCTTTAGAATAAAGCGTAACTTCCCCCAGTAACTGGCGAGTGGAATCATCCGCCTTAACAGCCCTGATTTTCAGATTGCGATATTTCCCATTGACGGGAATTTTATAAACGACGCACTCTTTTTGTCCGGTTTTTTCCGCCTCGTTGACTTTAGCAATTGTTTTCCAGTTACCACCTTTATCCATGCCAAGGAGTTCAATAGATTCCGTTCCGAAAGCATTATCGCCACTGCGGCTGTAGGCATAGACCGCGAGTCCGTCAATATCGCACTCTTCAGTCAAGTCAATCGCGATTTCGACATCCTCACTGAACTGAACACTATCGCTGGGCGCATTGACCCATTTACCGTCGGCCAGCATACTACCGGTTTTATCCAGATGAACAGGATCTGCTTTCTTATTAAACTTATAGACAAAAGGAATAATAGCTCTAGTCGGTGGTTCAGGAGCAAAGATCGGTTTTAAAAGAGCACAGCGGGTATCCTCTGTTTCACTCAAACGCAGACGATATGTGGCGGCCATATCCTCTCCGAGAAAAGGACGCTGTGCAACCAGAAACACAGAGGCACCAGACTCTTTGGCCTTGCAGGCCGCCGCTACCGCACCGGATGATCCACCCACAACCACGACATCCACATCCTGAACAAGTTTCAACTGTTTAGCAGGTTCAACAACTCCCGCACCAAACAAATTCATTCCCGTCATACCAACAGCTAACAATAACGCATTCTTCATTTTTTCAACTCCCTTTTTTCTAAAAAAATCCATTTCTGATCTAGCTGACGGCAGGCCGCCGTCCCTCCATAAACTCATTCTTTCATGCCACGCTGATAGCGTTATGGGCCAAACGGGCCGAATGTGAGTCGCTTTTGACGACAGGGTAAGGGGCCGATTACTCGCCCTCTTAAACGACCAGCTTACACGATCGCCATAACGGTTAATACATACGAGTTCAACTTCAACTGCCCTCTTCCCTGAAATCTTTTACCTGTTTCACAATTTCATCCAGAGCATCGGCTTCATCAATTATCTTAACGCGTTCGCCCTTCAAATAGAGAAAAAACTTACCATCGCCCCCGGCAACAGCAATATCGGCCTCTTTGGCTTCGCCCGGACCATTAACAATGCAACCCATAACCGCGACATGCGGATGAGCCGCATCCGGATTTTCAAAATAGAATTTTTCAAGCCGTTCTTCCACTTTGGTAGCCAGGCCGGCAACATCAACACGGGTGCGACCACAGGTAGGACAGGACGTAACAGAGGCCCCTGGAGCCCTCAAGCCGATACTGCGCAGCAATTCAACCCCGACCCGAACCTCTTTCACCAACTTATCGGTTAGCGAGACACGAATGGTATCGCCTATACCCTCCAGCAGCAACGCCCCCATCGCAACGCAGGAACGAACTGTTCCAGGCAGGAATGTGCCAGCTTCCGTGACACCGAGATGTAAAGGATAGTCACAGCGTTCCGCAAGCAACCGGTATGCTTCAATAGTACGTAGAACATCAGAGACCTTAACCGAGATTTTAATTTCATGATATCCCTGCGCCTCAATCAGCGCCACATGGTGCAAAGCACTCTCAACCAGCGCTTCGGCGGTAGGTGCTCCATGCCGGTTTAAAATATCTTTTTCAAGTGATCCGCCATTCACCCCGATACGGATAGGGATTTTATTCTTACGTGCCGCATCCACCACAGCCTTGACTCGATCATCACCACCAATGTTTCCAGGGTTAATCCTGAGTCCATCAGCACCGGCCTCAATAGATGCCACAGCCAAACGGTAATCAAAATGAATATCGGCAATCAGGGGAACCGGAGATTGTTTTCTTACCAACTTAAAAACCTTAACAGCCTCTGCATCGGGAACTGTCAAACGAACAAGATCGCAGCCGATCTCAGCCGACTCAACAATCTGTTGGAGAAGAGCGGCCTCATCAAGAGGATGAGCATTAGCCATAGTCTGCACCGAGACAGGCGCCCCGCCACCAATCAAAACACCGCCTACTGATATCTGACGGCAATCTCTACGGTTTAGATCCATAATAATTACTTCCCCTGAGCACAAATAAAAACTATCACCTAAAGCTGCTTTCAGCCGCAACCAAATTAAGCTCTTGTGATGAACGGAACTATTTGTTTCCAATGTCCCATTGTGTTTTAAACGTCGCAGCTTTAGTCAACAACTTACAAAAATAGTTGCCTGACTTTCTTGTTTTTCGTGACAGAAGTTGATTGAATAGCAACTAATGTGGGTTCCATCCGCAACCCAGCAGGCAGCTTGCAGCTGGTAGCTGGTAGCTGGTAGGTTGCTCTGCATTTTTGTTGCCAGCTACATGCACTTAGCTGCTTTCTCAATTTCTTGTTTTATCACGGCAGAAATTGAGCAATAGCTACTAGGCCCGATCAGAGACATCGCTCAGATCAAGTGGCACCGCAACTGTAGGCCGGGTGCCCCACCCGGCGAACCAATACCACGTGAGGGGGGCATCCGCTACCAGCTACACGCTACACGCTACAGGCTACCAGCTACCAGCTACCAGCTACACGCTACAGACTACCAGCTACCCACTACAGGCTATAGGCTGCTCAATGCCTTTTTGCCGCTATTACTTACTGATAATCTCTTCCGCCGCTACCTCTTCTTGCGCGCGGCTCACTTTAAAACGTCTGCCAACATCCCGGAAAACAAGTAGAATCATCAGACCAATTAGAATTACAGCAAACACATTAACCAGCGTGGCCACAACTTTCGGATGAGGTTTGCGACGAGTGATAACTTCAAACATTGCAAAACAGACATGTCCGCCATCCAGCACAGGCAAGGGCAGCAAATTCAGGATCGCCAGATTGATACAGAGCATACGCAACAGACCAATTGACTCAAGAAAACCACTGCGAACAGAGTCGTAAAGCATTGTGATAATCATAACAGGGCCGCCAAGGTTTTTTGCAATAGCGCCGCGTTCACCCTTTGTTTTAGGAGCAACAAGCCCTTTCAGAACTCTTGCCACCGACATACAATCCCATTTCAACTGTGCATATAAACCCTTATGAGCCATCCAGGGTTTGACTGGCAGTTGCTTCTGATTCCAGACAATTCCAACCAGCACACGTTCATGTTCTTCACTATACTTCGGAGATACCTCAACTTCCAGTTTCTCCCCATTGCGTAAAATTTTCAGTATGGAGCTCTTCTCTCCCTTTTTCTCGACCATCCCTGCAAAATGGGATGAACCCAGGACAGGAGTTCCATCCATTGACAGAATAACATCATCAGGCTGCAAACCGGCCTTTTCGGCAGAGGAACCCTCCATTACAGTACCGACAATACTTTGGCCATCAGGGAAAACCCCTTCCAGCATCTGCATGCCCATCACGTTATTGGTTGAAAACGCAAGTTTCATCACATCAATAATGCCATTACGATCCACAACAAAGTCTGCTGAACCGGAGCTGCCCGAGAGCTGAAATTCAACCAGCATGTCATACCAGCTGCTTACCTTGGTACCATTTATTGACTGAACCTTGTCGCCTGCACGCAAACCGGACTTATAGGCAGCGCACTCCTCTTCCACATGTCCTACACGGGTGCTTGTGATGGACATAAATTCACCCGGCCAAAGCGCAATCACAGCGGCCAGAATAACAGCCAGAACCACATTGCCTAGAGGACCGGCAATCGAAACAACAATACGCTTCCAGGGAGCCACATCAGGAAGTTCAGGTTCGTGATCTTCGTCTTCTGCCTTGTCATCATCGCCTTGACTACCCTGGACTTTATCCATACCGGATGGATCAAGTTGAGGAAGGGCCACATAGCCACCAAAGGGAATCCAGCTTATCTTGTACTCACAGCCGTCAATTTTCTTTTTCCAGATAGCTGGACCAAAACCGATAGAAAATGCATCTACCTGCAAACCCAACCAGCGAGCTGCCAGAAAATGGCCCAGCTCATGGATAAAAACCGCAAGGCTGAATAAAAGAGCGACACCTACACCAGATAATATCTTTACTAAAATTTCCACATCTACCTCATTCAATTATTAATAAAACATTTAGATCTTAAAGCGGGCTCTGCCCGCAACCCAGCTTGAAGCTTGTGGCATGTAGCTTGTAGGTTGCTCTACATTTTTGCTACCAGCTACAGACTACCAGCTACAAGCACTTAGCTGATTTCTCAATTTCTTGTTTTTCATCATTAGGAATCCAAACTTAAACTACCTCTTAATTGCGCATCCCCACCAGCTTTTCAGCGCAACTGCGGGCCCATTGATCCACTTCAATAACTCTCTCAAGCGAACTGCATTCACGCACTACATGAGCACGCATGGTTGCTTCGATCACACGCCAAATTCCTGCAAACGGTAATCTGCCGGCAAGAAAAGCCACAACTGCAACCTCATCCGCCGCATTAACCACCACCGGCATAGTTCCACCGGCAACAGCAGCCTCACGTATCAAACGCAGACAGGGAAAACGCAGCTCATCAGGTTTATAAAACGTTAAGCTCTGCTGTGCAATCAAATCCGTTAATGAAATATCTAATGGATATCTATCAGGCCAGGTCAATGCATATTGAATGGCAAGACGCATATCAGGATCAGCGAGTTGTGCTAAAGTAGAACCATCCACAAAGCTGACCATAGAGTGTACAATACTCTCTGGGTGAACAACCACATCAATCTGCTCTACGGGAACATTAAAAAGCCAACGGGCCTCAAGTATCTCAAAGCCTTTATTCATCATGGTGGCTGAATCAATGGTAACCTTGGGGCCCATCTTCCACCTCGGATGGTTAAGAGCCTCTTCAATCGTAACAGAATCAAAGTCCACATCAGCCTGTCGGGCAAAAGGGCCACCGGATGCGGTTAACACCAGTTTTTTCACAGGAGATCCCGGTCCTTCAGACGGCACAGAACCCGTACCTCGCTGGATACAGGCCAGCGATGCATCCTGAGCCTGCATACATTGAAACAGGGCACTATGTTCACTATCAACGGGCAGAATATTTACGCCATGCTTCCTGGCTAGATCCATAACCAACTGACCTGCAGCAACCAGAACCTCTTTAGTGGCTAGAGCCACATCATGACCAGCTTCAATTGCCGCGATAACCGGACGCAGTCCTGATAGTCCGACTAAAGCGCAGATAACAATATCAGCATCGGGAGATCCGGCCAGTTCTGCAACGCCTTCATCAGAGCAAAGAACCTCGATATCATGCTCAGCGGCCAGTTCACGAACCATCTCCGCAGCGGCGGCATCCTTAATAGCAACGCGGCGAACACCAAATTCAACAGCCTGTTCGATAACTCTTTGAGCACTGGTTGAAGCAGCCAATCCAACAACGCGCATCTGACCGGGTAATGATTTCACCACCCGCAGTGCGTTCTCCCCAATAGAACCAGTACTCCCTAAAATAACAATCGACTTCATTAAATTCCTAAAGTGCCTATGAGGTCCATATTAAAAACCAATACATAACAGCCGGGGTGAATATCAAGCTGTCAAACATGTCAAGAATTCCTCCCATGCCAGGGAGCAGGCCAGCTGAATCCTTGATCTCAGCACTACGCTTAAACATAGATTCAAAAAGATCACCAATCACACCTGTCAGACCGAGAACCAATCCCAGAGCGGCAACTGTCAGCATGCTGACACTCTCAAGCACTCCGCCTGAAATACATTCATACCGGCGCGCGACAGCAGCCATAGCAATACTGGCTAAAACCGATGCAATCATACCGCCGGCTAAACCTTCCCAGGATTTTTTGGGTGATATCGAAGGGCACATCTTATGTTTACCGCATGAGATTCCGACACCAAAAGCGCCAACATCCCCCAGTTTAACAACCACAGCCACAAAGGCAGCCAGAAATATTCCGGTACGGCAGGCCGGTATCTCACAGCTCTTGAGAGCACCCCACTGAGCGACCCGAATGAAATAACTCAACATGAAGGGTAGGTAGAAAAAACCAAGGAGAGTTACGCCAACCCGTTCAACAGGATTCTTAACTTTAGAATTAAACATGACCCGGGCAAGAAGCAGAAAGACAAAGAGACCGATTGTCAATGCGCCCAGCTCACCACCCCATTTCATAGTTTTCAAAACTTCGGGTGGATAAATATATACCAAAGCCAGCCAGATAAGGCCTGCTGCAACACCAAGATGATCCTCAACCTCAGCGCCTCTTTGCTTCATCATTCCATAAAATTCACGCTGACAAGCAACAGACATTGCCAACAGCACAGCAAAAATAACAATGCTAGGCAGGTAACACATTGTTAAAATCCAAAAAGTGGCCACTGCCAGCCCGGCGCATATTCTACGTATCAACATTCTGCTACCCCTCCAAATCTTCGCTGACGTCGAGAGTAAACAACTAGAGCACGCTTAAACTCATCCTCCCTAAAGTCAGGCCAAAGAACGTCGGTAATGAAAAATTCACTATAAGCGCATTGCCATAAAAGAAAATTACTGACACGCATCTCGCCGCTGGTCCTGATAATCAGATCAGGGTCCGGCACATCCGGAGCGTAAAGATTATTCGTGATCAGATCCTCATCCACATCATCAACTGTCAGCTCGCCTGAAGCGACACGCGATGCAATCGATTTAACCGCATGCACAAGTTCGCTTCTCCCACTGTAGCTCAAAGCTACAATCAGCTGGGTCTCAAACTGCGCCGTCGCTTTCTCCACTTTTTCAAGGGGATCGAGAACATGAGCAGGCAGGTCGGATCGTCTGCCGATCACACGAAGCCGAACCTTTCTTTCAATTAGTTCCTTTT
Source organism: Kiritimatiellia bacterium (assembly GCA_027858965.1). Lineage (GTDB taxonomy): Bacteria > Verrucomicrobiota > Kiritimatiellia > RFP12 > UBA1067 > M55B167. Next base: position 17,894 of record JAQIBS010000009.1, read on the forward strand.
CATATCTCTTAATAAAAGAACTTAGAAGCAACATCAAACCTTTCATCTCATCATCTGGACGAGACCAGTTCTCTGTGCTGAAAGCATATAGAGTCAGATAGCGCACCCCGGCATCACGGCAATATTCCATAACGCAACGCACCGTTTCCGAGCCGGCTTTATGACCTTCCAGACGGGGCTTACCCCTTTGCTGTGCCCAACGGCCATTGCCATCCATTATGATAGCAATGTGATTCGGAACCTTATTTGAGCTGTCAGCCGTCATTTTTTTGCCTGCATATGAGTCAAACTTATAAACCCAGGCGCAACGTGGTCTCACGTGCAGGGCCTACAGACAAAATGCCCAGCTGACCGCCGATCAACTCAACCAAACGTTCCACATAAGCACGCGCCTTCAAAGGAAGATCCTCATAGCGGGTAATATCACTTGTTTTTGACATCCAGCCTGACATCTCTTCATAAACAGGTTTGCATCGTGAAAGCACACTTAAGTCAGCAGGAAACACATCATAAATTTTTCCATCATCACGCTCATATGCCGTACAGATTTTTACCGTCTCCATACCGTCAAGGACATCCAACTTGGTCATGGCCCAGAAATCAACGCCATTCACCATAGCAGAGTAACGGCCGACAACTGCATCAAACCATCCACAGCGACGCGGTCTGCCGGTAGTAGCACCGAACTCGCCTCCAACCGCTCGCAGTTGTTCACCCATCTCATCAAAGAGTTCAGTCGGGAACGGTCCAGCACCCACACGTGTTGTATAACACTTGATTACACCGACAACGCGATCAATCTTACGCGGGGAGAGTCCTGAGCCGGTGCAGGCACCGCCAGCAGTCGGATTTGAAGAGGTAACAAACGGATAAGTACCAAAATCAATATCCAGCATTGTACCTTGAGCACCTTCCAGAAGAATACTCTTGCCATCACGGTCCGCATTATTAATAAAGGAGACTGAATCAGTAATATACTTATTAAGCAAATCTGAAGCACTCTTATAGGTTGCCACCATCTCTTCAACATCAAGCTCAGGTGCACCCATTGAGACCAGGATTTTATTTGCATCCTCAGTATCACTCCGGACATTGTCCAGAAAACCAGGGGAAAGCATATCACCCACCCGAAAACCGGTCCGCCCCATCTTAGCTCCGTAGGCAGGGCCAATTCCACGACCAGTCGTTCCAATTTTCTTTGCATCTGAGCGACGTGCTTCATCGGCAGAATCCAAAGCCCTGTGCCACTGCATAACCATATGAGTGCGATCACTGATAAATATTCGGCCCTCAAGATCAATTCCCTGCTCACGCAGCATATCAATCTCTTTCAACAGATCAAGAGGATCCATAACAACGCCGTTACCAATAACGCACAACTTACCAGGATGCAAAATACCTGAAGGAATCAAATGCAGAACATATTTCTTTCCCTCAGCTATAACCGTGTGACCGGCATTGCTTCCACCCTGAAAACGGACTATGACATCAGCCTGTGATGTAAGGACATCTATAATTTTTCCTTTACCTTCATCACCCCACTGCGAACCAACTAAAATAGTATTCGGCATATAAGCTCCCAATCAATCAATTTATACATCGACCCTTTCGATGCGGAAAGTTATCTATTATAACCAAATTGAGCCCATTTGAGCAATTCAAAGTTACAGCCAAATAACCTCAACTCCCGAATCGGCCATTTCGGCCTCTAAAAAAAGGGCTTTTCCAACGAGATTAGCAACCCTTATAATGGCCGAAACACCGCAGACTCCATAACCTTAAGCTTTTCCGGGCTGAAAGCAAACACCGTCCCATTAGGCCCTTCCACGAAGGGCAAGACAAACATGAATATCCTCTAAGCATGTTGTCGTTGCCATGATTCAGGCCACCTTTATGTGAATAAGTTCCAATAATTCTTCAAACGTTTTTCACCTTTCGATGAAGGCCGTCCCCAGTATTCGAATCTGCCTCTTCCGTATATCCAGCGGAAACATCGCTCTTACGAACACCCTTCATACATGAGATCAGAGGCAATTCGTTTTTCTTTGTCCAGTGTGTGACCCTGCGGGAGAAATCACCGGCCAAAGATCGCAACTTATCATTCGACAGATTACTGTCATCACCGAAAAATGTGCGCACCAAAGCCTGAATCCACCAGGTGTCTGACCAAATAAAAACATTCCGTTTAAAACTATTCTGTCAACGCAGGTGTATTGCCAGCAAATATGCTCTTTATACTCGTACAGGAAATGATCACGTATATTCATGGAAATCTCCAGTGGATTTGACGTTACAGTTAAGTCAATCGATTTTTTATTGAAAAAATAATACTAGCGTCCCATTGGGACGTAGAGGCTTTAGGCTTTGGACTATAGGCTGTTGGGTGTTGGGTGAAAAGCGCCTGGTAATTGTTTGAAATTATCAAACGATCTTAAAAAAGGAAGTGTATTAAATTGTGATTTTCAAAAAGTCTAACCACCTAAAGCCTAACAGCCTGCATCCTACGGGATGCCTATGGTAAAACAACTAACAATCTTCTATGTTGCTATAGAGAGGAAATCTATTGAGCGGAAGAGATCAAAGGAGAGCCAACCATAAAGGTGGTCAAACGCACTCTGGGATTAACATTTGACGCGCTGTCACAGTCAAAGTGTAACCGGTTGCCCCCTGTCGCAATATTCGGTAGCTCACCGCTAATCTTCACCTGCTGCTGCAAATTGCCATCGGCACTAAAGACACGGCAATCATTCGGAGGATAAAATTCCAGATAACTGCCACTTTCCATCTGCACGGGGAATACCACTGTGCGATCACCCACTTTGACACGCGGATTACTTATTTTCGCCTTAACAAGCGGTGTTGCACAAACAGGGCTGAGAGTACAACTGACACTGCCGTTGGCAGGCAGATTATTAACCCAAATCTTTAATTTTTCAATCTTGGTATAGTCGATACGTTCACGATAAATCAAGTAACGTCCTCCATAGGGCCAGGAATAATCGGCATGACGCTCACCTTCGGATTCGATCAGCTCAAAGTAACGCCACCCCTTGAAATCCACGACAATGTAATGTTCACCAAGTCCGGCAACAACATGCGACGGACACGCAAGCTGAATATTCAGAACTTCGCCCTTACCATCACCGTGCACCCATATACCCAGCGCCCGTTCACTACCGAGATTCAACGGAGGCGTATATTTTTTACCAAACCTTGCCCAAGTTGCGCAATTTTCTGCTTCTGGCATTGCATGGGGCGGAGCTTCAACGCTCCTTCAGCATCCTGCTCAAGCGTAAACTCATCACCTGGCACCCGCAGTTGAGCCTTGATAGATTCAGAAAATGTCTTCGCATGCCGTAACGCTTCATACTTACGGGTAATGCCGCCAAGACGCTGCAGAGTGGAATTCTTCGCAAATGATTGAGGATTCACCCCCATCAGCGAAAGTCCGACATCATTACCGATCGCCTTGCAGCACAGATACTCAATGTCATCAGTAAAGGTCGGTTCGCCCTGCGGACCAGACCACGTTTTAAACGCCCACCAACCAAGATGCATCAGAAGAACCCTTTAATGTTAGAGGCAAATGAACAAAAATACACTCTTCCACTCCTGCGCCTGTTACCGACAGAACCTCCACCACGATGCTGTGACTGACGCCTGTAATTTTGAGTGTAACATGGATATCCGTATCACCGAAATCGAAATGCAGCTTTCCTGCGACTATGGCCGCTTTATCGGCGGGAATAATTTTACCATCCCGCTTGACGCACACGAAAGACGGCCTTGTTCGAACATCAGCATAATTGACGCCTGATGATTTATCGGTGAACTCAAGCGTTCGTGCTTCCGGCCCTATTGACAGTAGCACCGTGTCGGCCACAAGAGTGAGGACAGGTTTAACTGCCTGAAGATCAACAGAGAAAAGAGGCAGATAGCCCAGCCACAGGCAGATAAAGAGAATAGTGTTTATTTTCATAGAAAATATTCTAACACTCACCCAACAAAAAGTCCACACCCGCTGAATCACTTCTTTGCTTCAGACGCATCGGCAATTTAGGGCAATAGTAAGAACCTCGCAACTCGCGAGCAAGTTACGATAAAGCTCAGTTAACAAGCATTGCTCTATCGACAGCGTTATGGGTCAGCAGTGTTATGGGCCAGATGAGCCCTATGAGCGTTATGGGCCTGATGAGCCCTATGGGCCTTATGTTTTTCAAGTTAACCAGCAAGGTGCGTGGGGCAGCGCGGACTTTGAAACGTAATGGCAAGTGGCAAATGCCAAGTGATCCAGCCGCAACCGTACCCGCGAAGCTCCTTAATCCATAATCTCCAAGGCACGGGGGTACAGGGTTAAGCGGACTTTGATTTTTGAGGCTACTGCCGTCCCCGCGAAGCGGGGCAAAAAGCTCGTCCGCGTATCCCTGTACACCTTGCCGCCGCCCTCTCGTCCACGCACCCTGTAGACCCTGCCGCCGCAACGGCTCACCAGGAGGTTCGCCCTCCCACACTCCGCTCAAACCAACACGCTCAACTTGTCACCCACACGTCAGGGCGTACAGGCTTAAGCGAACTTTAAGCCTTGAGGCGTAGCCGTTTCCACGACCCGTTAAACCATAATTTCCAAGGTAAGATGCGTGGGACAACACAGACTTTGATTTTTGAGGCAACAGCCGGTCCTGCGCAACAGGAGACCGGCTTATCTGATTCATTGATCATCTGCTGTTCACAAACTCAACTATATTTACCTAAGAAGAATCAAAGTCCCGTCGGAGTACTTGACAGAGAGCACCTGTTTTCCATCGACTTCATCATACACCACAATCAAAAACGCCTGCGATTCCCCATCCAGCGTGACAGTGACCTTTGATAAATCAATAAATTTCGTTGGCGCACTGATCAAGGGCAATGCTGTTGTAAGATCATTCAGTGTATAGCCTGAGAGGGCGATTGTCACCCGGTCATTGGCAATACCATCGCTAATAATCAACGGTGTCGTTGCACTGTCGGCCTTATCACGGGCAACAACAGCGTTATCCTGCAAAGTAACCCTTGTGACTGTTCCAACACCGGCAATCGCAGCACCGCTGCTCATAATCAGACGCTTATCTGACGTCAATGTCACAGTGCCATCAATCTTCGATACAGTTCCTGATGCGGCAACCGCCAGATCATTACTGGAAACCAGAGTTCCCTGCAGAACAGAAACCGGACCTGTTGCGGTGCGGGCAGCCGCCAGCGTAACGGAGCCGGAACCCAGTTTCGTAAAGCTACCGGCTTCCCCGGAAGCATCCTCCAATGCGGATTCAATACTGGTATTGCACCCCAAAGTATCAATCATCATTCCATTGGCTGTCAGATAAACATGATCCAGAGAACGGATAAACGATCCTGAAGAAGAAAGAATTACCTGCAAGGTTCCGCCATCACAGACTAATTCACTGCTTGCTCCCGGGTCTTGCTCCCCAATAAACTGTGCTTTCAAGATACCGTCACCGGTGAGAGTCAGTTTTCCTTCAGATCCCGAAGCACCACCCAGACGTATTTCACTATTCCCCGCCATGGTTCCACCGGAAACCGTCACATCGCCCTTACCACCGTCATAACGGCCGATACAGTATGCTCCTATACCCTTAAACAAACCGCCATTAACCGTCAGCACACCTTCACCGGATTTCCCAATATACGAGTGCGACTTAAGGTTCCATATACCGCCTGATACCGTCATCTCACCATAACCGCCAGAATTATTTCCCAGAGTCACCCCGGGAGCGTAGTTTGTGCCCCCATCTGCAAAGGCAGTTCCTGTTCCACTATTGCCGATTGTAAGTTGAGCTGTTAAATCACCAAATGTATTCACTCCTCCTGAAACAGTCAACACGCCAACACCAGAACTATTTACGCCAACGACTGGAGTACTATGCATATAAGTCGTGCCCCCCAGAACAGTCATGGCTCCATATCCAGAGTACCCTACATAAGAGCTTTTGCCTGCGACTGGCAGGTTAATCTGACCATTGATATTGACCAGCGTACCGGTTGCACCAAGGTCATAGCCAATATAAAATCTATTCGACACATTACACTGCGCATAGTTATCGAGGATCAACGTACCCACACCATAGCGACCAGACTTTCCGAGCGTCACCGTATCTGAGACATTCAGGTTGCCCCCCTCAAATGTTGCACAACAAGAAAATTTGTCACCCCTGGCACACTACCCTCTCCCCAGCTGGAGGGCGTTTCAAAATCGCCCACTCCATCGCCACCACCGCTCCAATGCCAGACCGTAGTAGCATTACACGACAACGCGAATAGAGCTATGACACCCAGAACAATTTTCAGCCTTTCCATAAACTAACTCCTTCATTTTAATAGCTACACATAAATCACACAATTCAACATCAGCTATTGTCTCATAAGCAGTTACCAATATTATTTTTCAATTTATATTTCGAATATTTGCTCCATTATAATTCCCTATTATTATCGCACAGGTGGATGCATGGATTATGTTGATGTTTTTAAAAGTTATGTCCTCAACGGCTTTGACGTTCCCTCTTGCTGAGATCGCCAAACTCAGCCCCCAGTCATTCCACAAGACACAATTATCGATGTGTATCTTGTTATTATCAGGACCGGTGGCCCTGATGATTATGGCATCATCATAAGCGCGTATAAAACAATTTTTAAAGGACACATCACGGGAATCCCAGATATCAATCCCATCTGAATTATACCTCCAGAACCCGATGAATTTAAGGTTGGAAATATCCACATTTTGACATCTTCTGATGTTACAACCCCAGGCATTAGGGTCTCTAAGGATAATTCCCTTGATTGTTATATTACTGCTGTTCCTAAAATGAAGACATCCAAATCCGCCTCTTATCCTCTTATCAGCACGTTGAATGTGGCCCCCATCCAGTATTCCCCTGCCGCATATATGGATATTGTCGGCATTATCGGCAATAAAGCTGCCGTAAACCACTGCGCCACCTGCAATATATACCGAATCGTTGCTTTCAAGTTGTAAAGTTCCGACATCATGTAATCCCGGACCAAAATAATAGGAATGCTCGTTTTTATTATCCGGCAAATTAGTTAACTGCGGAGAGCAATAGCTGCACTGAGGGCAACAAATATTTGATTTCGGAACCGTAATTTCATTTTGTATTGGGTTAGGGAATAAATGCAATGCTTTATGGTATCCGTCCATCTCTATAACCAAGGGTATTATACTATCCAGTTTAAAACTGATTTTATTGGCTTCTACCTTTGCTTTTATACCAAGAGATAAGGGACGTACAACCACTTGCTTAACAGCCTGCATTGTGTTGATTTCTACTTCAACACTACCTTTCATGTCCCAATAGGCAAAACCTGCTATTTCTGTCTGTTCTATTGGGCGTTGGTAACCGGGCCACCATTGGTTAATGGGGAATTTGGAAACACGGCATGCATAAACATCGACCGGCTCTCCGTTGATTTGCAACAGGCAAGCTTCATATTTAGATTCATTTAACGGAATAGGATAAGTAATAACTTCTGTAAAAGCAGAAAACGGAAAGCTTAAACAAAATATGATAACGTATAAAATGTTGACCGTATTAATTTTAAGTATTTTCATTTTTAGTGATTTAATTGTTTTCATATAATTTTGTAACCGTTCACGGCGTACAATAAGTAACTCAAGAACTCGCCCGCCGTGTGCGAATGCTAAAACAAATTTACCTAGTTCAATTATATAAAGGATAGTCTTATCTTTTTTTTTAATGCAAGCGGCAAAATATTTGATTCTTCGCTGATTTTTATGGAAAGCGTCTAATTTCAGGGGTACTCCTCAGAACCTGTCGGTCGATTGTTGACACCTGATGTAATCGATTCAGCAGCGCTTATGGCCCTCCATGCAACGGGAAGATAGCGTAACGGAATAATGTTGGGCAGAATAATGGGTGCGCTTTCCCACGTGAGATAGCTGACGGCTGGCCGCCGTCCCCGCCCTCTCCTCCGCGCACCCTGTACATCATGCCGCCGCCCTCCGCATCCTACAATCGACTATTGCAACGAATCTCTTTCAGGGTTAATGCCCTAGGGAATATGCAGAGGTCAGAGATCCGGCCGTTAAAGAACATCGGATTCTTTTCATACTCCCTGCGACCGACACGCAGCTTGCGATCATTAATCAGAGGTCCGATAACCGAAAGATCATGTGTATCACCGCTGGGCTGGGCATTCACATACCATACACCCGTTTTGCCTTTGCGAACAAAAGCTAGATGCGTCCAGCGGTTGTTTTTGACAGCACCCTTCTCCACCCTGAAGTAGTGGTTTTTGCAGCGAAAGACACCACAACCTAAAGACCACTGCTTGATCGAGCCGAATCCATTCCCCTTGGAGGCAATCACGCCGCCCTGGCTTTTCGGGTAGACCCAGAAGCTCAATGTGAAATCCCCTGCTCCCAGATTCAGATCGGCCGGAGCTTGGGCAAAGCCCTGCATTCCATCCAGGACAAGTGCGGGACCACCGTAAGGACCCAACCCGGCCTCAACCTTTGCGCCCTTCTTCAAAACCGCATCCCCTCCGCCACCAGAGCTATCTATAAGACGGTCACTATCCATAGACTCCAGTTCATAACAAACCGTTGCATCAAACTTATCCATCGGGATGGAGTGGTCGCCTGTCATTTTATTGCCAGCGGCTGAGTGATCAACAATGTTCTTCACCCGCAAAATATAATCTGACTTTTTTGAATAATCAGAGACGCTCAACTGCACGACATTCAAACTGAGTTGCCGAGCAAAAGTCACCGTCAACTCAGGTGCAAATATATAATTTGTTTTCAGACTTGCCTGTAGATGCTTAACCGGTTCATCGAAAGCCACACGCACCCATTTGCCATCAGATGACATACGTACACCGGTCAGATGCGGGGGCGTACGGTCCGCAGGCGTGGTGACCCGGCATTCACGTTCAAAACCAAAAGGGGTAAAGTCACCACAACGGGCCGCGACACTGTAACGATACGAGGTTTTTTCCTTCAGACGATCCGCACACCACTGCGGTACTGTGCTGCGTCCAACCTCTTTTCCATCACGTTTAATAATGTACTCCACGCTGTCGCACCCAGCCACAGCATCCCACGAAAGCACGGCACGGTTATAAGCAACGGCCTCCCCCCCCAATCGTCTGATCTTAACAGCTTTCCTGTCCCGCACAGGGGCGCCGCCGAAAGCTGATGGGAACTCCGGAGTCAAACCGATGTGGTCATAGTCCATCAGCTCTTCACAAAAGCCAGATTCCCAGCTCACATTCTCCCACTGCATCGAGTCCTTGTTATCGGGCCGGTTGCTGCGTATTGGTCCACCCTGTGAACGAATGATATGAATATTCTTAAAAACCTGATCCATCGACATCTTCGGCCAGTCAAGAAAGATGCCGTTCGGTCCGTAATCCTGTACAGAGGGAATTGCCTGCGAATCAGCTACCGTAATTTGATCAAAGGTATTAACAGAGCCTCCGCCGGGGTTATTCAGCATGGCACAGTGCAATGCTCCCATATCCCCACCATCCTGACCGCAGCGGAAGACGCTGATATGATGAAACTGGTTGCCTCTGGCTGGCGGATGAGAAGTTGTCACAGGAGGCCCATACTGCGCTCCCGTATTACCGCGCACTGTAATCGCATACCGCACAGAGTTATCAAGCTGACAGTGATCTACCACATTACTACTGACATTGAAGATCGTTACGCACTCCGCATAGGTATGCAACTCACCCACATGGCTGATGTGGGTATTGTCAATCCGGTTGAACATACAACGTCCCGGGGTGCGTTCTTTACCGCCGGGCGCAAGAAACTTGTTGCAGAGGCTGACACCATTAAGTCCCATGTGATCTATCCAACATCCCGTCACCCGGTTACTGACATTGTGTCCAATCATCATAACCCCGGTACGTCCTCCATTTTTGAGATGGCAGTTGCGAATCTCGATATGTTCGGCGTTATTCATCCAGACCAGTGCCCCGTCTTTCATTCCCTGATAGGCCCAATAAGGACGAGGTGGCGAGTTATCGGTTTCAGCAAGTTCAAAACCGTCAAGAACAACGTTTTTAACACAATGCTCCTGCGACTCTCCCTTGAACTGAATCAAGCGGTTCAGAACGGAGCAGGAAATATTCAGCTTATCAGGATGTCCTTGACCTAGAGGCATGTAATAGAGCGTATGCGCTTTCTCATCGACAAAAAATTCTCCGGGGACATTCAGGAAACCGAGTTCATCTTCAAGGTAGAAGCGTGCGTCAGTACCCACTCCATGAAACGGATCTTTATCAAAGTTCAAACGCCGGGTTTGCGGATCTATTGAAGTAACCGCATGGACCTCGCGCACCCAGTCACATTTACCTCCGGGATAGATATGAATCCGCATCTTAGTCACATCCGTCACTGGCGGCGCATCTTCCTGCCGGTAGATCAGCCAGCCAGACCCCTTTTTTCGTGAGGAACCTTTATCACTCTGTTTTGGAGTGCCGTCGACCGTCGTCAGATACCTACCGGAGGCGACAGGCATTTCAAGGATGCATTCACGATCAGGAAAGCGCGCTTTATGAACCCGTATGCCATTTTCATAAAGGGTGTGAAAAAGGGTCTGTTCAGGAAGATTGATTCTCCAGATTCCATCGCGATAAGGTTGCCAGCCGGTGAGAATCCGACTGCCGATAATACGTGCCTTGCCCGGTCCCGACTTGCTGCGGTAAACCACATGCCACCCATTGCTACCCGAATCCGCAGAGGTAAACGCCAGAGGTCGGTCCAACCGGTAATCTCCGGGAGCCACATTAACAACCACATCGCCGGTCATCCCGGCAGTTAAACTTCGAGCAGCCTCCTGCGCACGATGCAACGAGCGGAACGGAGCCCGGCGTGTACCAGCTGCCATATCATCACCCTCAGGACTAACATACAGGGAGTGGCCGGTATTGAGGCAGCCGACAAGAAAAGCTGACATACAGGTGAGACAAACTAATACGAAAACTCTCTTCAACCATATAAACATGTTATACCAATTCATTTTCGTTACCGATACCAATACCGATATCGAACAAATCATACGGCAAGGTGTACCCGTAGTCAAGACCATCTGTAGCCGAGGTGCGTCACCCCGGGACTCTTTCTTTGTGCTCTTTGTGTTCTTTGTGGTTAAAAAAAACTACTTCACAATCTCAAACAGCGCCGTATCCGGAGTCATAAAATCGTATGTAAACTCAGATGCATTTTCAGCCACCACCTTGCCGGAGTAAACATCCACCACCTTTTTACACTTTTGCGGAAGATGTACCTTCTTCTTGCCGCCATCCTTATAGTGTATCGAAAGAAGACGTTCATTGGCATACACCGGATTCACATCATCAGTGTACATATGAACCCCAGCTTCCTTCATGATCTTTTTCATTGCCACAGAGGTCATGGTTTTGTATTCGTGGGAATAGACTGAGTTCCAACCGTCCATAGCAACCTTAGCCGGCCCCTGTGTTCCATACGCAGTTCCAGTCCACTGCTTAACTCGCGCTGTATCGAGAGTCTTACCATCCGAGATACCGGGCGCATAGGTCCAGACCACTGTCCGGTTATCCTTGAGCACATATTTTTTTAGAATCTCTGCACGCTCCGGAGAGATCAGCAACATAGCCGGAAGAAAGATGACCTTGTATTGCGAGAGATCGATCACGAGAATATCATTGAATGAATAGACATCAAAGGGCGCACCGACTTTGTTGAGCTTATCGCGGAACTGACGCGCCATTGCCGAGGCATGGGGGGCTTTATCATTGAGATAGCAGGCACTCTGCGGGTCGGCAATCATCAGCGTTTGGGCAACTGAGGCAGAGCGGTCATTCACATATTTATCAGAGATATTCTGCAGTTTCTTTATTAACTCCTGATTCGCCTCTGTCTTATACCAGCCCCCCCACATATCGAACCACCAGAGCGACATATGGTTGATCAGGGAAAAGGCTGCCTCGCGTTTAAGTCCGGCAATATCATCAGCCTGCGTTTTCCAGGCATCATGACCAACAATGGGATTCGCCGAAACACAGTGCGTACGATGATCAATCTCATGCAGACAGCGCTTGCCGTAACGCAGGGCCGTACCATGTACCAGCTGCGGACCGCTTCCTCCGCCTATCTGCCGGTCATTATAGGTGCCTGGGTTGATAATAAAATCGATATCAGGACTGGCAAATACCCGTTCATATCCAAGATGTCCAAAAGAGACCAGCTTATTATCGCTGACCAGGTAATAGCCGAAGAAGACCCCAAGTTCCTTCTCTTTGGGTATTTCAGGTCGGGCCGCTTCAGCAAAAGCCACAACAGCATCGGCAATGACCTGATTATGAAAATTCCAATACTGGATTTTATTCATCTCAGTTGCCGGATCGTATATGGCATTATCATGCGCCGCTTTCCGCAGAGTAGTTTCTGGGGGGACATCTCCTTCGAACGAAAACCCGTTTTTCTTACACCACCCCCGCCAGGCGGCATTCTTAACACGGCTGCTCTTGCCCCGATCATACTCATACCACTCAGAGGTACCACCGCCGGAGAGAATATAGGCCGAGATCTTATCCCCGTATTTTTTCTCTGAATACGCAATGAAATCCAGCATCCATTTCGTAGTGATTTTAATCCACTTGGGATCAGCGGCCGCATGTGAGATATCGGAAAAGCTGTCCAAAGCAAACTTACGCGTCAGCCAGTAGGGCGTATTCAGATCTATCATGCAGAGAAATTTCGCATCAGGATTAGCTGAAAGCAGATCATCCACCTGTTTGTCGTAAGCGGCAAAATCATACTTTTTAATGCCTTTCCAGATCAGCGGATACTTGCAGTATTCAAACCCGGCCGAATTAATCGCATTTGCGGCAAAGAAGCAGCGGGTATCAATACCCATTTCCCCGAACTTCGCTGTCATCTCCAGCTCCGGCCAGAACGAACGGTAGCAGGTATAGATCTGCTTATCAATGGTTGCGGCTGTATAGACAGGCGCAGCTGAAACAGAATCATTGGACAAACCAGTCTGCACCACACTACAAAAGACTAAACCAATTACAATAAAACGCCATAGCATCATTATTTTTCCTTACATTTGAATTTCAATTTATTAATGGTCATTCGCACGAATGGCAGGTAAGCCAATGTTATTTCTCCTGATTCCCTGCATCCACATCTATAAATGTCACGCGGTCTAGCGTCAGACGTTCCACACCCCTGATAGCGAAGGGTTTCGTACTGCCTGGCAGAATTTCAAAACGCACATTACTCAGCAAAATGTCGCTCACATGATCCCCTTTACGCAAGGTAAAGGAAGGATACTCGGGCGAGCGGATCGTCATGTTCGAAAAGCTGATGTTGCGGATGCGGCTGACTTTAGTGTCCTCAGCGAACAAGATCTGAATCGGTGTCTTCCGGCAATCCAGAGAGATGTCGCTGAAATGCACATTCTCGACGCCGAACGGCAGAACTGCATCCCCTTCCGGCAGAGGCGGCACACCCGGTCCGCGCGGAGGATCGTTCGCCTTCTGGATTGCCGCGGTATTATCTGTCTTTCCATCCGGTATTGCGCCAAACTCGGTAACACTGAACACCCCGTCTTTTCCCGCGCCCTGCGCAAGCGTCGCTGCTACAATCAAAAACCAATCAAAAACTTCATATTAACTCCTTTACAAACCCCATTTTGCGATACCAAGTTCACTAAAGCAACTTTACTTTAACACCCATTGCCAATACCCGCACTATTCATTTTCCGAATTTAACTATATATTTCACGAACAAACGACTGGTTGCTACGCTGAGTTTCATTATCCACAAAGATCACATAGCGGCTGCCGAACGAGCCGCTGGCTCCGCTGAAGTCGCCGATAAACATCCCGTTATCTGTGCTGACGGTTACCTCGCCCCCGGAAAGGTCGTTGGTTCCGCAGGAACCGCTGTATTACCCGATGATCCAGTACGGACTCGCGAGCGTGCCGCCGGTCTGCGTAAAGGTGGCACTCCCGAACTGCCCGACACGTCCGTTGGCGATGTTTACGGTTCCGTCCGAGAGTGCGAAGGTCGCCTTGTTGGCGTCATAGCCAGCAGTCATAAGTAGATGGCCGCTCAACGTCAGGCTGCCGCCGGTCATCACACAATGTCCTGTGCGCGCTGGTGCTCCAGATGTGGCGAGAGTGAGCCGCGCCGCAACCGCAGCGACCTCGTTCGTGATAAAGACCCTGCGGTAAGCGGTACCTTCCACGATGGCGTAGTCGTCCGTCGTCGGCACATTGCCACCGACCCAAGCGGTCGGCTTATCCCAATAAGCGTTCTGATCCAAAAGGCGGATTTGCGAAGCCTCAGCAGCACCCGAGATCCCGATGCACACCGCAACCGCCAGGTTTGCCACCATATTTTCAGCACTCATCTTTTTTAGATTCGTATTTTTCGCACTCATCTTTTTTCACTCCGTATTTTTCGCACTTATCTTTTTTAGATTCGTATTAAGCCGTAGACCGCCACCGCACGCCCGTCTGTGATATTCCGTTCGTCCTGACCATTTCCTTGAGCATTGCCTGTTCGCCAACAACCCGGATTTTTTTTCGCTATCATCCCAAGGGGACGGATAAAAATTCACCTTAACCCATCATCATTGTTTATTATGCAGGATTTTAATGAAAAGAGTCAAATTTAAGATATCATATTTTTTCATTTCCAAACATAATTTTCCAAAGTATTCACCGATTCCCTCCCAGCGGATCTACACCGGAGCCAAAACCCACGGCAAAATAGCCAGTGATGATATATAGACTTCTTGTTTTGACCTGCCCACTGTTGCATGGTATCATTTATTTTTATAAAATTGAACTCCACAGCATGACCCGTAATCAGGCGAGATAAGGAAGCACCATATGATCACCGGCAACCATTTTTTATCAACCACGCTGTCGACATGGGGCACCGCCAACCTGTCCGGCCATACCAGACCCGCCCCCGCTGGACTCCGCCACAGCTCCCTTCACCTTAAAACCATGAAAATGCGCCCTTTCCTTATAATTGCGCTTCTGAGCGTCAACTGTCTCGCCGCCGTTGAGGCTGCAGACCGCCCGGACCTGAAAACCACGTCCATCCATGTCGCGATTGACGGTCGCGATGACTGGCCAGGTACGGTTCAAAAACCCTTCGCCACCCTGCACCGCGCACGCGAAGCGGTGCGTGCGCGCAAACAACAAGGACCAGCAGGGCCGCTCCACATCGAAATCAGTGGCGGCACCTATGATCTAACCGAACCGCTGACGCTCACGCCTCTTGACAGCGGAACCGCATCGGCACCGGTAACATGGAAAGCCGCACCTGGCCAGCACGTCGTCCTGCGTGGTTGCCGTCAAATCACAGGCTGGCAACCATGGACAAACAACATCTATTGCACCGACTTAAAAAAACAGGGACTGTCCGGCGTGACTTTTTGGCAGCTTTTCTACCAGGACAACGGAAAATTCTCGAAACGCCAGACTCTGGCGCGTTATCCCAACTTTGATAGCGCACACCCGCGTAGCGGAGGAAATGTTTATGCGGAAAGCCAGGCACAGGGCCGATTATCCAGCAGCCAGATCATCTACCGCCCAGGCGACCTTCCCTTCAGTCAATGGAGCGATCTCTCACAGGCCGAAGTCGTATCAACCTATAACCTCGGCTGGATGTTCGCAATCACGCCGATCCAATCGGTCGATCCTGATAAACACGTGATAACCGTACGCAAATGTCGCGGCAGATTTCTCGCACTCAACCGCTTCTACATTCAGAATATACTTGATGCACTCGACGCGCCGGGTGAATGGTACCTCGACCGCAGGGACAGTATGCTTTACTTCTATCCTCCAGATGAAAAATTCACAGGCAAGGTCCTGGCGCCCGTGCTGGACCAGATCATCAGCCTCGAAGGTTCCATCCCCTATCCACATGGCTGGCTGAATGTCGACTGGAAAAAACCACGCAGCGCCTTTCCCCTTCCCGAAGAAGAGCGGAAGCCAGTGGAACATATCCGCTTTGAGGGACTGGATTTTGAATGCGCACGACAGGATGCCATCCGCATGACCGGCACACGTGCCTGCGAGATTATCCGCTGCCGGATCTGCAACACCGGCAACGCAGGCATCAATATCGGCGGCCTCACCACCTCATTCCCCGAAGTAGGCAACCCCCGCTTAACACCAGCCACAGGCCAGCCAGTTGGTGCTGGCGGTGGAGGTCAGATTCTTCTGGCCAACAATCCGGGAGAACATTGCCGCATAGAAGGATGCGATGTCTGGGAGACCGGTTGCGAGGGTATTGTACTCTATGGAGATAATAACATCGCAGAAAACAATCACGTATGGGATATCGGACTGTACGCCAAAGACTGCCCCTGCATCAACCTGCTGGGATCAGGAAATACCGCCCGTCGCAACACCCTGCATGACTGCCCCCGCTGTGCGATCTTCATCAAGGGAGACGACAACATCATCGAGCTGAACGATGTACACCACGCGGTTCTCGAAACCTGTGACATGGGCGCAATCCGTTTCGTCAACCGCAACATGCACCTCAAAGGCAACGTGGTCCGTCATAACCTCGTCCGTGCCACAACCGGCTACGGTATCAATCGGAAGGAGGGCCACACATTTGCATCTCCTCACTTCACGTGGGGCATCTACCTTGACGACTTCACCTGCAACACAGTTGTCGAGGGTAATATCATCACAGGTGCGGCACGCGGCGGAGTCATGATCCACGGAGGCGGAAACAATCTTGTGGTCAACAACCTGATCGTCAATGCAGGCGCATACCAGGTTGAATATGCACCCATCGGCAATCGCAAGAATCTTGAAGGTGCTTTTGCCGGCAACCGCTGTGAACGCAATGTGCTCGTCTGCACACAAACAAACTCCATGCCGTATCGATTCACCAGACCTGACCCTCACATGCCTACCTTTTCCAGTAACGTGGTCTGGTACGGTTCTCATGAACCTGTTGTGGTCACCAGCGGACAGCAGGGTATCAGAGGCTGGGAGAAATGGCTCAAAAAAGGCTATGATACCGGTTCTATCGTAGCTGATCCGAAAATCAACAGCACAACAGATAACATCTATACACTCAGCTCCGACTCACCCGCATGGAGGCTGGGCTTCAAACCTATTCCGATGAACCTTATCGGCTGCTATCAAAGTTTGACACGGGCTTCATGGCCTATCACACCGAACTGGAAACGGCCACGCGAAAAGATGCTTCTTTTTCACGAGCCGGGGCACGAGCCAGAGGGACTGGTCTTCGACCCGATCATCGACGCGACGAAACCCATTGACGAAGATTTCGAAAGCTTTAAAATTGATGCACGTCCGGCTTCCGGCGACGTTGCCGACAATCCCAGCGCACGCATTACCGTAACCGACGAGATCGCTGCGGATGGCAGCAAGTGCCTGCGCATTCCCGACGCAGCGGATCTGCCGCAGTCCTTTCTGCCACGCATTTACTGGCCATTTGATTACGGCAAAGGTGTGGCAGTATTCAGTGCCGATTTTCACATAAACGCCCAACAGCCGGCATACATCATGATTGAGCCCCGCCAGTATGGGCAGGGCACCAAGTCAGGATATATATGCGGGCCAGCCCTCAGAATTGGACAGGACGGCAATGTAAAGTCACCTTCGGGCATACTGACAAAAATACCGCTGGGCAAATGGGTCCACTTCGAACTTCGCATGCCGCTGACTGAAGAGCCTTCAGGAACCTCGCAGGTAACCATAACCGTACGAAACCATGCTCCGCAAACCTTCACCGTAAAAAATGGCAGCGCCAATTTTAAACAGCTGGACCG
The DNA here is from genome assembly GCA_027858965.1 of Kiritimatiellia bacterium. Taxonomy (GTDB): domain Bacteria; phylum Verrucomicrobiota; class Kiritimatiellia; order RFP12; family UBA1067; genus M55B167. Next base: position 35,779 of record JAQIBS010000009.1, read on the forward strand.
GGTTGTCATAGCCAGCCTCACCGACACATCATCCCTCTTCCACATCGACAATGTCTGTTGCAAAGAAGAGTAATGCCCCTACAGCGTTCTTCAGGTGGCGGGGCAGGGGCGGCAGGTGTACGGAGCGATACGGACGAGCTTTTTGCCCTGCTTCGCAGGGACGGCTGTCGCCTCAAAAATCAAAGTCCGTCCTGCCCCGTACACCTGCCTTTTAAGTTATGAAATAATTAGCCGGGGTTTGCCCATCTTACCCCATAACCCACACGACAGGGTGTGCAGGGTCAAGCGGACTTTGATTTTTGAGGCGACAGCCCTCCCCGCGAAGCTCCTCAACCATAATCTTCAAGGCTGGGTGTGCAGGGTCAAGCGGACTTTACACACAAGCTTTGGGCTTTAGGCTTTAGACTTTAGACTTTAGGCTTTAGACTTTAGGCTTGAAGGCAATGAAGATTCACCTTCGATTCCGATTCCGATAGCGATTCCGATTCCGATTTACCCCATAATCTCCAAGGCAGGGTGTGCAGGGTCAAGCGGACTTTGATTTTTCAGGCGCAGCCGGTCCTGCGCAGCAGGAGAAAAAGCTCCTCCGCGCACCCTGTACATCCTGCCGCCGCCCTCTCCTCCGCGCACCCTGTACACCCTGCCGCCGCCCTCTCGCCCGCGTACCCTGCACATCCTGCCGCCGCAACGTTCCTCCACACAATCTTCTTTCTCTGTGTTCTTTGTGCTCTCTGTGGTTAACATCACTGCGCAGCAATGATCTTTGCGTTCTTTGTGTTCTTTCATGGACAATTATTTCCGCAGTTCAACCTGAGTACGCTCAACCAGCATCATCGGGCTATCCCATACAGGAAGCTGTGTCAGCACCGTATTTCCTTCAGCACTCATCCATGCGCCCTTGGCAAGTTCAAAAACTTTACCGGTAATCATCTCCACATAGACCGGATCTTTGTAAGTCACACCTTTGACGGTCAGATCCACTTTATCCCATGAGATCTCATCATCAGGAATCTTATCGCTGAACCAGAGAAGAGAAACTGAAGTCCCCTTCTTATCGAAACCCGCAACCGTAATCTTCCTTTTTGAGTCCGAATCACATTCCAGAATACCGACAGGCTTAACGGCATCATCAAAGAATGTCATCATGTGCTGAACAGCATAAAAGGTCGGGCGCTTATAGATGAAATCCAGCTTGAGATTCGAACGGATCATGCCGAATGACTGCTGCATATTGTAATAGCGAAGGTCAATCATAGTAAACACATTGCAGCGGATTCCCCGTACGCGATCACCGGCCATTCGACGCAGATTCCATTTAGGCTGACTGTATTCAGTCCAGGGGTAATTAGACAAGGCATGTGTCCATTCAAGAATGGAAGGACACCCAACCTCACCCTGATACAGTTTATACTTTGGGCTGTAGGCTTCAATCTGCTTCTGCATTTTTTCCACATGTACATAAGAGCTGTCGGGATTCCGTGTATATGGATGGTAGGCCCAGTAATTCACAAGATCCAACTTACCCTTCTTTTTAAGCAGCTCCAGACAGACATCCCGATCCTTATCGTGAATTGCCGTGGCTATGATAACGGCCTTCGGCTGGATATTCCTGATCAGCTCGGCAGTATCAAGCAGCATCACCGAATAGTTTTCCGCCTGACCAAAGGGTTCATTCCAGATCTCCCACTCCGTCACCACATCCTTATAACGCGTGACCGTAGCCTCAACATATTTCAGCCAGGCGGCATAGCCCTCTTTAGACTGCACCAGCGGGCCCAGGCCTGATCCAAGACGGACATCCGACTTGTAAACCGGATTTCCGTAACACAGACATACCCAGGGATCCACCCCTATCTCCTTGAGGCCATGAATACTCTCATCCAGCCAGGCAAATTCGTAAACTCCCTTTTTCTTCTCACACTTAGCCCAACCACTCTGCAAACGGCCGTGTTTTGCACCGAGTTCGCCTACATAGTCCTTATAGGTGCTGAACCTGGCATAGTCGCGGTCTAGCGTTTCGCAACCAATTGACCAATCTGACGAGGCAATATCCTTCGAATGGCGGGTTGCCAGCCATCCCACCTGTTTCAATTCGGGGCCGGAGGCCTTGAACTTCTCCCACGTTATCGATTTATGTGTTCTTGCAGAAATATTTGCTGCTCCCATGACGCAGCATATAATTGCCGACGCGATACTGATTGTTCTTCTCTTCATACTAATTCTCCTTAATTTAATCTTTCACTAACATCATATTCTGATTCTTAAAAATTATCGCGGGGCTACACATAACCCAAGGTCGTAGCTCCCTGAGTTCCTGTATGACGCACGACTGAATGACGCACGACGCAACTTCAAAGACACAAAGCAGAGTGTACAAGTGGCAAATAAGGCTACCACACTCCCCCTTCCATAAACTACAAGGCAGGGTGTACAGGGTCAAGCGGGCTTTACACACAGGCTTCGGGCTTTGGGCTTTAGGCTTGAAGGCAATGAAGATTCACCTTCGATTCCGATAGCGATTCCGATTCCGATTCCGATTTAATCCATAATCTCCAAGGCAGGGTGTGCAGGGTCAAGCGGACTTTGATTTTTGAGGCGTAG
>JAQIBS010000041.1 GCA_027858965.1 Kiritimatiellia bacterium
ATCCTATCATTCCCATCTCACATACCTCCTATTCTTCCCATCCCTACAACTCCCTATCCCCTAACCCCCTATCCCCTGCTACAGATGAGCCAGCAGCTCATCCATTTGCTGAATAGCAACGTCATAGAGCGCACCACGAGTCTCTCCCATGCCGAACTCACAGAAGCAGGTTTGCACTCCGGCATTTTTTCCGGATTCCAGATCGGTGATGTGGTCCCCGATCATCCAATCCCTGGAATCAAGAACAACCCCCATTTTTTCAGCCGCCAGATAGAGCGGTTCAGGATGAGGCTTAAGGTTCTCTGTGTCACCGCCACCAACAATAGCCTCAAAGAAATGCGCTGCATTGAGTCCCTCCAGAATTGGAGCGGCAAAGATCGATGGCTTATTGGTAACCACTCCCAGTTTCCAGCCTGCGGACTGCATTGCTTTAAGGGTTTTCTCTACCTCGGGGTAGAGTTTTGTGTTAACAAGAAAGTGTGCCGCATAATGATCTTTATACCGTTTGAGAATCTGCTCATAACTCTCCGGCAAAGGAGCAAAGGCTCCTTCAATCAGAGGCTTTACGCCATTACCAACCAGAGAGATCACAAAATCACGATCCACAGGTGGCAGGTTATAATCGGCTCGAGTCAGGTTAACGGCTAGTGTCAGGTCATCACGAGTATCGGTCAAAGTGCCATCTAAATCAAAAAGTGCTGTTTTCATGCAGAGGATTGTAATAAAAAGTGCGCGAGTGCGCGAGTGCGAAAGTGCTGAAGTTAGGTTCTGCGTTATGGGCCCTATGAGCGCCATGGGCCTAATGTGATGCTTTTCCATCCTTGGGCAGGGCAAGAAGCCCTTGGGCCCATGCGGCCCATCAGGCCCATAGCGCAATCATCCGAACTTTTAGTGTTTACCACCGTAAAGCGTATCCCATGCTTTATGTAGATCTTCAATCATCACATAGAGCGAAGGAACAAGGAAGAGGGTAATGAAAGTAGCAAACAGGATTCCGAAGCCCAGCGAGATTGCCATTGGAATCAGAAATCTGGCCTGGCGCGATGTTTCAAATATCATGGGAGCCAGCCCAAAAAAAGTCGTCAGGGTTGTCAGCAAGACCGGCCTGAAACGCCGCACACCCGCGTTCACAATTGCATCTCTCATTCCAACACCGCGCTTGACCTCATTGTTGGCATAGTCTACCAGCACCAGAGAGTCGTTAACCACAACTCCCGCAAGTGCCACAATACCCATTAAGCTGATCATGCTGAGAGGATAGCCCAACACCACATGCGCCAGCACAGCACCCACAATACCAAAGGGAATACAGGTCATAATAATCAAAGGCTGGGTGTAACTTCGGAAAGGAATGGCCAGCAGTGCATATATCACCAGCAGAGCTACAATAAATCCTTTGAACAGAGCGGACATTCCCTCACGGATATCTTTCTGCTTACCACGGAACACCTGCGACAAACCGGGGTATTTCTGTTTCAACTCCGGCATAAAATCCTTAAGGACCAGCGCTAGAATACGCTCCGACTCTCCGCGTGGATTTACATTGGCTGTAACGGTCAGGAGTCGTCGTCCATCCAGACGGTTGATTGAGGTATAGGCCCGGCCCCGTGAAACCGAGGCAACATCGCGCAAAGGAACATCCGTGCCGGCCGGAGTCCGTATCAACAGATGGTCCAGATCATATTCGGAACGACGCTCAGCATCCGGCAGCCGCACCATAACCTTGATTTCATTGCGACCGCGCTGCTGACGGAAGGCCTCGGCACCGTAGAAAGAGGAGCGCACCTGACGGGCCACATCAGAGGCAGTCAGGCCAAGAGCCATGCCTTCCGGCAGCATCTTGAAATTAAACTGAGGTTTTCCGTCAGCATAGCCATCATCAATATCGGATACAATCGGAAACTCCGCCAGTTTGTCTGCCAGCTCAGATGCCGCTGATTCCAGCATGCCGATGTCATTATGTGAAAGGCCGATACTCAGCGAGGCACCACCACCGGGGCCACCGCGATTAGACTCAAAGAGCAAGGTTTCAATTCCGGCAACCGCACCAATCTCTTTTTTCCAAAGTTCAGTGAACTCAGGGGTTGAGATCGGACGCACTTCCGGTTCAGTTAAATATGCCGACACCATTACCACATGGCTGCCAGAGACCCCGTTAAACGAACGTCCAACATCCGCGTAAACGCCAAAAGAGAGATTGGTCCCACCGTTTGCCGCAATAATCTTTTCCGCAGTTTCGATCAAGCGGTCGCGGACCTTAAAGGTATTTTCAACAGGCGACCCATAGGGCAGAACAGCAGTGGCAGCAGCATAGTCAGAATCAACACTCATCATAGGCACAATACCGATACGGCCACTTTTCACATAGGCGATTGTCCCGATCAAAAGCATTAATCCACCAGCCAGAACCAGATATCTCCAATGAATTGCCGTTTTCAATACCGGCTGATAAATGCGATTCACAAAACCGAAAAATACGCGATTGAATCTATCTTGAAACCTTTTATACCCGCGAGCAATTGCAAAAGTACTCTTTATCTTGAGATGGCCCAGATGGGAGGGCAATACAAAAACACACTCCATCAGAGAGATAAAGAAAACCAGATTCACCACCACCGGAATCACAAACCATATCTTGCCGATAAATCCAGGCAGGAACAGCATGGGCAAAAAGGTGACTATATTGGTCAACACACTGAAGGTGACCGGCATAGCCACCTCACGGGCACCGCGAATAGAAGAGAAGAGCGGATCATCCCCACCCTGCCGATGCTCAAAAACATTCTCGCCAACAACAATGGCATCATCAACCACAATACCAAGGGCTATAAGAAAGGCAAACATTGAAATTATATTGATGGAGACACCAAACGCGGGCAATAGCAGCAAGCCACCCAGGAAGGAAATCGGTATGCCCATCATAACCCAGAAGGCCAGACGGGGCTCAAGGAAAAGCCCCAGGATCAGGAGAACCAGCAGCAGACCGATGCAACCGTTTTTCATAAGCAGATGAAAGCGCTGCTCATAGATCTTCGAAAAATTCCGCCGTTCATGAATGTGAAGGCCCTGGGGCAGTTCACCCTTAACCTCGGCCAGCACCTCACGAACCGCTGCAACAACATTCAGGGGTGTCTGATTTCCGACACGGTAGACATCCATTTTAATTGCACGCATACCGTTCCAGTTAACAAAGTGCTCCGATTCTTCATCAAAACCGTCCTTTATCTCAGCGATATCACGCAAGCGGACAAGCGATCCGTCTGCGGTGGTAATAACAGGAAGTTCGGCAAATTGATTGCCGTAATCATGCCGTTCATCCATGCGCAGAAGAATCTCACCGGAGCTGGTTTTAATGCCTCCTCCAGGCAGCTCCACAGCCAAAGCTTTGACACGGGCAGCCACATCCTTAAGGGTCAGGCCATAGGCACGCAGTGTATCCTGCGAAGGCGAGATTGTGATTTGATAGGGACGAATACCGGTAATCGAAAGCTGAGTGATCCCGGGATGTTGCAAAAGGCGGTCTTTTATGATCTCCGCCTGCTCTGCCAGAACCTCCTCAGGCACATTACCGTAGAGCACAAAGTCAATCACATCACGCATTCGACCGGAGAGCGAGACCACGGGCCGTTCGGCATCCTCCGGAAAAGTTGTAATGCGTGATACCTCCTGCTGGACATCCTGATAGACCTTCTGGCGGTCTGCACCCTCAATAACCTCAGCAGTGATAGAACCCCAGCCCTCTTTAGCTCGGGAGGTGACCTCTTTAACCCCCTCCAATCCGCGCAGATTCTCTTCGACCACCATCACAATCCCGCGTTCGACCTCCTCCGGGCTAGCCCCTGGATAAGAGACAGAGACTGTAACATAATCTATTGCGAAATCAGGAAAGACCTCTTTTTTTATAGTAGCGGCCGAGAATAATCCTCCAACGACTAATACAATCATCAGAAGGTTTGATGCAACCGGATTACGCGCCATCCAGGCAACAGGTCCTTTTACGATTAATTTATTGTTTTTGTAAGTCATAATATTTTCAGTCGTCAGTCGTCAGGTGGCAGGCGTCAGGCTTCAGGTGGCAGGGGTCAGGGGTCAATGTGCAACACATATTTCTCTGGCGTATTCAACATGACTCCAAGCATCTTTCCAACTTCATGGTTCAAATTCAGCATCTGTTTATACTCTTCAACTGTAATGTATCCACAATCATAAGCGAAATCAATTGAAGTTTCAGTCTCAGCATTCTCACCATCACAATCAGTCACTTTACTCACAAAGTGGGCAATATATCTGCGCTTTGCCCAAGCTTCTCTCAAATTCATAGGAACGGATCTTGATGATCGCCGTCCCTGACTGGTCAAGGCATAACGTTCCTCAGCAGGAAAACACTTACTGATCTTAAAAAACAACATCGCCTGCTTATATGACTTTTTATATACAGTCAACTCTTTAACATTCAGCACAGCCATTACTCATCCTCCTGACTCCTGACTCCTGACTCCTGACTCCTGACTCCTGACTCCTGACTCCTGACCCCTGACTCCTGACTCCTGACTCCTGACTCCTGACTCCTGACCCCTGACCCCTGCCCCTCTATCAATTCCACCTTCATATTGGGAACAGCGGAGGGAACATCAGAGGTAATCAGAGTGTCACCCGGTTTCAGGCCGGACTCTACCACCAGCCACTCCTTATCGCGCCAAATCGCAATGATCTTTTTGAAAACCACTCGCGACTCTGCATTCATCACATAAACAGTATCTCCGTTATGTACAGCGGGGGAGGGAATAATAAAAACATCTTTTAACTCCCGGCTGGCAATCGCAACCGAGACAAAGCTATTCAAAAGCAGAGGAACGTCACCCTGCAAAGGATTTTTGACATCAATTAAAATTTGAGCCATGCGTCCCAGACTCTCAATTTCAGGGACCAGTCCTGTGACGACACCCTGCCAGAGAGCACTGCCGTTTGAACCACCGGATGGGCGGATCTCAACCGGAGAGCCGGAGTTGCCATTTAGAGGGAGCCGGACCCAGTCGAGCTGGTCAAAGGGAATGGTCACCTCAACACGAAACTTGGCGGCATCCACAAAAAAACCCAGTTCGCTCTGAGTGTTGACCTGTGAACCAACAGATATTGCACGACTGATAACCAGCGCATCAAATGGAAGGGTAACAGAGGTGCGTTGCAGGTCAAGACGCACCTGCTCAAGGTTGGTTTTTGCGGATGCAACTGCGGCCTCAACCCGTTTCAAGTGCGGTTTCCGCAGAGACAAATCCTTCTCAAGCTCAGAGGCCTTCTCGTTATCTTCAATCATCTCCCATTCGTGACGGGCAACCTCCTGATATCCAAGCTCAACCTTATACTCATACTCAACCTGAACTAGCTGACTCTCCGCCAACTTCTCTTCCAGCAGATAATCAGCGCGGTCGATCATGACGATGACCTCGCCCTTCTTGATGACCTCCCCCGGTTCAAATTTCGGATGGAACTTCAAGGCTTCACCGGCAACACGTGCCTTCAAAGTCACGCGTTCCACCGGCACAACCGTTCCAGTGGCATGTACCTGTACCACCTTGTTCTGCAAATTGACCTGCTCCGCCTCAACAAAGACCTTGCGTTCCTGAGGACGTTTTCGCTTTTGTTCTGGAGCGGTAGCCTGCATATATTTAAAAAGCTGAACGGCTCCGAAAACCACAAGGCAGGGCAGTATAATACGTAAAAGCCATATAATTACATTTGTTGTCTTATTCATTTTTCATCCTTTAAGCCCCATCGTCCCGCAAGAGCCTGATAAAGAGCTATGCGGTTTAATATCAATGAACTCTGAGCAGTGAGCTCTCTGCGTTCTGAAATCTGCCGGGAAGAGAGTGCCGTCAACACGTTAAGGTACTCCATTAAACCCTTACGATAGCGATTTACGCTCTCTTTAAATGTTTTTTCACTGAGCAAGATCTCTTTTTTTATTGCCTCAAGATATTTGCGACGGCTCTTCTCTCGGGAAATACTCTGTTCAACCTCACGAACAGCCTGTAAAACGGTATCGGTATAGGCTATAAAATATTCATCTGCCTGTGCATCAGCGAGCCGCACCTCAGCCGCCCGACGCCCTCCATCAATTATCGGCCCCACCAATCCGGCGGCCAGATTCACGTACCAGTTTTTAAACACATCTGATATCTCATCCGCTTCAAAATTGAGATTTCCGGTCAAAGTCAGGGCTGGCAAACGATCGGCCTTACGCGAGACAACACTCCACTCCTGCGCTTGCAAGTTAAACCAGGCCGCCTGAATATCAGGCCGGTTAACGATCAGATCAGCGGGCATGCCTGTGGCAGGAATCGCATCCAGGAGCGGTAGCGGCTCACTCTTTATCTCGACCGGCATCGAAGCAGATGCCGGAAAGCCCAGCAGGTAATTAAGCTGAATATAGATATCATCGCACTGTTCTTCCAACGCAGGCAGCAACCTCTGCAGAGCAGCAACCTGGCTCTCCTGCTGATAAACATCCACAGCGGCGGAGAGTCCGGCAAGCTGGCGGACCTTCAGCAGATCAAGCGCCTTTAAACTGGTATCTATCTGCGCATTAACAAGCTCCATCTCCTGCAAAGTCGCTTTAAGCTGCAACCAGTTGCGGGCAATCTCTCCGGATAAAAGGAGCGCGGTGGCATTGAGTTGCTGCTCAGTGGCTTCATAGATAAGTTCTGCAGCCCGATCAGCAGAGGAGAGCCGTCCCCAGATGTCAACCTCGTAGGAGGCACTCAATCCAGCTGAATAAGATTCCGTTGTGTTCTCAACGCTGATATCACCCGAGGTGTTACCAAACTTGTCAACGGATGCTCTGCCGTTTCCACTGAGCTGAAATCGTCCCGCCGCGCCACTGATAATCAATCTCTCATGTGCCTGACGAAGCCGGGCTGCAGCTGCCGCCATATCCAGATTGTTGGTGAAAGCGGTCGCAACCAGAGTATTGAGTTCATCACTCGCAAAGACCCGCCACCACTGCCGGGGAAGTGAAATCGTTTTCACCTGACTGGCTTGCTCCTTCATTTCGGAGAAACTCTCTGGAAGCACCCCCGGTTCAAGCTCACGATGCTCAGACTGCGGCCCCCAGGTTCCACAACCGGCAACTAAAAGGAGCGCAGATGCGATATATACGAAATTTGATTTCACTATATTTATGAACGTCTTAAACACCATAATTATTCTCTTATCATCAAAATATTATTTCTGATCTCCATTGCTTCCGCTAATCTCTCTTAATCCGGCAATGGCAAAAGTATATATACTCTCCGCCAGCGCCTCAGGATCCTCCCAGAAGTTTGCCAGCTGCACCTTTATAGACTCTTCCAGTGTTGTATTCATAATGGATTTCATTTCAACCAGATGAATCAACGGGCTATGAATGCAGAAAGCCGCCATTGTTATGGTGCGTGCATCAAGATCATGTCCGACAATGTCGCGGATAAGAGAGAAAAACCACTTGCGTTTCTCGTTAAGATAGAGCTCCTGCAACTGCTCAAAAACCGGTGATGGTTTATTCATCTCACGACGCATAATCTGAGAAAGACATGCCTTAATCCCTGTTGCGGTAACGGCTCTGACACGCCACTTAATAAATGAATACAACCTCGCTTCCGGCTTATCATCATCATTAATAAAATCACGGTAGTTCTGCATCCCGATATCAACAAGATATTCCCAGACCTTCAGATAAAGAGATTCTTTGTTACCGAAATGATAGTTAATTGCAGCTATATTCACATTAGCCTGAGTACACATCATCTGATGCGTTGTTCCATGATAACCGTGTTCCGCAAAGAGTTCTGCCGCTGCCAGCAGAATTCGCTCTTTAGTTAACTCAGATTTTCTTTTCATAGGAATGAATATATCATTTTTCACACAATTATTTCAAATGGTTATTTGAAAAATAAAGCAATCTGCTGAAGCGGGTTCTAGCCGCAGTAAAAAAAATTAACACCGAGGCTCTGAGACACAGAGTCTTTAACCATGATATACTCAAATGTGCGGAAACACGTGTTCTCTGTGTCTTTGTGTCTCTGTGTTGAAAAATTGATTACGGCTATGCTGCTTTAGCCAGGGTCATGGATATTGGAACGATGCTTACTGGATTTCCAGGCCACTTTCACCAGCCAGCAAGTTGCCGCAAATACAGACAGCAGACAGATCCGCGTGGCCAGCACCCAGTAAAAAGCATCCCCCTCATACAACCTTTGCCACTCTCCATCAACCAGTTTGATCATCAATATAGTTTTCCACCCCTCGGTAACAAACCAGCTTACAAGAATCACAAAGAGAAATACGGGGGTACACCAACGCATAACAAACTTAAAGATGGCTGGCAAAGAGAGCTGGGAGTTACGGTGCATCTCTTTCCATCCCTTGTCAACACCGAAGAAACAGGTAAACACAATTGCCTCAATAAAACCAAAAAGCGGCAGGCCCAGTGAACTGAACCAGAAATCCATCTCACCTAGCACATTCTCTCCGAATATTGTCAGATTGGCAAAAACAAATGTAACCATCGCCAGCACAATAATGCAACGCTTGCGGTTAAAGCCAAATTCATCCTGCAGAAAAGAGAGCGCCGGCTGAATAATGGAAACCGAGCTGGTACAACCAGCAATAAACAGAAGAAAAAACCACCCGAAACCGATTGCAGGCCCACCGATCATACCCTTGAATATCAAAGGGGTTGTTTTAAAGGCCAATCCAAAAACTCCGCCGGAGACCGCCTCTGTAGTACCGACCGGACCGAAAAAGATGAATGCCGCCGGGATAACAATGGAGGCACCCAAGACCAATTCCGCAAATTCATTCAGGAATGCCGACGTTGTAGCTGCTGTCAGCACATCATCTTTGCTCTTCATATACGATGCGTATGTCAGCAGAGTGCCGATACCAACGGAGATAGAGAAGAAAACCTGTCCAGCTGCTTCAAGCCATACCTTGGCGGATTTCAACGCAGAAAAATCCGGATTCCATAGAAAGCCCAACCCGTTACTGACATTCCACTCCGGATTGACCGGCGTCCCGAGGGTGAAGACCCGGACGACAAGAATAATGGCGACGATAAAAAGCAGAGGCATGGCAATTTTGCAGAAGCGTTCAATCCCCTTGCCAATGCCATGGTAAAGAATTGTGAAGTTGGCCACAAAGGTAACTAGAAAGAAGCTGTAAGCGGGTATCCTGCTATTAAAATAGACCCCATCGCCTTTTTGATAGCTTTCCAAAAAAACACCCATCTCCCCGGGAGTGGCAATATCTTTATACTTGCCCATCGCAGCAAAAAAACTATAGGCCAGAGTCCATGACTCAATATAGACATAATAAAAGAAAATTCCAAGTCCACCGACAATACCCATCACTCCGAGATATTTTATCCAGGGCTTTTTATGTTGCGTAATAACATCAAAGACCCCCGGTGCCGAGCCGTGTCCATAGGAGCCTCCCAGACGCCCCATACTCCACTCCATCCAGCAAAGCGGCAGGGCAATAAAGACAAATGCAAAAAAATACGGGACCATAAAGGCACCGCCACCATTCTGAGCCGCTATTCCAGGAAACCGCAAGAAATTTCCAAGTCCTACGGCGCTGCCTGCGGCAGCCAGAACAACTCCTATTTTGCTGTTCCAGACCTCTCGCTTTTCTTTCGCCATTATTGTTTTCTTTCCAAAAAGGTTGAATATCCAATATCCAACAAGGAACTCCCAATATCCAAGGCAATAGCCTCTTCGCGCCAGCCTCTATCTTCGGTGGTCGTGATCAAAACCTTTCTTCTATGCAACGCGTAGCGTTGTTGCCTAAACCAGCTATGCATATCACACAACTGTTCAATACGGCAAAAAACATTTGCATATCCCATGGGTTCAGTTTGTTTCCGGCTCCGCTGGTTTAGTACTATTCCACAATTGTAACCATAGAGCCAGCCGGCAGCAAAACATAAAGCTCTTCAACCCCGCTTCTGCTGAACATCACCCCGCTTTCCTCAGAGATCCTCCCCAGATGCGACTCACTCCTTGCTGCGTTTAAACCAAATTTTCTAACCGAAGGTGTTTCCGCAGCAGCTTTTAACAGAACGCTGTAGCGATCATGTGAAAACTCATCTTTACTTTGAGTTCGGCTGCGCACCTCATAACGGCCGGCGGGAACAGTTCCAACAGCTCCCAGACCAATAATATATACTTTAAAAAACCTGTTGTTAAAAAGCAGAACTGCCTTGAAATCACTTTTATCGATCATCAGTTCAAAATTAGGATTATCGAGGACCCACAACTCTTGTCCAATGCGAATCCGCTCCGGCCGATCAATCTTATTTACACGCAGGATATACTCCTCGGTATTTTTGTATCTGCGTATCAGCTTACTAACCAAATCACCGGATTGAATTTTGTGCAACAGTTTCCCCGGCATAGATTTATCGGAGAGAATCAGTTTTATATTAATCTCTCCAATCTTTTTCTCCACCAGAGAACGAACGGTTGCCCCATCCGGACGCAATCTCAGCTTTTGCAGAATCATTCGGGCACTGACTAGCTCTCCGCCATCTTCAAGTTCATCCACCCGTTTTAAAAGACGGGCAACCTCATCCGAAACTTTCAGATTTTGCACCTTGACGGGTTCAGCCTCTCGCTTTTTTTCAGGGAGTTCTACTTCGTCCGGACTGACACCCTTATCCTGAGCGGCCAGTTCTTCTCCAGAGGCAGCCTTCCCCTTCAAACTATTGCGCCATGAGTGTAAAAAGTGGGAAACAATTGAAGGACGCTCCCGCTGAACCTCTACCTCAGGAGGCATAGGCTCGTGCTGCGAGGTGTCATCGCTACTATAAATACCATCACTTGATCCAACCAAGCACCCCCGTACCACCAGCAGAATCACCACCAGCGGTATAATAACCGGCAGCAACCAGAGCTTCCCCGTGGAAGTCTTCTGGTTCTGATCATACTCGATCCCGTATGTACCTCGTTGTAATCCCATGAGAAAATTTCAGTGTTGAAAAGGTTGAAGGTTAAAGGTTAAAGGTGGCAGAGGTCAGAGTAATTGGTCATGGCCGCATTAGCAAGCCATACTTCCTATCACTCCCACGCTTCATCTCCTATAACTCCTATGCCTCCTATTGATCACGAACTAACGAACTCATGAACGCTCTCACCGCCTGCTCCAACCCTACATAAAGGGCATCGCAGACAATGCTGTGTCCAATATTCAATGTATCCAGGTTCGGAAGAGCCAGCACAGGCCCCACATTCTTCAAGGTCAGCCCATGACCGGCATTAACCTGAATTCCTATTTCTCCGGCCCGTTTGGCCGCAATCATTAATCGCTGCAGTTCATGTTCCCGCTCAGGACCGCTATGGTTAGCGTAAGCCCCGGTATGCAATTCAACACAGGGAGCACCAAGAGCTGCCGCTGCCTCAACCTGAGCAATCTCTGGATCAATAAACATACTGACCGCAATCCCGGCCTGACTCAGATCTTTCACAACCGGTTTCAGGCTGGCCAGCTGGCCGGCCACATCCAGACCGCCCTCTGTTGTCAGCTCCTCTCGTCGCTCCGGCACCATGCAAACCTCATCCGGCTTAACATCAAGTGCCACCGAAACCACATCCGCATTGTTAGCCATCTCTAAATTCAGACTGGTTGTCAGTATCTCTTTCAATGCATAAACATCGGCATCCTGAATATGACGACGATCCTCACGCAGATGCACTGTGATGCCGTATATCCCGGCCTTCTCACAAAGTGCGGCTGCCGCCGTAATTGACGGATAAGTTGCACGCCGTACCTGCCGCAACGTTGCCACATGATCTATATTTACACCTAATCGAATCATCTTTAATTTCCTTTATATCGTGGACTAACCCTCGGCATCCGGCTTCAAGGAAACAGCATGCGGCAGAGGTGCCGGTTTACGTGCCTCTTTACTGAGTTTAGCCTGTCCCGCTTTACACGGACGCATCAGATAGGAGAAACTGACCGGCCGTACTTTCAGGAGATACTTCTCCATCGGACGCGGACCGCAGCTACCACCACCAAGACCCATTTGAGCGATATCCAGATTCAGACAGATCTCTTCTCTGGCATCCGGCATATTGTAAATACGCTCCTGATGATTGTTATGACGCGCCCGGTCAAGATCTTCCGCGGTGTAATGCAAAGCCGAGATAAAGAGAGGCTGGCACGCTTTAATCAGCACGCCATCGCCATCTTCATCGGTCAGCGCAACCCAGCGCACATCACTTTTAGCTCCACACTCCTGCGGTTTTACATAATCAACATACTGCTCCGTAACAGTGCTCTCATAGTACCCGAGGTCACTACCTGTATTGCGGTCAATATAGTTTTCCCATGGACCGCGGCCATAGTAAGCCATATTCTCAAGCGATTTATCAAGCATCATACTCACACCCATGCGCGGCAGCGCAGGCATCTTTCCCTCAGGAATAATGGTATGCTGAACAGCAATCACTCCATCGCCACTGATCAGGTATTCACTCAGATGCTTGAAGCGTGCACTCTTAAATCCACAGGCATCCACCTCAGTCAGCACGCGTACAGCCTGATCAGATATCCTCTCAACCGTAATAGACCGGGGGTGATAAGAGATCTGTGAGAGGCCGGATTCGAAAAAACCCTTGCGCATCCAGCGGTCATTATCCACAAAAGCCCTGAAAGCATTGACCTTGGGACCATGAGTAATACCAGCCTTGTCAGCCATCACAACCTTGCCATCATAGGAAAGTTCTGCAATGGTTCCTGACTGGCGACAGAATACGAGCTTAAAATCTTTTCCTTTTATGATAACCGAGTCATCATTCTCGGCAACCTTTACCCCTGGCAGATCACTGATCTTCTCAACATCCGCTTTAACAACAGCGGCCTTTGAATTGAAAGCCAGCTGACTCGCTGCAATTTCATATCCCTTTGCAGCCCAGAGTGTATCTTTCTTTAAACAGAATCTGATCCGGTAAAAATATTCAGCTCCCTCAAGAGGCTTAACAATCGGCACTTTGATTTCAACCATTTTGCGGCTCAGCGGTGCCACCTCCGGAAGATCGAGCTTGCCGTCATTAATCACCTTGCCATCACAGGTCAGCTCCCAGAAGGCATTAAAGGCAGAGGAGGGAGTGAATCCAAAGCGGTTCCATATCTCAACACTACCCAGTGCAGCATTGTCGGAGCTGGCCATAATATTCTGATGTACACGCTTAACCTCAACCAGCTTGGGTGTCACCTTTCGATCCGGACCAATCACCCCATTACAGACAAAGTTACCGTCATTAGGCATGTCATCAAAATCTCCGCCATAAGCCAGATAGCGCTCACGCTTGCCATCAAGGCCAACACGATCGGTATACTTCCAGATAGCCTGATCAACCCAGTCCCAGATACAGCCACCGGACAATGAATCGCTGGAATAATAAGCCTCCCAGTACTCTTTAAAGTTACCCATTGCATTACCCATGGCATGGGCATATTCACACAGGAAGAAAGGTTTTTCAGTATTTTTGCCACGTTCATAAAGCCACTCAACCGTTGGATACATGCGGCTGTCCACATCCGCAAATTCATTGGCACGTTCATAATGTATCGGCCGGGTATTATCCAGAGCATGCACGGCATCAATGGCAGCCTTAAAGTTTAATCCAGGGCCGGCCTCATTACCCATCGACCACATAAAGATGGAGGGATGATTCTTGTAGTTCTCAACCTGGTTGACATTGCGTTCAACATGAGCGGCCTTCCATGACTCAACATGGCTGAGAGATTCTTTGCCGTAACCCATGCCGTGACTCTCAACATTAGCCTCAGCCACCAGATAAATTCCATATTTGTCGCACAAGCGGTACCAGTAATAATTATTGGGATAATGAGATGTACGCACTGTATTAATATTATGCTTCTTCATGAGCAGGATATCCTGCAGCATAACCTTGCGGCTGATACTGCGACCCTCTGCAGCATCGCTTTCATGTCGGTTAACCCCCTTAAATTTAATGGGCTTACCATTAAAAAGAAGTGTGCCGCCTTTAATCTCCACCTGTCGAAATCCAACCTTGCAGGTACGGATATCGGTAGAATCACTCGCGGTGAGCTCCATTACAAGCGTATAGAGATAGGGACTCTCGGCAGACCACAGAGATGGCTCCTTGATGCCAACCTCAACCTTGGCTACCACATCTTGTCCATTGGCGTTAACCGTAAGTTTAACAACAGGATCTGCCACCTTTTTGCCTTTTGCATCAAACAGAGTACTTTTAACAACCGCATCAGAGGCTTTTCCATTCAGCGAACGCACCTTCAGCTGCAACCCTAAAGTTGCATTCTTATACTCAGAATCCAGTTTTGTGGTTGCCCAGAAGTCATGCAGTTCCACCGGTGGAGGAGAGAAGAGCGATACATCGCGGTAGATGCCGCTGAAACGGAACATATCCTGATCCTCCAGATAGGAACCATCCGACCAGCGATAAACCTGCACCGCCATCTGATTCTGACCGGATTTGAGATATTTGGTCAAATTAAACTCAGCTGGCAGTTTGCTGTCCTCGCTATAGCCGACATACTGGCCATTAACCCACAGATAAAAAGCGGAATAAACTCCTTCAAAACGCACAAAAACAGGACGCCCCTTCCAATCGACCGGAACATCAAAGGCAGTCCGATAGGAGCTGACCGGATTATACTCCATTCCTATTAAGGGCGGGGTTTTGGCATGCGGATAACGGATGTTTGTATAGATTGGAATACCATATCCACGCATTTCAACACAGCACGGCACATCAATTGTGTACCAATTACTGTCATCAAAATCTGTTTTAAAGAAGTTCTGCGGACGATCTTTGGGAGATCCATTCCACATATAACTCCACTCTCCATTCAATAAAAGTTTATAAGGAGTAACTGGTTCCTCATCAGAGAGAGCAGCCTTCACGGAGTCAAGCGGAAAACTGACAGCTCGCGCTGGTTCCCGGTTTATTGAATTAGCAATCTCATCCTCCCACTCACGAGCGGATAAAGAAATTACTACCATAGCTGACAGAAGCAGCCAAAGACATTTTTTCATACTATAGACTCCATTTAGATTTATATCACATGAGTATATATCATATCTCTAGTGACCATCAACCATATTTGGGGACGCATTTCAGTTCCGGTGAACATCCCTGTAAATGAAATAAGTCAACGGAGATGACATGCGTTCCATATTTGGTTTGCCTTGCAAAACAACTCATGCAATAATACACACTTCAACTAGAGTTATTCTATTGAACAAACTTAGATAAAAATATGATTGTTGACCCTAATCCATTCCGATTGCTGACCATGCCCTGGCTCTGGTCCTCCTTTGCAGCCTGGACCGTTGCTCAGACCGTTAAAATGACGACAGGCCTGATTAAAACCGGAAAAATTGACTTTCGTTACCTACTCAGCACCGGAGGAATGCCAAGCGCCCACTCCGCTATGGTCTGTGGTCTCTGCACCTCAATTGGCCTTACCGAGGGCTTTGACACACCCATTGCCATGCTGGCATCTGGTTTCGCCGCGATCACGATGTTTGACGCAGCGGTTGTTCGTCGGGCGGCCGGAATTCAGGCATCGATCCTGAATCAGATGATTGAAGAGCTTTTCAAACATCATAAATTAAGCCAGACAAGACTGAAAGAGTTGCTGGGTCATACCCGTAACGAAGTTTTTGCCGGAATGGCAGTCGGAATTGCAATTTCCTTCGCCGTTGTCCATCTATGGCCGAAAGGGTGATGGGTGATGAGTGATGAGTGATGAGTGATGAGTGATGAGTGATGATGCGTAATTAATCAAGCGGGCACTAGCAAGCCATACTTCCCATCAATCCTATTCTTCCCATCTCCCATCAATCCTATCCCGCTACCAGCATAAAGCACCTGCAAAGCAAATAGGCACTCTCGTACTTTAGCACTCTCGCACTTTAGCACTGGCAAAGCAGAGCTTTGCCTCAATGCACTTCATCGGTAATCGGAAGTATCGGTTCAATCGACTTTGACTCGATCACCTGTATTTTTTTCCATCTGCCGGAACACCAACGCCAGAGGGTCCCACCTGCAATAAAGAGAATATATACGGCCAGCCACAGCCACAGCGCGATAATCCCATAACCGAAGTACAAAAGAAAAATCGCACCGGGAATCAGAAGCAACCACCCGCTGATTGCCAGAAAAATCATGACGAAACGGGTGTCACCGGCCCCCTTAAGGGCATCACTTAACACAATCGCAACTGCATCAAAAAGTCCCCAGGATGTCATAATAATCAACATTAACCGCCCCGTATGTAACAGCTCTTCAGCGCTGAAAGCGGCATCTTTCGGATTAAACAGGGCAAAATAGAAGCGTGGCAGCAGAATAAAGGTTGAACCGATCACAACCATATAAATCAAAGCCATCTTAGTGGCTGTATAACCGGAGCGTTCAGCTGCGTTCTGATTCCCCGCGCCCTTATGCTGTGCCACCAGAGTGGAAGCAGCTAAGCCAAAACCCAGCAAGGGCGAAAACGCAAGATTATTGATGCTGAAGGCAATGTTGCTGGCCGCCAGCGAAAGCTCTCCCAATCGACCAGTCAACATAATAAACAACGAAAATGAACCAACCTCCATCAAAAGATGCAGGCCCGAAGGAGCACCAAAGCGCAAAATACGCTTTATCAGAGCAATATCCAGCCGCAACAACTTACGAAGATTATACTGTTTAACAGCGCGGGTCCGAACAAAAATGCACCACTGCAACAGACAGGAAACTGCTGCGGATATCAATGTGGCATAAGCCGCTCCGCTGATGCCCATCTCAGGCAGCCCCCATTTGCCAAAGATAAACAGGTAATTCAAAAACACATTCAGGGAACAACCGACAAAATTGGCGAGCATATTAATCCGGGTTTGACCCAACCCCGTAAAGTAACCCCCCAACGCCGCATTCAGCGGAACAAGGAAACCACCCGCCATCAAAATGATAAAATAGGGTTTCTCCGCTGCCAGAACGGCCTCGCTATGCGCACTGATTTGCATCAGCCACAAACCCAGCGGAATCAACATGAGAATAAACGGCCAGGAGGCCAGCGCCAACCACAACCCCTGAGCAGCAGATTCGACACAGCGTTTTAATTTTCCAGCCCCGAAGTACTGCGCCGTGAAAGTGCCGGAATAGGCACACAGTGATTGAAAGAAACAAACCAGAGTGTGAGCCAGAATGCCGGCTGGCAGAGCCGCCTGAATAGTTACACTGCTGTAGCGTGATAAAAAGATACGGTCACAGAACTGCATAATGGTATATGATCCCATGCTCAGGATCAACGGAGCCGCTATCTTCCACATCTCAGCATATCCGCCGGGAACAGCTCCCTTCCGAACATCACGCTCTTTTATTACGCCTCCAACCATAACCTTAAAATATCCTTATCCCTAAATAAAAAGAAACAATACCCAATTTACCCCCCTCTGGCAAAGGAATATTCGGGCGCCCGTCACTTCCGTTGATTAAGTGAATTTTTCTATGATTGTTACATTCTGTCATTATGCAAGGTAACCCAAGCATCCTGCTTGGCTAATTATTGAGGCAAGCCGGTCTTCGCCCTTTGGGCTACGCACCGACACAGCAGGATGCTTGCACCACTTTCCTTTGAATTAATTCAACTTACCAGGAAATTCAACATAAACTGAAATGCGCCCGTAATATCCCCCCCCTGCAAACTCTCTTGCCTAAAGCGCCGCCGGGGTGATATCCTCATCTTTGAAGCAATGCCTAAGATGGAAAATGAACTGCTACATAAAATCAAACGTCAACAAGACGGATCAGTGCTTACCCGCACGCACCGGGAGGAACAGTAATGGAGATAGCATCACTTGCCAACCCCAAAGTAAAACATGTTGTTAAACTGCGACAGCGATCTCACCGCGACTTATCAGGCCAGATGATTATCGAAGGCTACCGTGAATGCCGCCGCGCTCTTGATTATGGATGTAAACCGGATATGATCTTCTACTGCGAAGAGCTCTATCTCAAAAACCTGAATGAACCGACAGTTGTAGAAGAGTGCCGCCAGCGGGGAGCACAGTGCTTTTCCTGTACGCCACCGGTTTTTGAAAAAATGGCCTACCGCGAACGGCCAGAGGGGCTCCTGATTATCGCCCCGCAGTTGACACGCACACTAGATGATCTGCAACTGCCCCCTAAGGCCCTGATTGTGATTGCTGAATCCATAGAAAAACCGGGAAACCTTGGAACTATCCTGCGCTCAGCGGATGCCGCTGGAGTTCATGCTGTTATTGTCTGCGACCGCTGCACCGATATCCATAACCCCAATGTTGTACGTGCATCAACCGGTACTCTCTTCTCAGTTCCTGTTGTTGAATCCACAACCGAAGAAACACTTGCCTTTCTTAAAAAAGGCAGCTTTCGTATCCTGGCCGCAACCCCTCATGCAGCAGCACTCCACTCAGAGGTCGACCTTACGGGCAACATAGCCATTGCCATCGGCACAGAACAATATGGACTCACCGAACGCTGGATGAAACAAGCGGAACTGCGCGTCAGAATCCCCATGCTGGGACTGGCCGACTCTCTTAACGTCTCCTCTGCCACCACCATCCTTCTCTTTGAAGCTGTACGACAAAGAATTGCATCCGGACAGATACAAGTCCCGGATCATGAACCCTGGCATGGAGAATCCGCCTTTGATGCGTAAATTAAAAGGGTTGAAGGGGTTCAAAGGTTGAAGTTGTTAAAATGGTTCAAGTGGTTAACCGTAGCGCAACTGCAATATTGAGTTCTGTGTGCACAACTCAGCTACCATGCCGCATAACTCAAGCTTTAAACCCTTTACCTTTTCAACCTTTTAACCTTTTCAACCCTTTCAACCTTTTAACCATGCAAATCATCCTTACATCAATTCTCCCAATATGTTTTATTGTTGCTCTGGGAGCCATACTGACCAACAAGAAGTTTCTGCCTATTTCCTTTTTTACGCAGCTCAACAAACTTGGGTTTTATATCCTCTTACCGGCACTGCTGTTTTATAAGATAGCAACCGCTCAGTCACAGGCGGTGATGCCGGGTTTAAGGATTGGGTTGCTGCTTTGCGTCTGTTCTTTGATCATCACTTTTATGGCCTACCTGACAGCAAAAGCCCTCAAGCTGCCCGGACCGGGATGCCGTTCCCTGATGCAAGCCGCCATGCGCGGAAACCTGGCCTATTCAGGACTTCCCATTGTGCTGTTCAGCTTTGGCCCTGAATCGGAGATAGCATTACTGGCAGTACTCTGCCTGATTCCCGCAGTGCCATTCTATAATTTTCTAGCCGTCATTATTCTAACTCCGCATGATGGTTCGTCACACAAAGAACGCATCAAAAAAACACTCTTCAGCATAGCTCGTAATCCCCTGATCATAGGATGCCTGCTTGGTTTAGCTGTAATGCTGATAAAACTGGAAATGCCGGCACCGATTCTGCGTTCCACTCAAACCCTGGGATATGCAGCACTGCCCTGCGCCCTGCTCTCTTTGGGAGCGGGTCTCTCCTTTAACAGCATTCACGCACAAATCAAAGCGGCACTGGCTGTCTCAGTACTGAAACTTATCCTTATGCCCCTGCTGGGTTTTCTACTCTTAAAAATGTGCGGGGAAGTTGAGAGCGGGATTATGCTCACGTCAATGATCTATCTGGCCTCGCCAACGGCAGTAACCTCATATGTAATGGCAGAGCAGATGGGTGCAGACAAAGATCTGGCCGCTGCATCGGTTAGCCTCAGCACCATCTGCGCCGTTCCGGTGCTTGCCATCATCCTCTATCTGTTTGGGTAAAGAAGTCAGAATGATGAGGGATGAGTGATGAGTGATGAGTGATGAGTGATGAGTGAGCGTAAACTCTTGTCATCAGAACACCAAACAATAACTGCATCAAATTCAAGGCCAACATGATTCATTCGGCTCATGTGGCCCATTCTTCTGACCGGGCAACTAGGTTAGGTGCATCACCTAAAGCCTAATGCAGCGGAGCCGCAACCAAACTTAACCCTTGTGATATGCGAATATTTTCTCCTTCATTGAACAGTTGTGTAATAAGCATCACTGCATTAGTCAACAACGCTTCGCGTTGCATAGAAAAAATTAATAAGAACGTAATTGTAATACAATGAACCAAAATAATCCTGTAAATTCTGTTAATCCTGCCGTGCCACGGCGTAGCCTCTGGCGAAGACGGGTCAAAAAAATCTTTCGCAAACATGATAGGATTTAAGAAGAGAGGTACTAAAGCCTACAGCCTAAAGCCTCCCCTGCATCACTTCCCAACTTTAAATGCGCCAAATCCTTTACCATGCCGCAAATACATGACACCATCGGAAACAACCGGTGAGGACCAATGCTGGTTATTACCGTAACCAATCTTAAATTCACCTTTGATTTCGTACTTACTCGCATCTACCTTAAGAAGCAGAACATTGCCACCTTTTTCATCGTAGGTGATCATCATTCCATCCTTTAATATGCAGAAAGATGATTTCTTAGCCTCTTTAATGATGTACGCAGGTTTACCTGTAGCAGGGTTGAAACACCATAAACCCTTTCCATCGCTGGCGGAAAAGATGCGTCCCTTGTAGAAAGCTACCCCCTGAAAGTGATTCGAAGCCTTGTCCTCTTTCCATAACTGTTTTACGTTGCTGCCTTTTATCTCAATAACCTCGGCACCATATTTATATCCGGAACTAATAAAAACACGGTCTTTTCCACACAATACAGGCGTATTGGGATGAACCGCATATTTATTATGGAAAGAATATTTCCAGATCAGCTTGCCAGTCGAGGCATCCAAACCAACGGTATTATGCTCTAGAGAGGTTACAACCTGTTTTTTACCGTTAATTGTAAGCAGTGCTGGTGAGCAGTAAGCACTTCTCTCATCCAGGCTGGAGCTCTTCCAGATCGCTTTACCTGTTTTAATATCCAGCGCAACAACAACTGCATTGCTTCCACCGGGCTGACAGATAAGTTTACCGTCATAAATCAGAGGATTCTCGGCAATACCCCATGTGATATTTCTTGAGCCAAATTTCTTGTGCGCATCCACCTTCCAGACAACAGAACCGTCCGAAGCCTTCAGACAAATCACATCACCGACACCACTGATCACAAAAAGACCACCTTTGAAATATGTCGGAGTTGTACGGGCACGTTCAAAGTTCTTACCCCACTCCGGACCATATTCGATGTCCCAGACAGGAGATCCATCCTTTGCATTCAGGCAGTATATCTTGCCCTTGCGGTTTTTCTTATCGCCAACACAGCCTGTGATATAGATTTTCCCGCCAACAACAATCGGCTCAGAGTATCCATCACCCTCGATATCAACTTGCCAAAGCTGCTTTGGTCCGCCTGCGGGCCAACTCTGCGCAACCGCCTCATCTTCAATCAGCAGATCACGATTGGAGCCTCGCCACTGCGTCCAGTCACCGGCATTTGATAATACAGCAAAACCTACAGCAGATAGTAGAAATAAAGTTTTTCTTAGCATATTAAACATCCTGTTATTAATAGAGTTAAAAAGCGTAAAAGTTTTCATATTTTAAGCTATTTTAAGCTCCACACCAAGCTGAAACTGATAAAATCACAGGGATTTCAAGTTTGCAATGGGTGGATTTCAACTAAATTGAATCGCACCCCTCTTACTTCATCCTGCTCATCCTGCTCATCCATGTTAAATTCCGCTATTTCAACTCTCGGTTCACCATCAACCATTCTGATATTAAGCAATACTCCGCTGTTTAGGTTCGTACCGAAGGCATAATCGAAGGCATTGGCTATACCGTCGCCATTGCGGTCCTGAGCCAAGAGCGTGTTGGCCATCGCTTTCGAATTTGTATGAAACCTCGTTCCAATCCCGTTCTCCGCTCCGTGCGGCATCCTGACCATCGAATGTCTCCGTAACCTACCCGACCCAGTTGGAGGCACCACCAGTTGTCCAGTGAAGCTCATCAAAATAATCC
>JAQIBS010000102.1 GCA_027858965.1 Kiritimatiellia bacterium
TTCATTTTGTTATGGGCATAGCGCATAGGGCAGAGCGCATAGCGTTGTTTGGTAACGCTGATTTTTCTCCATGCGCTATGCTCTCTGCGCTATGCCGTTCGTGCGTAGCACGGATATAGCACCTCTCTTCTTAAATCACATCATATTTGCGACGCATTTTTTTAGACAGGATTACATGATTAACATGATTATTTTATTTTGTTTTGTTGTATTGCATTTTCCCTTCTTTTATATGCAACACGAAGTGTTGTTGTCTAAACCAGTGATGACTATTACTCAAACACTAAATGTATGAGCTGACTATCGCATATCATATCGGCTTACTTTGGTTCCGGCTCCGCTGGTTTAGGATTCATATTTTTATATTCCCATATTATGCTTTTCTATTGCGTTCGTCATAATATCTTCGTAATATTACGAATATGACCTCAGCCATATCCAATCTGAATTTTGAGTATATGAACACCTCTGAAAGGCGCGTTCTGAATCTGGAAAATGTAGGATTACCTGCCATACCAATGTTGGGATACTGCAATTACCGACATTCCCGCCCGGATGTCCCCCTGCACCACCATCCCGGTTGCATTGAAATACATCTGGGAATACGAAACACCCTCTCTTTCTCAATAGAGAACCGCGGCTGGCGTTTAGCACCCGGCGACCTTTTCTTTACTCAGCCGGATGAATATCACACGGTAAGCAAACATCCCAAAGGGCTGATCATGTACTGGTTGATCTTGAGAGTAGACCTACTGGGAAAAACGCTGCTGGCATCACAGCAAGGAGAGGCGATGGCCTTAAGTCAGGCCCTAACCAATATCACACACCACCATTTCAGGAGCAACCATAGAATTAAAGGTCATTTTCAGTCTCTTCACATGCTTTATGATGATCCTACATCTCAGTTGCGAACGCTACGGTTGAGAACTGTGATGCTCTCCCTTTTGCTCGAGATCATCTCAGCGGCGAATCAACATGCCCTCTCCCCGGCAGAGAACAATCTGACTGCCATCATGAATGAGATTGAGAGTGCCCCGGAGAAAGAACACTCGATCGATCAGCTGGCCCGGCGTGTCTGTATGGCTCCCAACCACTTTATCACCCGTTTCCACGAACTGAACGGACTTCCACCGCGCCAGTATATGTTGGCATGTCGCATAAAAAAAGCGCAGTACCTGCTGATCACCAGCCAGAAAACCGTTACCCTAATTGCAATGGAGTTGGGATTCTGCTCTTCTCAACACTTTGCCACTCTCTTTAAACAACATACAGGCGTCACCCCGATAGGCTTTCGAAAAACAAATGGCCGCACTAACAAAGAGGGCGATATTTCCAGCGATAACCAAAGCAGGTAATGTAGTGCAAGCATCCTGCCGTGTCGGGGCGTAGCCCAAAGGGCGAAGACCGGCTTGCCTCAATAATAAACCAAGCAGGATGCTTGGACTACCTTTAATGAGGCAGATTGTGCCGATTATAGCAAAACTGATTCTATCAACGGAACGGAATTGCGCCCTAGTCGCAAATGGCCTTCAGTTTTTAATTGCTCGAAAGCACTACTTTCAGCTATGATGAATGCAAATAAGCATTAATTATTAAGATAATTCTGGAAACACCATGAAAATTTCAAATCCTAGCATCTCTTCAATAACACTCCCTCTTTTAAGCGGCATTGCGATCACATGGTTTTCTCCACTCCTCTGCCTTGCGGGGCTGACGGCGGCCTCCCTGAATCCGATTGTAACCGACCTGGCTCGGCAAGTTGGCGGAGACCGGGTTGAAATTATTGAATTAATGAAAGCCGGTGATAACCCCCATGTTTACGAGCCTAATCCGGAACAGCTCAGGGCTGCTAATCAGACTGATATTATTCTCGCCGCCGGCAAAAAACTGGAGAGCTACCTTCCTGACCTGCGTGACTCACTGGGAAGAGACAAGACCATTCTTGAAGTCGGCAATGAAATTCCCTCTCTTAAACTCAGTAAAAGCCAGATCTTCATCTGCTGCCCGGACCATGCCAGCAGCCAGATTGACCCACACTGGTGGCACAGCATCAAGAACCTTCAACGCGGAGCAGTTATTATTGCCGATGCCTTCAGCAAAATCTCACCTGAAAATGCAGATTTCTTCACAAAGCAAAGCAGGGATTATTGCAAGCAGCTGGATAAACTGAACCGCTGGGTAAAAAAAGAGATCTATAAAATTCCACGAAAGAGACGAATCCTGACAACCGCACACACCTCATTTGGATACTTCTGCCGTGATTTCGGATTCAAGTCTATCCCAATACAGGGACTATCATCTGAGGTCAACACTGATCCCAAACACATGACCGACGTAATCAAAGTCATCAAAAAAGAGGGTGTCACAGCAATTTTCCCTGAAAAAAATGTTAACCCCAAGCTGCTGGAAATGGTCATGCGTGAGGCAGGAGTTAAAAACGGAGGCTATCTGCTGGCCGGAAGCCCTGAACCAGAGAGTCCAACCTGCATAGCGATGATTCGCTATAACGTCACCACCATCGTAAACGCCCTGGCACCAGTCGCAACCCAATAAAAATTTAACATGGATAGACAGGATATTTTGCTCCAAGAATTATTTCTCACAGAGTCACAGAGAACACGGAGAGAAAACCACTAAAGATATTACTCTGTGAACTCTGTGCCTCTGTGAGAGATAGAAAACGTGCAAAAACAATTTCATCAACCCAGTTAAGGAATATTAACAGTGAGAGGCAACCCAATAAAAGAGTGGATTATCTTTTCGATCTTCTGGATGATACTGCTGATACCGGTTATCAAACTAACCGGAGGTAGGAAACAGCCACAGAGCACCACCGTGCAGGAGCAGGAATCTACGGCACGCACGGTGCAGGCTGCTACCACTATCCGCTATACAGGCCAACCCCTGTTTTTTAGAATATTTCAAGGAGAGAAAATTCTGTGTGAAATCAAAGACCCCCCGCTAAGAGAAACCTGGTGCAAACTTCCCATTCAGATTGAAGATGACTTTGCAGAACTCTACCTTCAGGCACAATGGCCCGATGGTGAGGAACATGTTTTTGAAATTGAACTTATTGTTAAGAATGCCGAAGAGCGAAAGGCTCACTGCTGGGCACAGCGCGAACTCCATGAGGTGGTCAGCTTCAACTGGTAGTTGAAAAGTGTCAACGGGCAACTCTTGACTGACGACTGACGACTGTAAACGATGAACCATAAAGAACATATACTTACCGCTAAGAACATACATGTGCACTATGGTGATGTATGCGCTCTGCACAACATCAGCTTCGAGATTAGCTGTGGCTCATCCCTGGCACTGATCGGCGCCAACGGCTCCGGCAAAAGCACTCTGCTGAAAACTATCATAGGGCTGACACCACCACAGCAGGGCAACGTTCTCTGGTGTGGCAAACCCGTTACAGAACAACGCTATGAAATGGCCTACCTGCCACAAAAAGAGCAGATCGACTGGAACTTTCCGCTGACCGTTCGCGGGTTGGTGGAAATGGGACGTTTCTCACGTATCGGATCATTCAAGGCCTTCTCAAAAGAGGACAATCTGATTGTTGATCGCGCCCTTGAAGAAATGCAGATCTCTGATCTACAGAAACGCCACATCAGTTCGCTCTCGGGTGGACAGCAGCAGCGTGCATTCATCGCCCGCGCTCTGGCGCAGGATCCACATGTCCTGCTGCTGGATGAACCACTCAACGGGCTGGATCGCCCCTCACGCGAAACCCTGATTTCCCTGATCAAAAATCAGGTCCACAACGGCAAGTTGGTAATTGCATCCCACCATGATCTCCATGATGCAGCCTCCATATTTGATTTCGTATTACTGTTAAAGCGCCACATGGTTGACTTTGGTCCGGCAGAACAAACCCTCACTCCGGCGAATCTGACAGAGGTGTTCACATGATGGAAGCACTTCTTGACACACTCAATTACACCTTCAACCAGCGTGCTCTGCTGGCCGCTGCCATGATCGGTTTTCTGAACGGCTTTTTCGGTGCCTACGTTGTCCTGCGACGAAAGGCTCTCTTTGCCGGAGCTCTCTCACACACTCTTTTTCCGGGCATTGCTCTGGCGGCACTCCTCTACGGCATCAATCCTCTGAGTGCACTGATTGGTTCCATTGTTACGGCATTGATTGTCAGTACAGGGGCGCAAAGAGTTGCCTGGAAGACCAATGCGGATATTAATACTGTTCTGGCTATCTTCTGGACCTCATCATTTGCAGGCGGGCTACTGATCCTTAAATCACTCAATCAATACATCAACATAGAACACTATCTTTTTGGAAACATCCTGAGTGTTTCCCATTTTGATATCTGGTTTCTTTTTATTGTCGGATATTTGATCTGCTCAACGGTGATTCTCCTGCAGCGAAAAATCATCATTATGGCTTTTTCAAAGGATGATGCCACTGCACAGGGCATAAATGTGCAACGGCTCGGGTATCTAATGGCAGCCATGCTGGTGATAGTGATGATCACATCATTGCAGGCGGTGGGAACAATCCTGACTTTGGGTCTGCTGGTTGCCCCGGCTGCTATTATTTCGCTCTTTGTTAACTCCCCGCGTTGTATGCTGTGGGGAGGTGGTATTACAGGAGCCGTTCTGGCAGCGGGCTGTGTTTTTATATCAAACACACTCAATGTTCAGACCGGGGCTCTGATAGTTCTTCTGCTGGGATTTCTATTTATTGTGGCGGCAGTTATAAAGAGTCTGATCGCATCAAAGGATACAACCAGCGAATGCGAGCTCTAAACCTAAAGCTGCTTTCAGCCGCAACCAAATTAAGCTCTTGTGATGTACAAAACCATCTTCTTTTTTGTACACTTGTGCCTTAAACGCCGCATCTTTAGTCAACAACGCTTCGCGTTGCATAGGGAAATAAGCCTTCATTCTTTCGTGCTTTTAGTGTTTTTCGTGGTTAGAAAAACATGCATAAATAACAAGAGATTAAGGCCTTCCTCTGCTAGACATCGGCAAGTTCTCGGCGGCTGAGGGCCGCACAGGCAAGAATTGCCAGCGCCAGCGGCATTAACCCCATATTCCAGAAGACCGAGATCAAGATACTGTAATCGGAAATTCTATCACTCTTCACAACTGAATGCAGCGGCGCTATATCAGAGATATGTCTGGTTGTATATTGTGCGGAGCGCAGCACCATAACCCCCACCCGGTTCTGCCACTGTTGTTCATCCTCTTTTGAAACTAAAGGCAGCACACCGCCACCAATCATAATTAATGCCAGAACCACAGTTGCCGCAAATGCGGCCACCGGAAAAGAGAAGACCGCACTCAGCGTCAAACCGAAGGCCGCCAACAGCGCTAACACACTGCCCTGCACCAAAGCTGATCGCATGAGGTTTGTCTCAAATATTCCACCGGGTATCAGCAGTGCGGCATCCTGCCTGAAACGCATCAGAAGGGCGGAGGCTTTGTCATCATCCCCGGTAAATTTAAACGAAACAACAAAATCACGCAGCGAATCACCTTCAGTTGATTTTTCAATAAACTCATCCGATCCATATGTAAGCCGGATCTCATTCTGCGTCACGCTATCCAGAGTGCTCTCCATAAAAATTTCCTGGTTATCTTCCAGCATCAGACGACATACACCCTTGAAATGCGCGCGGGTACTGTACTCCGTATCAAAATTCAGACGTACAATAAGACTCTCACCTTTTTTCACAGAACGAATCAAATGGTATTTCAATTTAACCTCATCACCGGGGTTAATGATGTCATACCTTTCACTGGCTTGCTCCTCCAAGGCAGCGAGAGTCATTTTTTTTGAAAGGTCTTCCGGCAATGAATTGCTGGCCTCAAGATTTTCATAAACCTGCAGAGCCTCCTCCTCGGGTGTCGGAAGAATTGGTCGGGCCACATGCAGCGACGAGGGTACAACACCAAAGTTCCATCCTTCGCTCCGCTCAACCCAGCGAACCTGCACATAAACAATTGTATAAATAAAAATCAGAAGTGCTGCATTCAACACCAATAGAGCCAGCCACTTACCAAACCAGAATGTTACATAACGAACCGGTTTCACCAGAGAGAGCTGGATTTGAAAATTGCTGATTTCACCGGCAAAGAGAGAGCAGGAGGACCATAGTGTAGAGAGCGCCTGAAGACCGAATGAAAAGCCCAGCGTGTAGGTCAACAGAATCTGCAGGTCCCCTGCAGGGGTCCCATCACCTTTCACAATACGTGGCAATACCAGAGCGCACAGAATCTGCAACAGTACCAGAAATACCACAACTTTGGTCCTGACAGAGGCACGCAATGCCAGAAGCATAATACCCCAAATCTGTCTAAGATTACTCTTTATCATAAAACTCTCAATGTCCAGTGTTCAGTGTTCAGTGTTCAGTGTTCAGTGTTCAGTGTTCAGTGTTCAGTGTTCAGTGTTCAGTGTTCAGTGTTCAGTGTTCAGTGTTC
>JAQIBS010000110.1 GCA_027858965.1 Kiritimatiellia bacterium
ACTGAACACTGAACACTGAACACTGAACACTGAACACTGAACACTGAACACTGAACACTGAACACTGAACACTGAACACTGAACACTGATCCCAACGAACTAACGAACTTCTTCATGAACTCACCGGTAAATAAAAATTCTTTGAAATGGTCATTAATCTTCCATGGCTTTCTGCTTCTGGTAGTGATTGGTTTTGCGGTGCGTCATCGCTTTACTAAAAAGAAATTGCCGACGCCTGTGGAATTTACGGTAGTGCTGCCGCAGGACATGCCGGAGCCTGTTAAAGAAATTGCTCCTGATCTTAAACCTGTGCCCGAAATAGATCCGGTTATGC
Organism: Kiritimatiellia bacterium; assembly: GCA_027858965.1. Taxonomy (GTDB): domain Bacteria; phylum Verrucomicrobiota; class Kiritimatiellia; order RFP12; family UBA1067; genus M55B167. The sequence continues at coordinate 335 of JAQIBS010000110.1, forward strand.
CGGAAAATCTTCCGCCGATAAAAGAGGCCGTGGTACAGAAAAAGAAACCGGTCAAGAAACCGGTCAAGAAGCCGGTCAAGAAGCCGCTTGTAAAAAAGAAGCCTGTCAAGAAACCACCGGTTAAGAAACACTTTGAAAGGGGTAAACGTATCGTTAAGAAGCCGGTGAAAAAAAAACCCGACTTTTCCAAGCTAAAACGGGCTACCACAAAACCAACCGAGAAGCCGCTCTCCCATAAGGAAATTAAGAAAGCGTTGCGTTCCGGGGCTAGGGCGGGTGCAAGGAACTCCCTGCCCGATAGCGAAGTCTCACGTTGTATCTCTCTGGTGCAGCGGGCCATGTACGACTCCTGGGTGCAACCAGGCAGTGCTGAGGCAGGTCCGCGTCCAGCGCAGCTCAAAATACGACTGGATAAATCAGGTCGCCTTGTCAGCTACACAATCCTGCAGTCCTCCGGTAGCCGTTACTATGATCAGAGTGTGCTTAGGGCCGCTGCGAGTGTCAGACAGATAAGAGGACTTACCACCCGATTTCTGAAACAGTACGAAATTCTCATTATTGATTTCAGAATAGAATAGAATTCAGGAGTCAGTCGTCAGTCGTCAGGCGTCAGTTTGAATTTTGCGTAGACTGCTCCCCACGGGGTTTACCCCCGTGGAAGCAATGATCCTACATTCGGCAGTTCAATTGCTCATTTTTGGCTCCGATTTCAACAGCTTTACGATTTCAACTGCTGTTTTTGCATTATTTTTTCGCTGACTATTGACAGTTATGCCGAAAAAGGGGTATATTAGTTTTACTTATGAATAGAAAGACAACAGATTTGTTTAACCTTATTAGCCTGCTGGTAGCTGTAAACGAGCGGGTTGCGCCCGTATATCCAGAGAAAAGTGCGGGAATCTGTTGCATTATGTAAGAGATAATTTATTTTTTTAATAGAGCCCGCCGTTTAATTACTGGCGGGCTTTTGATTTGTTAAGTAAGAACAGTGAGGTAATAATGAAAAAACATTTAGATAAAGATAAAGAAAGTAATAAAGAGCGCAGTGGCGCGCAGTGTGTTATTGATGGTTTGACCAGTGCCGGTTGCGAAGTCCTGTTCGGTTATCCGGGCGGAGCCGTTCTTGATATCTTTAACTGTTTGTATGATGCACCTTTTCAGTTTGTTCTGTCGCGTCATGAACAGGGGGCTGTTCATATGGCCGACGGTTTTGCACGGGCCACAGGGAAGACAGGCTGCTGCTTGGTGACATCCGGCCCCGGTGCCACCAATGCCGTTACTGGCCTTGCAACCGCCAATATGGATGGAATCCCCATGGTTTGTATCAGTGGACAAGTTCCCTCTGCTATGATTGGAAATGATGCCTTTCAAGAGGCGGATGTTGTTGGTATCACTCGCCCGGTGACCAAGCACAACTTTCTGGTTCGTAGTGTAGAAGAGCTACCTTCTGTCATAGCGCAGGCTTTTCATATTGCCTCATCGGGTAAACCTGGTCCGGTTGTGGTTGATATACCTAAAGATATTCAGAGGCAGATGACAGAAGCAACGATTCCTGAAGCAATTGAGATGCGTGCTTATAAACCGCATGTTGATTTCAAAAAAGAGGATGTCCATGCTTTGGCCGCGCTGATTAACAGCTCAGAACGTCCCGTTCTCTATGTGGGTGGTGGCGCGATTGCCGGGGATGCCTCTGCGGAATTGCTGGAACTTGCGCATAAAGCAAATATTCCGGTTTGCACCACCCTGATGGGGATAGGAGCATTTCCAGAGGATGATGCATTAGCTTTGAGTATGCTTGGTATGCATGGAGCTGTTGCTGCTAACTATGCGGTTGATAAATGTGACCTTCTGATATCTGCTGGTGCACGTTTTGATGATCGTGTTACAGGCAAGATCTCTGAGTTTGCTAAAAACGCTAAGGTCGTGCATATTGATATTGATCGCTCGGCTATTGGTAAGAGTGTTCGTTGTGATCTTGGTGTTGAGGGTTACCTTAAACCGGTCCTGGAATCACTTATTCCGATGGTGGACAAAGCAGATCATAAGGAATGGGTTGACCAGACACAGCGTTGGAAAGATCGTTTTCCTTTTGCATATCCGGGTGGCGACGATACAATTATGCCGCAGTTCGTGATTGAGCAGATTTGCGCTGTCAGTGGCGGTAAAGCAACTGTTGTGACCGACGTTGGCCAGAATCAGATGTGGGCTGCACAGCATTTTAATTACACTAGACCCCGCAGTTTTATTACATCAGGCGGTTTGGGTACTATGGGATTTGGATTGCCCGCAGCCATTGGCGCCAAGTTTGCCTGCCCGAATGATCTGGTTGTCTGTGTTACCGGTGATGGCGGAGTTCAGATGAACTTCCAGGAACTGGTTGTTGCCGTGGAACACAAAACACCAGTGGTGACCGTTATTCTTAATAATGGCTATCTCGGCATGGTTCGCCAGTGGCAGGAGATGTTTTATGATCACCGCTACTCCGGTGTTACGCTGGGGCAGAGCAAGCGCCAGAGAATGGAGCGTATCGATGAAGGTCGGGAGTACCTGCCTAACTTTATTATGCTGGCTGAGGCGCATGGCGCCTGTGCAAAACGCATCTTTAAACCAGAGGAGGTTGCACCAACTCTGAAAGAGGCCTTTGAAAGCGGAAAAAGCTGGGTCATTGAGTGTATTGTTGAACCTGAAGCCAATGTGTTTCCTATGATACCTCCGGGGCAGGCCGTTGAAGCAATGATTAACAGATCCGTATAATTGATGATGGGAAGTAAACTATGAATAATATAATAAATTGTTTAGTAGAGAATGAGCCAGGTGTCCTGGCCCGAATTGTGAGCATGATATCCGGACGCGGTTACAACATTCAAACATTGAATGTTGGCCCTACGCAGGATAACAATGTCTCTAAAATGACAATGGTTGTTCCTGGTGATGAACATGTGATTGAGCAGGTGGTCCATCAGCTTTCAAAGCAGATTAATGTTATTGAAGTTGTTAATATGACTAATCAGCGTCATATGAACCGCGAACTTATTCTGGTTCGGGTTGCCTCAGAGGATCATGCCAGCCGAATTGAAATTGTGGATCTGGCAACGCTCTTTGATGCGAAGGTGATTGCCGTTCAGGAAGATTCTGTAACCCTTCAGATGGTAGGTAACCAGGAGCGGATCTGTGATTTCCTGCGTCTGTTGAAGCCATATCATGTTATTGATATTTCGCGTTCAGGCGTAATTGCCGTCTGCCGGGAATCAGTTGATGCCGGCTTTGAAAACTGAGTGCTATATAGCGTCCAGTAGGACGCTTAGTCTATTAGCATTTTAGGCTGTAGGCTATGTAGGTAAGATTGAGGGGTGTTCGACCATTCGGCCGGACACGCCATTTAACGTTAGTACATCAAGCCAGGAAAGAGCTTATGAGATCTATAGCAACAATATCCCCTTCAACTCAGCTTTGCGGGATTATCGGAAATCCGGTCGGTCACTCCATGAGCCCCGCTCTGCATAATCGAGCCTTCAGTGAGTTGGACTTGGATTATGTTTATTTAGCCTTCCGAGTGGAGCCTGGCAATGTCGGCCGTGCGCTGGATGGCATTCGCGCTATGGAAAACTTCAGGGGTTTAAGCGTAACGATTCCTCATAAAGTGGAAGTGGTCTCTTGCGTGGATGAAATATCCGACACTGATAAAAGTATTGGCTCCATTAATACCATTATCAATGATGGAGGATGCTTACGCGGGTTGGGTAGTGATGGCCCCGGTGCCCGTCAGGCTATGCTCGATAATGGCCTTCAACCTGCTGGTAGCCGTGTGACAATTATTGGGACAGGTGGCGCTTCCCGTGCCATTGCTTTTGATCTGGCGTTCAATGCCAGACCCGAGAAATTGACATTGATGGGAGTTATTAAAGCGGAGCTTTCGCTTCTTGCCCGGGATATAGCAGAGAAAACTGACGTGGAGGTTGAGGGAGTGCTCATCGATGATGCCTCTCTTACCCGTGTGGTGGGTGACAGTTCTGTCCTTATTAATGCCACTCCGGTTGGAATGCATCCAAATGTGGACCAGAGTGTGGTTCCTGCCGACCTGCTTCATTCCGGGTTAGGGGTAATGGATATTGTTTATAACCCTCTATGCACCAAACTGCTCAGCGATGCGAAGGAAAAAGGGCTTGTTACCGTGAGCGGACTTGAAATGTTTGTGAATCAGGCAGTAATTCAGTTTGAGAGCTGGACCGGTTGCGATGCCCCTAAAGAGGCAATGCGGGAAGTTGTTCTGCAATGGCTTACTGCAAAAGGATGATTTTCTTGCATCTGAAAAATGTGTCGGATGCTTGTTTGCTAGGCTTATTAGCAGGGGCAGATCTTAGAGATTGATGCCCTCTTTATCAAGAAAGCGTTGGAAAATTCACAGAAAATAAATATTTTCCTGATCAGGGTTGAATTTTCTTCGTTTATGTTATATAATTAGTGCAAACTTATAAGAGGTTTAGAATCATGGCAAAAAAAGATGCATTTGTAGAATCATCGAAAAAGCGGTTTGAAGTTGCTGATGCTAGCGGCGTACAGTTGGGTTTAGGCGGTACATTCAAAGCTGAAGAGGTAGGAACCCTGGGTGTCAATTCCGGTGAAATTCCTTAATTGCTTTTTTTTCGAAAATAAATATTAAATTTACATGGTTAACTCAAAAATGACATGTTGTATTGCGGGTATTATATTTGAGTTCAGCAACCTGAGGGCAGATGAGTTCAATGAGAACTTTCTGCCTTTTGTCGTTTCCGAACCGGTTTGTGACTCACATCGGGAGCGTTGCGCTATCAATGTTATTGGTGCCAACCGCGATCTGTGTGGAAAAAAAAGTGACAAGGCGTGGTCTTTCAAGGATCAGGATGGATTTGCCACTCTGACCGCAGCCAATCCTGAAGGCGATCTTCTCTGGCGTATGACCGGCGCTCTTCCATACGAAAACCTTACCTTCGAGTGGAATCCGGATACTTTCTTTGCAGTATACAATAATGAGTCTTGTGGCCCGTATGGGATCATTGCCGTTCTGGCTCTTGTGATGCGGTTGCTTTGTTTGAAAGGGATTGTTCTGCACTGTTCCGCCGCGGTTGTTGATGGCGTGGGAATTATCTGTACCGGCCGTTCTGGTCAGGGAAAAAGCACCATCGCTACTATTTTTGATGGTGCGGGGATTCCGGTCTTAACCGATGAACGGGCTATTATAAGGGTTGAGGAGAGCGGCTTACAGGTTTATGGTTCGCCCTGGCCCAGCTCAGGAATGTTTGTCCTTAACAGCTCGGCTCCCCTGAAAAGAATTTATGGGTCTTCCGCTGAATCTGTGGGTAAATAATGCTAAATAATGCTTAAAACACCGGGCATAAACCTCTATTATGTTGTAAACCAAAACGACACTTTAGAGAGAGACACCCGGT
>JAQIBS010000113.1 GCA_027858965.1 Kiritimatiellia bacterium
CTGAAGAACAGGATATATATGAATCACTTCCGGCTTTAACCGAGGCTGTCGTAGCTGATTCCAACATGGCATTACGTATGATAAAGGGGCGTTTCTGAGGCCAAAAGAAAAAACCGTGACCCTTGTAGTCAGCCGCGTAGCGACTGACTTCCTTTTTTAGCATTACGCCTTAACTGATCTGTTTGATGATGTTGTCGCACCGTACGCATACTGCTTCACTCACTTCTCCTACGTGCGCACCGCAGAACATGCACCACGGTTTCTCGGTTTTTTCTAGTCGCTTTGGTCTTGCCATGTGTATCTCCTCTTTCTGTAACAGGCTGTTGCATTTTTATAATTGCCGGTTCTTCCGTTTTTCTTGCGGGTCAAAGAAACCTCTCGCAGAATGCCAATAGGGGGATTGTCATCTTCATTCATCATGTTTTTGCGGTACCAGCTGACGTATGTATTGAGCTGTCCGATGTTCTCGTGTGAGAACTCTTCCAGCTTGAGGTCAATCAGAATGTGGCATTTGAGGGTCCGATGATAAAAGACCAGGTCAATAAAGCCATATGTGTCGCCAATCAGTATCCGTTTCTGACGTGCCTCAAAGCAGAATCCCGCTCCCAGCTCCAGCAGGAACTCCTGCAGTTTGCCAATTAATGCGCTCTCCAGATCTGCCTCTTCCATCACCTCACTGGGTTTTAGCCCAAGAAACTCAAAGATGTATGGATCGCGGATGATTGAGGCGGGGTCAGTTTGCTCCGCTGCATCGTGTGCAATCTTGGCTAGTGTTTCTTTGTCTTTGGAAAGTCCCGTGCGTTCATAGTAGAGGCTGGCGATCTGTCGTTTCAGCTCGCGCACTGACCAGTTTCCACGCATACACTCGATTTCATAGAAGGCGCGCTTGGTTTTGTCTTTAATATTCGTATTCATTATTTTCGCTAAGATTTTCCTGCAGCACTACATCCTCTACTCAAATAAGTAAAACAGAAACGATTATTAATAACAATGATTTAATGCTGTTTTGTTTTCTGTAAAACCTCTGCGATCTCAGCCTCTCTGCGAGGACTATACTGTACGAAGTGTTAAGTATGAGATTAATCCTGTTTATCCTCTCTGAAAAAAGATAATATTTAACCATGAAACCTACACCATTCGATAAATATTGGGCGGATAAGGCCAATTGGAAGTGGAGTTGCTTCTATTGCTGCAAGGATGACCTGCGCGTGATTGTTCCCAAAAAACCGGCGTGGGCTGGGCGTACCTTGAATTTTGCTCATACCAAATCTTATTGGTATCTGCTCTGGACATTTGTTCTGCCGTTTGCCCCGGTGCTGCTACTTGATAAGATGGATCAAACTTTGTGGATCATCCTGTATTTGTGCATTATTATTGGAGTTGTTGTTTTCTATTATGTCGCTGATGTCAGGGCGGAGTGATAGATGCAGAATACAGAGATATTAACCACGAAGAACATAGCAAGGCTGTCGAACGTCCAACATCCAACCTTTAACCTTTAACCTTTAACCTTCAACCCTCTTGCCTATGCAACGCGAAGCGTTGTTGTCTAAAGCTGCGGTGTTTAATACACAACCAGATATTATGAGACGCTAGTATAGCATATCACAGAGCTTAGTTTGGTTGCGGTGGAAAGCAGCTTTAGCACTTCAGAACTTCTTCAACTACAGGATTGGTCAGCTTGCCAATTCCTTCAATCTCTATGGTAACTTCATCACCCTCTTTAAGATAAACCTGCGGGTTGCGGGCAAGTCCTGCACCGGAGGGGGTGCCTGTAAAGATTGCTGTGCCTGCCGGCAGAATGGTGCTGCCGCTCAGAAAGACAATCAGATCACGTACGCTGAAAATGTGGTTGGCTGTAGTGGAGCTCTGTCGTAGTTCGCCATTAACAGTTGAACTCAACTTCAGATTCTGCGGATTGGGAATTTCATCCGGTGTAACAAGGCAGGGACCCAAAGGTGCAAATGTTGCAAATGATTTGCCGCGACACCATTGACTGCCTCCAAATTCTTTCTGCCAATCGCGGGCGGAGACGTCATTACCACAGGTATATCCCAGGACATAGTCCAGGGCATTTTCAGGAGTTGCATTCTTGCACTCTTTTCTGATAATAACGACCAGCTCGGCTTCATAGTCAACCTGATGACTCGCCAGATGCGTTGGGATCTCAATCGGATCGCCCGGATTTTGAATGGCGGAGGGAGCTTTCATAAAGAGAACCGGGTAATCGGGGATCGGTAGGTTAAACTCTGCGGCATGCTCCGCAAAGTTAAGACCGATGGCACAGATCATCGAGGGTTCCACTGGAACCAGCAGCTTTTTGATCTCGGCGGTCTGCCCGGTTGTCTGGTAGTTACCCCGGATATCGCCATTGATCAGCTCCGCGGTTGTTTCACTCTGAAGCACACCATAAACCGGCTCGTTGCCGCCTTTGGGGATAAATCTTACAATTTTCATAGGTTCTCCATCAATCACTATTGTTTGACGGGATTTTAACAAAGATGACCGCGTATGGCAAAGCTGGATGAGGAGATACTATGTTTTCTGAAAAGATCTCCGTTTGCCGATGTTTTTAAATTATTTTTCGGTCAGCTTCACGACGGCATTTACCAATCAGCCGGTTGTAATTAATCAGCTGCAGAGCTATGATTATACCAACGATCTCTTCTCTACCCGCATGGATGGTGCTGGTCTGTATGTCAATGGACCTGTTACGACAACAGGTTTCACGGTGGCTCTGGAGGACTATGAATATGATCAGGACAACCGTTATGATGCATACCGTCCTGAAACAATAGGTTGGATTGCAATTGAAAAGGGCTCTGGATTATGGAGTGGTTATGAGTTTGAGGCCAGTGTGACTGCCGATTCTCTCAGCATAATTGATGTGAGTTTCAACTTCATTAATACGTATGCAACTGCACCATCGTTTATCGGGTGTGTAGCCACATACAGCGGCGCGGATCCGGTCAATATGCGTCTGGTCAGTATTGACGGGAGTAGTTTTACTATTCGCGGTCTGGAAGATACCACATTAGATGATGAAACTTCTCACAATAACGAAGAGGTTACTTACCTCGCGATTGACGGGACGGGCGATCTTTTTGCCTATCCTCATAATATTGTCCGCGGTGCTTTTACTTTTGATACCAATGGCGAGTTTATGCCTTACAGCGGCAAGGAGGATGTGATATTCTCCTACACTCTGACTGACCTTTATGGAAATACTGATACCAGGACTGTGACAATTCATGTTATTGCTCCCTTCAGTGGTACGGTGATACTTGTGAGATAGAACGATTCGGTGTTTATGAGCCTGTGGGAGGCAGCCGCATAGCGACCGCCTTCCTGTATGTTGTATTAGACACGACGCAGAAAACGGAAAAAAGCATGTTGGATTATAATCCAGCCTTGCGGGATCTGTAGGCCCGGTGCCCCACCGGGCGTTGGTTGCGCCGGGTGGGGCACTCGGCCTACAGTTTCAGTGGAAAGGTTTGCCTCAGGCAAGCCGTTAAACTTGATTGTAGGCAGAGCCCGTATTAGGAATTACAAAATTATGAAAAATCTTTTATTCACAATAGCTCTTTTATCTCTCTGTTTATCCGTCTTCGCGGCCAAGCAACCCAATGTCGTTATCTTTCTTTCCGATGATCAGGGGTGGGGGGATCTGAGTGTATCCGGTAATACAAATTTAAGTACGCCTAACATTGATTCGCTGGCCCGCGACGGTGCAAAGTTTGAGAGTTTTTATGTCTGTGCTGTCTGCTCTCCCACACGCGCCGAATTTCTGACAGGTCGTTATCATCCTCGTGGCGGAGTCTACTCCACCTCGGCTGGCGGCGAGCGGCTCGATCTGGATGAAACCACGGTTGCGGATTTATTCAAAGCGGCCGGTTATCGCACTGCTGCCTATGGCAAGTGGCACAATGGAATGCAGTATCCCTATCATCCCAATGGACGTGGCTTCGATGAGTACTATGGCTTCTGCTCCGGTCACTGGGGCCACTATTTTGATCCAATGCTGGAACATAATGGAAACATCGTCAAAGGCAAGGGGTTCTGTATTGATGACTTTACCAACCATGGAATTGATTTTATTGAACAGAGTGGTGATAAGCCCTTCTTCTGTTATTTCGCCTATAACACACCGCACGCACCGATGCAGGTGCCGGACGAGTATTGGGATCGTTTTAAGGATAAAGATCTTAAAATGCACAACAGAGAACCTCAAAAGGAATCGAACAACCATCTGCGTTGCGCCTTGGCTATGTGTGAGAATATCGATTGGAATGTAGGCCGAGTCTTAAAAAAGCTGGATGAATTGAAACTTGCAGATAATACCATCGTACTTTATTTCAGCGACAATGGACCCAATGGCTGGCGTTGGAATGGGGATATGCGTGGAAAGAAGGGCTGGGTAGATGAAGGTGGTGTCCGCTCTCCTCTGATGATGCGCTGGCCCGGCACTATTAAACCGGGTATTGAAATTAAACATATTAGCTCTGCCACCGATCTTCTTCCCTCTCTGACAGAGCTGTGTGGCGTTCCGCAGAAGGTGAAGAAGCCTCTGGACGGTATCAGCTTTGTTCCTCTTCTGCAAAACCCTGAAGCAAATTTCACTGATCGCCTTATTATCAACAACTGGAAAAAGAAGATCAGCGTGCGTTCACAGCGCTTTCGCCTTGATAAAAATAATCGAC
>JAQIBS010000131.1 GCA_027858965.1 Kiritimatiellia bacterium
TAAACCATCATCAAAGATAAGACATCTCTTGGTGTTATGCTTTTGATGCACCGCAAATTGAAACGACAGACTGGGACTAGGCGCGGTTTTACCCACAGATTTAGCGGAAGAGGCATAAAGAAAGAGATAAGAACCAATGGACTTGTTCTAACGATATTAAATTTTCTGGTTGATCGTGGTTCAGTTACGGGCTATATGCTTCGTGAAGATATTATTTGAAAATGGAGGACTGAATGCCAAACGACAGCAATAGATATATTGAGCAATACAAACAATACCTTGAAGAAGGCAAGTTAGATCCCATGACCTTTAAGGATGAGGTGTCTGAACAGGGATTCAACTTGGACATTGCAAATGCGACATTCGGTAACGATAGGATTTCAAGACTTATTGAAAAACAGGTTGATTGGTACCCCTTTGCTGGTGATTGGTGGCACTTTGCATTTCTTGATTGTATTTCGGGAATTGATGAAGCAGATAGGATGAAGAATATTGATGCCTGGTGCTCTTTTGTTGGTACAACTGTCGTTGAGTCAAAAAAATTATTTGTGCATTTGGAAAAAGCATCATTTAATTGTTGCAATTTTAATGGGATTACTTTTAATAAAGCGCATCTTGAGAATATATGCTTCGATGGGTGTGATTTGAACGAAATACATTTCTACAACTCTTATCTACAAGAGGCTAGTTTTTGTGGCAGGTTTCTTGAGAATTGCGAGATTTTTTATTGTGATCTTAATAATGCTAAAATTAGTAATGCAATATTTGATGGTTCAAAACTCGTCGATTCAAACCTAGATGGAACGGTCTTTTCTGAATGCAATTTGTGTGGCACCTTCTTTGATAGAGTTCAGATATCTGAAGGTACGGATTTTGACCGATGTAAGCTTAATTCGGAAACAATAATAGTTAATTCCAATTTGAGTAATATCGCGGATCGTAAAGTTCAAAGTATGTTTAATTACTGTCTTCGTCGTAATAACTGGGAGGGTACATACACCAACCTTCTGTCACCTGTTCGCCTGTTCTGGTATTGTAGCGATTATGGTTACTCAACCAAGCGGATAATTAAATCATTCTTGGTTTTGGCTGGTGTGTTTGCCTCAATCTATTGGCTAGCTGGTTCGGTTTTCATCTTGGGTGGGTCTGATCCAGCAAAGGCTGGTATCATCGAAAACCTGTTCTGGATTCAAGATTCGGGAACAGCGGTTTCATGTGGAATGGCATTCTTTCGTTCTATCTATTTTTCTGTCGTCACCATGACGACCCTCGGCTTTGGTGACATATATGCCAAGCCAGATTGTTTCTTGGGGTATTTCTTTTTAACAACGCAGGTAATTCTCGGATATGTTCTGCTGGGGGTTCTTATTACTCGCCTAGCCGTTCTGTTTAATAGCGATGGCCCGACATATCGCCCACCGGAAAGCCCGAATCACCCGAAGTTTTGGCCGCAGTTCTGGAAAGGGATTTGCAATATTCCCTGTTGTTTTATAGACCTGTGGAAATCGAGGAAGAGGATCAAAGATGCGACTTGTGGCAAGTGATGAGCTGGGTAATAAGTTGGGTAGTCAGTTGGGTAATGAGTTGGGTAATTATGTGGTGGTAATACACATAACGAACAAAAACGAAGGAAAGGCAAATCATGTGACGGCGTATGTTGCGGACCCCAGCACAATTGCCAAGATAAACAGGGCACCGGTCTGGGCATAAAAAAACCGCTGATTAGCCAGGCGGGCTCAGCGGTAAGCCTTTATAGATTTCGCGACCACTGGTAGAGAACAGCACTATACAAGCGCTTATTCAGAATTTAGTCGATAGAAGATTTTGTAAACAGGTATGAGAAAAGGAGCGGTTTGCGAACCGGCTCTGGGGACCTCTTCTTAGGCAGGATTGAGAGAGATATGGAAGACAATGTAAAATACAGAACAGCGGTTGATGAGTTGCCGAGTTATCTGGAGAAGGTTCAGTCACAGCTCCCGGCGCTTCAACTCCTGATTCAGATGGGGTGGAACTATCTGACACCGGAAGAGGGTGTTAAGCTGCGTGGTGGGCGTCTGGGTAATGCCATCCTTGAGCCAGTACTGGCAGATCATATTCGTGAACATTGTCGCTATGAATTCAAGGGCCAGACGCGGCCGTTCACGGAAAATGCTGTTCAGAATGCCGTGCAGGGCCTGAAGAGTTTCCGTGCATCGGGTGCGACACATCAGAACGAGCAGGCCTATGATCTGTTGTGTCTTGGCACAAGCGTTCCGCAGACAGTCGATGGTGACACCAAGAGTTTTACGATTGATTATATCGACTGGAAACATCCCGAAAACAACACGTATCACTGTACAGCGGAGTTTACGGTAGAACGGTTGGGTTATCAAAGGCACTATATCCCGGATATTGTGTTGTTTGTGAACGGCATTCCTCTGGTTGCTGTTGAATGTAAGCGGTCGGCGTACACCCAGCAGAAGAAACAGCCAATCGATCTTGCCATCGAGCAGCTGACCAGTTATCAGGCAAAAGAGGGCATTCCTCAGCTCTTTCTTTTCTCTCAACTGGTTGTTGCTCTTGCGCGCGACAAAGCGGAATACGGCACCACCGGTACGGCCAGGCAGTTCTGGACCGTCTGGCAGGAAGATGGGCTCGATGCAGAGATCCAGGAGCTGCTGGATCGGGAAATCGAACGTACGGATCTGGATACCCTTCTCTCCGGTCCGTTTGATGAGGTACGCGGGAAGTTCGAGGACGTTCTGGTTCAGGGCCGTAAATTATATGAACAGGACCGTCTGCTGTATGCGTTGTGCCGTCCGGAACGCTTTCTGGATCTTGCGTACAAGTTTGTTGTTTTCGACAATGGCGTAAAGAAGATAGCACGCTATCAACAGTTCTTCACAGTGCAGGATATTCTTGCCCGCCTTCTTTCCGGCGATGAAGACAAACCGCGCAAAGGGGGTGTTGTCTGGCATACGCAAGGCAGCGGCAAGTCCCTGACAATGGTGATGCTTGCCAAGTCACTCGTTCTTCATCGCGATATTCTAAATCCAAAGGTGATACTGGTGACCGACCGGATCGATCTCGACGACCAGATTTGTGGGACATTCAGAGCATGCGGTCTTGAACCGGAACAGGCAAACACAGGAAAACATCTGGTTGAACTACTTACAGATGAACGCGCTCACATAGTTACAACACTTGTTCACAAGTTCGCTAAAGCTACATTGAATCGGGCTTTAAAAAGCGCAAGCCGGAATACATTTGTTCTGGTGGATGAGGGACATCGCAGTCAGTACAGCGAACAGCATGCGCGGATGCGCCTGACGCTCAAGGGTGCCTGCTTTATTGCTTTTACCGGTACACCGCTTGCAAGGTCCGCCAGTAGAAACACTTTTGCTACATTCGGTGATCTGTTCAAACCCGCTTACACTATCTCGCGTGCTGTAAAGGATAAAGCGGTGAAGCCGCTTTTATATGAAGCGCGGCATGTGCCGCAGTCCGTTGAACGCGAAGCCATTGATGGATGGTTTGAGAAGGTCACAATGGGTCTGACACATGAACAGAAGGCTGATCTCAAGAAGAAATTCTCAAGCGAAAGGCAGCTGAATAAGGCTATGCAGAAGGTGCGCATGATCGCTTGGGATGTGAGCCTTCATTATTCTATGAATTATCAGGGCACAGGACTTAAAGGTCAACTTGTTACTCCGGATAAGCGGACTGCGCTCAGGTACAAGCAGTTAATCGACGAATTCGGTCAGGTGTCCGCGGAAGTTCTTATCTCTGCTCCGAAGCAAAGTGAAGGCGAATACAGCGGTAGTGACTCATCCCTGGAAGAGGACTCTTTCTGGGAGAAGATGATGGACCGCTATGGCTCCGAGAGAAAATACAATCAGCAGCTTATCAATGCATTCAAACATGGCGAGCACCCCGAGATTATTATTGTGGTTGATAAATTGCTAACCGGTTTTGATGCGCCCCGGAATACCGTTCTGTATCTGGCAAGAAAGCTGAAGCAACATACTCTTCTGCAGGCGATAGCCCGAGTGAACCGGCTTTTTGAAGGCAAGGAGTATGGTCTGATTCTTGATTACAGCGGTGTCATTGAGGAATTAGATGAAACCATTGATTTCTATGCCCAGCTTGCAGATTACGAGAGGCAGGATCTTGAAGAGACTGTCGCCAATATTGCCGATAAGGCGGCGAAGCTTCCACAACTGCATTCAGCACTTTGGGAACTGTTTGGTGAAGTGAAGGGGTCAAACGACCCTGAAGCATACGAAGTGCATCTGCGAAATGATGATCTTCGGGCCAAGTTTTATGCGCGGTTCAGCCAGTTTGCGCGAACCCTCGCTCTCGCGCTTTCTTCTATGACTTTTCTGGAGAATGCAAAGGAGCAAACGATCAATAAGTACAAAGTGGATCTGAAGTTTTTTCAGAATCTTCGAGCTGCGGTCACCCAGCGTTATCAGGAAGTGATTGACTTTTCCGAGTACGAACCGCGAATCCGCAAGTTGATTGATACACATGTGGGAGCAGATGAGGTAGAGCAGCTATGTGAACCCATTAACATCTTTGATGCTGAAGAGCGTCAGAAGGTATTGGATGATCAGGGAAAAAGTGCTGAAGCGAAGGCGGATCTTATTGCGTCGGCAACACGGCATGCAATAGAACAGGAGTTGGGCAAAGATCCTGCATTCTACAGAAAATTCTCGAGTCTTCTGGATGATGTAATATCCGCGATGCATGAAAAACGTTTGTCCGCATTGGAGACATTAAAGAAATTGCGCGATATAGCAACCAAAGTGGCAACCCATACGGATGAAGATGTGCCTGGAGAGTTGCAAAGTAATGATATGGCACGGCGCTATTTCGGTTGCGTCAATGAGAGTATGGCAGAGTATTCAGCAGGTGATCAGAAACCGAGCAGCGATATTGCTTTGCAGGTGGTTGAGAGGCTTTCAAAACACAAGATCCGTGACTGGCGGACAAACTCGGACGCTATAAACAGTATGCGAGGTGAAGTCGACGACATTCTATTTGATGTAGCTGATGCATATGGGGTTGAAATTCCCATGGAAGAACATGACGCAATTATTGATCGGTGCATTGAGGTGGCTATTGCTAATGAAGAGTGAACTTGAACAGCACGTTACTCAATTTGGAGGACGGTGTATTACATATGTTCTTTACCGAACTGACCGTAAGAACGTGCGCGTTGTTGTGGAACCGGATCTTAGTGTTGTGGTGTACGCGCCTTTCGGTGTGTCTGCTGAAGAGATAGAGCTTGCTGTGGAAAAGAGGGCAGGCTGGATTGCAAGGACCTTGGTTAAGGTTGATTCCTATCACCCATTACCAACGCCTAAGCAGTATATCAGTGGCGAAACTTTTGTTTACCTTGGCCGGCAATACCGGCTCAAAGTGGATAAAAATGCTTCAGGGACTACCAAGCTGGTTGGGAAGTATCTACATGTGTCGGCGGCTGATGCTCTAAACTACGGGGATATCCAGAAAAAGGTGGATGATTGGTATCGTGAACACGCAATTACTGTGTTTGATAGATATCTGTCCAAATGCTATGCCGTTGCATCCCGTCACGGAGTGCCAAAGCCGATTTTATGCGTAAGGAACATGAAAAGACGCTGGGGTAGTTGTGCAGCATCCGGACGCATTACACTAAATCTCGGACTTGTTCTGGTGCCGGTTCATTGCATCGAATATGTTATCATGCACGAATTGTGTCATCTCAAGCATCACAACCACTCAAAAGCCTTCTACAGGCTTTTGACCCAGTGTTTACCTGATTGGCCAAAACGTAAAGAAGTTTTGCGTAAGGTCATCATACCCGCATATTCTCAAAAAAAGTAACTCTGTTTAAAAACGAGGATTACTCTTAACCAAGTGTGATTAATTGGCGTTGTTATGATTAAGAGGCGCTGCCCCTACAGCTTACCCCGCCCTGCCGCGGGCTACCTTTTTTTGAAAAAACCGGTAAGGAAAAAACTTTAAAATAAAGCCTCTTCCGCTAAATCTGTGGGTAAAACCGCGCCTAGTCCCAGTCTGTCGTTTCAATTTGCGGTGCATCAAAAGCATAACACCAAGAGATGTCTTATCTTTGATGATGGTTTACTA
>JAQIBS010000150.1 GCA_027858965.1 Kiritimatiellia bacterium
GAATACCACACTTAGCATTTTTAATCTGAAGTTTATATTCTCGTTATTTTGAGATGGAGTATAAATGCTTTTTAAATGTTCCCGGATTTTCATCAGAACCTTTCGGGGAGACAAAAAGGGTTATCGCCGGCTGCGGAAGAGACGCAAGCCTATCGCGAAATTCCTCCGGATCACGTGGTTCTTTTCCTGCTTTGAGGTTTTCGCAGATTTTTCTACCTGCTTCCGCTTCAAACTTATGATGCAGGTAGAAATCCTCTATGGATTGAATCGAATTATAGGCTTGTATAGCTTCATCGTATTTTTTTTCTGATTGCAAAGTTTTAGCCAAAGATAAAACTGCTATTGAGCGAACAGAAACCGGCATTTTATTATTATTTATCAGGTGATTATATTGCTCACAGGCCTCAGCATTTTTACCCATGCTTCGCAGTGATTGTGCAAACTGAAATCGTAACCCAGCAAGTTTAACAAGATCGTCGGCACTCAAGCCAATCAGATATTCGAATACCTTATGCGATTTTTCTTCCTGATTTTCGAGAGCATAGCTTCGAGCGAGTGCACCCGCACAGATAAATTTATCCTCCTCTGACAGGTTCACTGCTGATGGCAGCACCTCCAGAATTCGAGAGGGTAAAAATACACTTTCATTGCGGCAGCAATCGAGTATACATGCTAACAATTTTCCCTTTAAGTGTGCTGGCATTGAGGGCCTCTCCCAAAGTTCAATACACTGATTGATCCATTCATTTGGGCTTTTCTCGTTTACGGCAATCTGCAGAGCGGCCACCTTGAGCCAGCTGATCAACTCAGGATCAAGTATATTGTCAGAGAGTAATTTTTTCAACTCTTCCGAAGCAAGACCGGGTTTATCATTCAAAACAAAGTCATGTGAACGATTAACAGCCGTTTTGATTTCTTCGCTATAACCTATCCAGGTCAAAGAGATTTCCATAACTTTAGCAGGCGATAATGAGCCATTAAAAACAGCTATCTCATCAAGCTCCATATTCATTGATCCAACACCAAAACCACAGAACCCGACGCAGAGGGACGATTTAGCCGCTTGATATGGCCCGCTGAACGCGGTACTGCCTGCAAAAATACCATTCACATAGATCTTCATTAATGAGCCATCCCAGGTGGCAGCTATATGATTCCAGCTTGCTCGGCAAAGCGATTCCTTTGAGATTAAACGTATTGAGTTCTTTCCCCTTCCAATTTCAAATGACGGGATTAACTTTTCCATGTCATAAATGGCAATACGCCAACCATCATAATAACCGCTTCCGCTGGAAGCGATCATACCATTTTCACTACCACCGTTCTGCTTAACTCCCGCGCCTATCGGTTTTACCCAAAGAGAGACAGAGACAGCATTGTTGCTCTCGACAATTGTCGGAGCCCTGAAAGACTCTGCATCCAGAACTGGCGCAAGCAAACCCTCTATTCGGCCCGGCTCTGTTTTCATGGAAGCGGTTTTTGATCCGGCAAACTTCATATTGACACCGGAAGTTCCTAGATTAGGTTGCTCTTTATCGGCGCTTTTAAAAGAGTAAAAGCGTATCAAACCGGGCTCGTTTTTTAAATTATCCGCATATTTCTGCCATTGGGTTTGTGATATTTGAGTGGCGGATGCCATTAGCGACATCAGAACCAAAAACGAGGCAATATTACTTTTTATTTTCATCATACAGACTGAACCTTTCATTGGGTATAAGATCAACAACCTTATTTTTAACCGACTCCCGCTTGCTACTTAATTCTTCAAGCTCCGGGTCTCTTATTTTTAACAAATCAACCGGATTATTACTTTTCCAGCCCCTGTATTGTTGTGCAACATCATTCATTTTAACCTGCAGTTGCGCTTGCGTGTACTTAAATTTTCGTAGCTCTTCATCCGCTTTAGTTTTTCGCAATCCGGTCAACTTATTTGCTTCCTGATGCATTTTGTCAGCAACATCTATGCTAGCTTTATAATCTATGACCGCTTGTTGATATAATCCATAAAAAGGGTTCTTCTTATACTCTTTTTTTAATATTTCCTCTTTACGGTTCTCCACTTTGCCGGAGAGAAGAAAATATTTCCGCAAATTTGCCACAATTTCAATGTTAACCTTTTCTGGGTCGCCATCATAGGCGGCAATGCAGTCACATGGCAACAGACACGGCTCAGTCCAACCGCCTTTTTTCCGGATAACCGAAAGAAGCATATCATGTTTAGAACTCGGCAAAATATCATTGTACTTAAAAAGAGTACCTGCGCTGCAAGACCCGATGTTTTTTCCCTGAATCGAATACCGCGGACACTCTTCCGCAACAAATCCCCAGCCATTTTTCGGACCCAGAAATGTTATCCGTTCAAACGATTGCTGAATATGCCCTCCATCGACAATTTCAAAATCCTGAGAGTCCGCCTGTTGTTCCTCCACATCGCTCTGTGATAAAGGTTTCAAGTTACGGGACGACGACCGCGCTGCATACAGCTCCCCCGCCCCTAAAAACAAAATCAATAAAATTACTACTTTCAACATTTCAATTCCTTCACAATGGATGAACCTTCAAAGTGGTGCCATTATAGCAGAGCCATGCCAATAATGTCACCCTTTCAGGGTTTGAAATGTTTTTTTGTCATGTTACTACAATCAGAACACCCCTTCGGGGTTGATTAGTACACTCTCTGGCCGATTGACCAAGTTGCGAAAGGTGTTAAATCATCGTTCCACAGAACAGCGTCAGCATCCTGCCCGACGGCCAGGCCACCCTTATTGGTAAGGCCGGCGATACGGGCCGGAGTCGAGGTGCCCATCTGCCAGGTATCCCAAGGTTGTCCATCCAACCATTTCAAGACATTTGCCATCGCCACATTCATGGTCAGCGCACTACCAGCCAATGCCCCGTGGCAGTTGTGTCTAGGATCGGCAATACGCGCCCCATTTCCCGGTTCCACCCGCACTGGATATCCCCAGGGTGTATCATAAACCCCCGAAGGCAACCCTGCTCCGATGTTCGCATCGGTGATTACAGCCACATTAGCCGCACTTTTCGCCCGTACTGCCAGCTGAATAACAACGGGATCTACGTGACATCCATCCGCAATAAAATCAACCGTAGCCAATGGATTCTCCATATATGCTTCGACAGCTCCGGCCGGCCTTACCCCGGGATCAATCTCACAGGGTATGGGAAAAACATCGTACAGATGCGTAGCATGTCGCGCTCCCGCTGCAATTGCCGCACGGCTCTGCGCCACAGAGGCGCGCGTATGTGTAACAAAGGGCAGAATGTTTTTTTCGCACAGTCTCTCGATAACCGGAATAATATTCTCTGTATCAGGGCTAAGCGACATCGCCCGTACTTTGTTATTGCAGGCGGAAAGTATCTCTTCCAGCAGCACACAATCACCGCACAATACATCGCAACCGGCCCCCGGTATTGCAGTGAACGGACCTTCAAGATGCACTCCCGGCATAGAAACATTCTCAACCCGTTCCAAAGCGGAGGCAACGTCGCTAAGTTTATCCAGCATCGAACAACCCTGTCTGGGAACAAGTGTGGGCAGAACAGTAGTCACACCGAACTTTGCAAAACACCGCGAGGCAGCCAGCAGGTCATCCGGCCCGTTATCGAAGTTGAAATGCTCAATTCCATGCACGTGCATATCCACGAGACCGGGCGAGAGCAAACGCCCGCCGCCGTCCACCACTTCATCATTCCGTTCCGGCTCTGTTGATCCAACAGCCGCAACACGGCCATTCTCGAAACGTATGGTTGTTAACTCAATACGCTCACCCGGAAAAACAATTTCTGCGTTATGGATGAATGTGCTCATAGTGATTTCCTTAGCCGCTTATGCGGCGAGAAAAAACAATTTATTTTTTTCGCTCGCTTAGCGGGATTATCTATTGAGGCTTTAGGATTTGGGCTTTGGGTTTGCTGCGAAATCATCCACCGCATAGCGGCGGATATACTATGTTGCATCCCGTATGTCCGTCGGTATCCGGTGGACGAAAATGGTAACTGTACAGCCGATACATCTCATTTTCCTAAAGCCTAAAGTCCAAAGCCTCTCTCCACTCCATACCCGGCGCAGACTTTACCACAAAAATTTGTGAATTTATTTCTGCGCAGACCCTAAGCACTCTCAGACCCGTCAGTCCCGCGCAGCGGGCTGCTAATAAACCGGCCCTCCATAATGCTATTCCGCGCAGCGGAATCGTATAATTCGGTGCGCCGAATTATTTTTAATAACCTTTACTCCAGTCGACTTCAATCCGGCTGGCAATATTCTCTGAAACGTATATGTCACTCGGTTTCAGTTGCACGATTGAATCGGGCACCTGCGGAGTAACCGGGCCGAACAAGCAGAGACGGGTAATCAGCTTCTGCCAGGAAGCATCGGTTCCGCGCACCGATATGGCGTAGCAACTTATCCTGTGTTTCGCGGCCAACACCTGTGCCGGACCAATTGTGGCGGCCTTCGGCGGAATCGACGCTATATCCCCGGCACCTCCGAAGCTGCCGTGCAACGAGTTCTGCGCCAGCGTGAACGGACTCAACGTAACTATACCCGGCCCCCATGCTTTAAACGCCTCCAGCTCGCGGGGCACCTCCGGCGCATCCGGTTCAACAAAAGCTACATGCCCGGTCCACCCCGCCCCCATATAGCAGACATCAGCCCCGCCCAGGTCGGCAAGGCGTTTACCGTAATCAGGGAAGGTTTCGTTTGTCAACCCGATCATCTGATTTTCAGGTGGACGCAGATCGAGATCAAACTTTGAATAGAAATACTTTTTCAATGCGTGTGTAAAACCATACTTCCAGCTCTCCGGTGCAATATTGCCATCCTGATCAGCATATTCATCCATATTAAAGGTGTATAAGCGGCTGCAATCAACGCGACAGATATTGATCAGTTCTGCAACTTTCTCATAGAGCGGCCATGGTTGAGGCAGAATCAAGACCAGCTGCCTACCTGCATCGGAAGACTCTTTAATACGTTTGAAAATATCCACGGCCATATCGAACTCCGCGCCGACATGCACATTAAGATTCGGATTCGGGTGATTCCGAAAATCTTCCGGCCCGATCTCACGCATCTGCTCAAGCACAGCCTTATCCCGGAAAGGGACATACTGTGACGGATCATATTGAAATTCCGCTGTTTCGAATGTTCGCATAAAATTATCTCTCCTCTTTATAAAAACAGGTCCAAATGGTTACTATTCTGAGAACCGCCCCGACGGGGCAGATTCACCTTAGCCCAGGGCAATGCCCTGGGTTTGCATATATCCTTAATTATGTGGCCTGAAGGGTCACCTCATTTTTTGCAGTGCCCCTTCAGGGCACATCTTTAACTAACCATGCCCCAGGGCGCTGCCCTGGGCTAACATTGAATTGCCTCTTCGAGGCAACCCGCATGCCCTATCAACTAACTTTTCCGCCGAAGCTCTTGAGCAAAAAAGGATCAACGCATTACGCTAAAACCTCGCGTGCCATCCAGGCCGCCCCTCTGGACGGCGAAACATTTTCTGCCCGCATCAGCGGACATCCAAGCCGACGGGCCAGACAACTCCGCCAAATCTCTGATTGAGAGCCACCGCCACATATAATCACCTTGCAGCCACTCTCAACCGAACTCAGCTTTTCAATCATTAAACCCATGCGTTCCACAAGCGTCTCAATAACTGCCCTGGCTTTGTCAGCGGTTGTAACCTTCGAATCATTTACTCCGGCCCAATGTCCAGTCCCGGATGGGCCATCCGCAATAAATCGCAGACCTCGACAACCTTCCGGTGCCGAGGCTGCAATTTCATCAAAATCCTTTTCAAAGTCTAAGAAACACAAATTACAAGCTGGTCGTCTGTAGCTGGCAGCTGGCAACAAAAAAAGCAGAGCAAACTACAGTTTACAGGCTACAATCCACCGTTTATGGACTACAGGCTACAGGCCGCATTAGCCGCTTCAACCTTTAACCCTCTTTCCTATGCAACGCGAAGCGTTGTTGACTAAAGCAGTGATGCTTATCGCACAACCTTTTAATATGAGAGTAAAGCTTTCGCATATCACATAGGCTCAGTTTAGGTCCAGCTCCACTGCATTAGTGTTATTCACCGATAATCTGTACTTCACAGACGCGTTCTCTTTCACGCACCTGATCCCAATCAATGAAGTAAATGAAACCAAATTCGCCCAGCGACAATTCACCGTTGTTAAGCGTTATTGTTTCACTTCTTCCGAAAAAGCAGGAGCGCAGATGCGCATCCGTATTCAAACTGCCTGAGGCCACTTCATTCGGGCAGGAGAGTGCAAATTCAATATGCTTTGGCCCTGGATGATTATACTGTCCTTCGGTTATGCATGTCGGGATCATCTTCTCCATAATATTAATCAGGTCGACCTGCATATATTCACGGCCATAGTAATTCAGGTCGTGTGAACACTCCTGTGTCATCACCGAACAGGTAGTATGGTGTGAATAGACAACACATATTCCGTTTTTAATCCCTGATTTACTGACTGCTTCCTTCACCTGATCTGTTATATTGTGAAAACAGGGAAGGTGGTCGCGGGACTGCATTTTAATTTCATCGTGGAATACTGACATTTTCTTTCCCTTTTCTTTTGTTGTATTGTTCTTTTTGTTTATAAAAAAAGCGGGATATAACTTCCGAGGTCACGGACCTCAGCTACAGTTAAAGATTTCTATTTGATCCCTCGCATCAGTCTTCGCCAAGGCTACGCCCTGACAAGGAGGCGCAGAGGTTGATATTTTTGTACAAACCTAAACTCCTAACAGCCTAAACTCCTAAACTCCTGCATCCAGCCTTTCATCCCAGCCCCGGCGAACAGCGGCAATCATTTCCTCCGCCATAGCGGCAGGATCTGAAGCTTTGACGATTCCGCTCGAAGAACCGGTTGCATCCGCACCGGCCTTAATAACATTGTAAACATCTGTACCATCGGAGATGCCGGCACCCTGCAGCACATGAATCTCCGGATTAACCGCTTTTACAATATCAAGCGACTCCCGGACATACTCCATGGAACTGGTCTGTCCCGTACCGATAAGTTCAGTCGGTTCCGCAACGATGATATTCGGCGCAAACCCTGCTATCGTGCGCATCTCCTCGATAGTATCAGCACAAACCATTGTGGCAAGACCAACCTCATCAGCCCGACGGATTGTTTTTTCTATATCTTCGAGAGAAAGTTTTTGCTCAGCGTGATTAAGCAAGACGCCCACCGCACCGGTTTCTTTGAGAGCTTCAGGCAAAATTGTACCCATGCCTCTACCAATCGGAATAGAATCCATATGCTGAGCGTAGAGCTGCACTCGCTTGGTATTTTCCACCAGCATTCGGATATCGATTGTCTGGGGATCGAGAATTACATCGATATCATATTTGATGGCGCATTCATCTATAACTTTCACCAGCTCAAGCAATTCGTTACCATACATATATGCTTTAGGGCCGAACTCAAAAAACGGTGCCTTTAATTTATATTCCTTATACATTTATCTCCTTCTTTTCATTTTTAAGCATTTCGCCAACGGCCCCGCCAGGATGGATAAGCCCGAACATCTCCCGGGTGTAACCGGTTTCTTCAATCAACGCTGCCAACAGGGCATCAAACAGCGCTATAGTGACCACAAAACTCGTAGTCGCCATAAAATTATATTTATCACTTTCGCGTTCAATGTGCAACTGTAACACGATATCGGCAGCCTGCGCTAATGGCGATTCCATATTTTCCGTAACGGCGATTAACGTGGCTCCCTTTTTTTTGCATACATCAATGACTGGCAGCAACTCCACGGTTTTACCACCGCGCGAAACCATGATCATGGCATCCTCCGGCTTAAGTCCACCAAGGCCGCCATGCACCGCTTCACTAGGAGGCATGAACATAGCCCCGCGTTCGATACAGCACAGAGAATGCGCAAATTTTTTCGCCGCGATTCCAGAGGAGCCACTGGCACATGTCATAATGCGTGGCACACGTGCAAGCACGTCAACAGCCCTGCCGAAAGCAACGGCATCCAGCTTCTCTTTAACCTGCGTAACCGCGACCTGTTCAATGGCCAGGGACTGCAGGGCCTCATTCCAACTTTCTTTTTTCATCTCATACCTTTTTTCATATTAGTTGTTAAAATTGAATTTCTCCACCCTCTCGCTGATCCTGTCCAGCAGATGGTCCGCAGCATCACGCGCGAACATTGAGGTGCCGACCTCATAGCCGCCTTCTTCCCCTGCCTCGGGCGTGTAGAGATACCCCGGTGCATAGCCGTTCGATACTTCCAAAACAAATGTTTTTGCAGCACCGGATAATTTTTTGATTTTCAGAGCATACTCAACAAACAACTCCGGCTGAACCATAACGATCAGAGTGTCATTGAGGCGTATGAGCTGCACCTCCAGGGGTAACTCAGGGCTGACATATTGCTCGTCAGCCATTCGGGCAAAAGAGACAGTATTCTGCGCCCCGAACATGGCTAGCTCGGCATTACGCATTGCAATATAATCAGCACCCTTTGCCTGTTCACATGCGGCAATCGCTTCGCTCTCATCTTTCAGCGCCTCTTCAAGCTTTGGGAACTTCTTCATCGGCATATCAGCAACATCAAAGGTGTCCACCTCAATATCAAGCTGGTCGGTAAAAGGCATTGCATTGATGCAATGAAAAACCTCTACACCCAAAGTGGCGCCTACCCTGGCGGCCTCCTCAAAATTCTGCGCCACCCGATGATAACGGGAACTCTGATTACCAGAAGCACCCTGTGCGAACATGAAAACCGCATCAGGAAAAGCAAATTTAAGATATCGCCGGATATAGGCGGGATAGTCGGCGGAAACAAATTCATTGTCGGCATGCAGATAGGTCGGATGCAGAGCATAATTAAGAAAGACTGCCCTGACGCAACCACCTTTATCGCGCACTGCCATCACATTGACTGCCGGATCGCTGATACCATTACGCACGCGTCGATTACCTCCCACACCCTGTTCAGCTCCGCAAGCGCCAACGCCAGAGGCAAATTCTGCCTCGAATCGATTCTCACAGGCATCACGCACAACCATCTCCAGCTGCTGATCAAGAAACTCCATGTAATCCGGATTCTGCTCAATGCCTTCGGCTTTCTCGCTGGCCAGCGGCTCGGAAGCCCACGGACCACTATGCGTATGCGATGCCGTGACTGTAATATCACAATCAAATTTTGACCGAAGTCTGGCAACACTCTGCTTCCCTATGCTGAGAAGATCCACCGTAATGATAACTTTTCGCGTGGTTCCATTATCCAGACAGAGCGCCACGGCATAAAGCGGATCATGTACGCCTCTGTTAGGGCGCGGACAATGAGGGTAACCTGCCAGTTGCACTCCCGGTTTCGGTGATATCTCAAGTGATGATACGCCAGCTGTAAACATAATATTTTTCCTTTTTTGACATGATTAACATGATTAACATGATTATTATTTAAGCATATCGCGACTTTTGTTTTCGGTATCGGTATCGGTATCGGTATCGAACTTGAAACAAGGTCGCATTTAGTCAGCCGCATAGCGACTGACTTCCCTCAATCATATCATATCCATAATTCTCTATAATTAGAGTGTACTCCACAGAGCCGGACGTACAACCGACTCCGGCAGTTCAGGTACACACTCATTGATTTGCGAT
This sequence comes from Kiritimatiellia bacterium, assembly GCA_027858965.1. Taxonomy (GTDB): domain Bacteria; phylum Verrucomicrobiota; class Kiritimatiellia; order RFP12; family UBA1067; genus M55B167. Next base: position 9,682 of record JAQIBS010000150.1, read on the forward strand.
ACAAGTTCCTGAGGGAAAGGACCAAGCGACGCAAATCGCAGATTTTCACGCATCTGCTCAACCGTATCCACACCGGTCAACACGCTCGCCACCGCGGGATTCGACAAAGCGTAACGAATGCAGAGTTCGGCCATTGAGCAATCGGCACCATGTGCAATTGCCTCCAGACTCCGTCGCACAGGGATCACCTCAGCGAACTCCGGTCTGACTGTATCCTCCGGCATCAACAGCAGTCCCTGCAGATAAACACTACGGGTAAACACATGGGTTCCGTTTCCTTTCACCACAGGCCAGAATGAATCATACCTTTTATCCAACACGTTATAGGGCAGTTGGATGTAGGGAATCGATGTCACATCACAAAGGTACCGGTCACTGTCGAGCGACACGCCCGCACCATTGATCAGCCCCCGTCCGACCATCTTTTCCAGCAGAGGAAAGAAACGCAGATCCTCTTCACGATGCAGAAGACAGACTGCCAGCTGCTCCAGCTTCAAGCGCCTCAATGACTCGCGCAAGGTTTCTTCAATAAACTTCTCCGCTTCAGCATCGGTTTCCGCGTTAATCGGCGGCACCTTGCTGATCACCGTCATCGACTCGCGCAATCCCAACACATCCAGCGCCTTACCCAGCACCTCTTCGCTCGTACCATAGGCAGCCGCGGTATCAAGAGAGGTCACGCCACCCTCAACCGCGCTCTTCAGGATTTCGCATACCCGCTCAAACGACGGTTTTCCCGCCGTGTTTGCAATTCCATACGACATCCCGAACTGGACTGTCCCCAGCATCAATTTTGAAAATTTCAATCTTCTTACCTCTGCGTTATGGGCCTTATGAGCCTTATGTTAATAATTCTCTTCAGCTTCCTGCCCTATGCAAACACTTCGTATTACACGATTTAATTTAGCACTTTAGAACTCTCGCACTTTAGAACTTCTCATTTCGCTGTATAACCGCCGTCAACGGGAATATTGGTTCCGGTCAGATAGCTCGATGCATTAGAGGCCAGAAAAACAATCACCCCTTTCAGATCGCTCTCATTCGCCATCCGGCCCAGCATTGTATTTGCATTGTAATTCTTCACAAAAGCCTCAGGCTGGTTGTTAAAGAATCCACCTGGGTGAATCGCGTTTACGCGGATGCCATGCGGCCCCAGCACACTCGCGGCAAAGCGTGTAAAATTGACCATGCCGCCCTTTTCATAGAAATAGATCGGCGAGGGATTCACCCCCATATCCGTGCCGGCATAGTTGAGCGGATCAGGTCCGAGCAATCCCATGTAAGACCCGATATTGATCACAGAGCCGCCACCCTGTTTCTTCATCTCCTCGCCCGCCAATCGAGTCAGTGCGAACAGCGACGAAGCATTGATCCGCAAACTCCTGTCAAACACCTCCATGGGCTGATCCCAACCGCCGCATGCACAGCGAGTAACCGCGTTGTTGACCAGTACGTCCAACCGCCCCGACCGCTTCAAAATTTCGGCTATCAGCGTCTTAATTGAATCCTCATCTTCCAAGTCAAGCGGCAACGCCGTGATATCACCACCCTCTGTACGCAGTGCTTCGGCAACCTTCTCCAGCTCCGCCACATTCCGCGACGCAATATACGTGGTAGCACCAGCCTCAACCAACGCCTCGGCAATTTGCCGTCCGTACAGACCGGCACCGCCGGTCAACAATGCGACCTTGCCTTTTAATGAAAAACTATTCAGTACGTTCATGTTCAATCCTTCTTTTTCTAACATGATTTACATGATTAATAATATGTCTAGCCATTGTCTCTGTACTACTATCATTTATTTTCGTGTTTTTATCTTTCACAAAGGCACAGAGTTCTCAGAGTTTTTGCTCTCTGTGTTCTCCGTGACTCTGTGAGAGATAATTCCTAAAGCAGTAATCTCCTGTTAATCCTGTCAAAAAACTCAAACTTCAACTTCAACTCCGCCTTGCTCACGGCTCTCAATACCGCCGATCACCAGCCGCATCAACTCTGCTGTATCACTGAACGAATACGGCCTCACCCCGCTCTTCAGATAGTCGGCGAACTCAACCAGCTGCGCCTTGAAACTGGCAAATGTATCTTTAGTAACCACAGTGACATTTCCTTCAGAACCACACAATGCCATCGCGCCGCCATAGACAATTCCCTTGCCGCAGGCGATGATCACATCCGCACCACTCTGGTGCTTGAGATGAACCACATTGCGTTCAGGTGTGCCTGTGTTGCGAACCGAGACATATCCCGGTCCGGTAATACTATAAACCGCCTCCAGCGCATGGATGCCGTAGGTCTCCCATCTTTTCGCCATGGGCATCGAAATGTAACGCCAGTCTCCAAGCGGTCTGTCTGGATATTGATACGGCGCATACTCTTCGGCAAAACGCGTGGAACTTGATGAGAGAATCGAGGCACCCTCCGCCACCCAGTTTTCAAAGACCGAAAGATCAGCCGCGTTATCGCACAGAGGTTTATCAATAAAAATCGGTATCCCTGCCTCGACAAAGGGCCGTGCACGCTCCACATGCTCACCACCGATATCGGTTGCAATCAGTACAGCATCCACCTCACTGATCATTTCTTCCGGTGACCCTACAACTTGGGGCACCAGAGACAACTGCGACACATGCTCCGCATCCTTGCGGTCATTACACCAGATATGCGTCACTTTAACGCCTTCAATTCCAAAATCTTCAGAGGGTTTCGCATTCAGATAAACAGGAATTCCCGCAAAAGGACATTCTTGCGTCATCCGCTCACGCTCATATCCGTTGATGATCGCACTCCAGGAGTAGGGATGTCCGTTGCCTTCGGTCATGCCGATCACTCCCAAACGGATCACCTGTACATTTTTCACCAATTGCTTTGCCACCATTTCTCCTTTTTCTTATATGTCTCACAGAAGCAACAGAGTATTTATTGATTTCTAACTCTCTCTGTATCCTCCAAGCCCCAACTCGCGCACCCCGCAGTCTCGGGGCCAGCAAAGCTGGCTAACGAATGTTAGAACTCGCGCACTTTAGAACTTCCCTTCACCTTCCTCTTCTCATCTAAAAAATTATCTGTAATGAATAATAGCGGACTTTGTTCTCTAATACGTGCATAAAAAAAGAATTGTTATTTCATTGTACTTTACTTGGCGAACTTCGACGACGGCTCCCCCGCCCTCATACGATCCAAGGGCAGCAGATGCATGATCTACTCAGCCGATTTCCTGCCCGCGTTAGGCCCTTCACCGAAGGGCAAGACAAACAAGTTGGTCGTTAAAAACATGTTGTCGGTGGGTTCATTTTGTTATGGGCATAGCGCATAGAGCAGAGAGCATAGCGTTGTTTGGTAACGCTGATTTTTCTCCATGCGCTATGCTCTCTGCGCTATGCCGTTCGTGCGTAGCACGGATATAGTTGCTATACACTCAACTCCTGTCACAAAAAACAAAAACCTAGGTGACTGTTTTTATAAGTTGTTGAGAGAAAGCAACTAAAGCATTATTTGGAATTATTCTTATACAACGCGAAGCGTTGTTGACTAATGCAGTGATGCATATAACACAACTGTTCAATGAATGAGAAAAGATCCGCATATCAAAAGGATTAAGTTTAGTTGCGGCGGCGCGGCATTAGAATAAATCAGAATGGCTGACTGTTCGGGTTAGGGTCAGCGTCATGATATCATCTTCAATCAGGTAAACAAGTAGCCAATCCGGCGTGATGTGGCATTCGCGAAAACCTGAGAATACGCCTGACAATGGATGGTCTTTGTGTTGTACCTCTAAGGGTTCTCCACTGGCAAGCTCAAGCACGACCGCTTTGATCAGGTTGATGTCATGCCCACGCTTGAGAGCTCTCTTAAGCTCTTTTTTGTAGCGTGTGGTTTGCAGGATTACATATTTCATTTCAATGCATCCGTAAAGAGTTCATCAACGTCTGTGTAACGTTTCGCATGGGGATCTCGCGACAAATGTTTTGCCTCCGCCATGGCATCAAGCATCTCCTGATTTTTTTGTCCCCTGCGACGAAGTTCAAAGGGGATGCCTTGATACGCGATCGCCTCATTGATGAAGAGATTGATGGCCGTTGAAAGGGTTAAGCCTAATTCGTTGAAAAGCTCTTCTGCCTGACGTTTTTTTTCAACATCAATCCGAGTACTTATGGTTGTTGTCATACAAAACTCCTAACTTGTGCTACAAATGCATACAAAATATTCCTTTTGTGTTGATATGTCAATTACTTTAACTGGCTGGCTGCTTGACTCAAGTGACCCAACATCTTGTGTTTTAGTATCTCTCTACTCAAATCCTACCATGTTTGCGACGCATTTTTTTGTTACTTACTGCCTTTTTGGTTCCGGCTTCGCTGCCGTCATCCCAGTTTTATTTCCTAGGTTGCTTGCTTTATGGACAGATTTATAACATGTTCTTCAGAAATTCAAACGTTCCCACCCCATGGATGGTGTGCAGGCCATCGAAATGCTCGATCCGCGTATGGTCGCTTTCAATCAGGCAACAACAAGCCCTTTCCCAAAACATTCAGTCTTTACTCAAGACCCAAGGCCCTCAACCGTTCGCCCATCCTGCCCAGCTCGGCCATATTGTCGGGATGGCTCTCCAGATTCCACGCTTCATGAACATCAATACCGTCGAACCCATTTGTGCAGGTGACGTCCGACCAGAACCGCAGCCGTTTGGCGAGACCGACCGAATCATGTGGCAGCCATTCCGAAAAGAGATACAGGCGGGTTGAATGCGCGGATAACTTCTGCATAGCGCTTTTGCCACGGAGAACGCTGGGTGATGTAAATCTCCGCATCCGCAATAAATTTGGGAGCGGGGTTCGCCCGCACGTCGGCCGCATCAAAGGATTCCACCGGATACGACAGCTGGGTCCTGTAGGGAAGGTGTCCAAGACAGCCGCAACGCACCAGAAGCGTCTGGCACCCATTACGCTTTAACTGCGCTACCAGCTCAAGTTGCTGCTTCAAATTCTTGTTTTCTTGACGGCCATAGTACCGCTTGCGGTACGACGGCTGTTTATTGCAGCTTCTAAGCTATAAGCCACTAACGCACTCGAGAACTTCCTTTTCCCAGTCCACTCCACAAATCTCGCACTTTAGAACTCGCGCACTTTAGAACTTTCCTACCCTTCCCAACTAACACACTAACGAACTTTAGAACTCCCCCCCTTTCACCCTTTCCTCTCACCTTTCCAAATCAACCCGTCTATCCCCGTCTTACGGTTAGGGAAGACAAAACTCACCGCCAGCGCTGTCACAACGCAGGTTACAATGCCGATAGCGCCATAGAGCAGCAAATGCGGTTTCCATGCAAGTGTCATGCGGTCCAATCCGATGCACACCACGTAATTAGTCGCCAGACCGATCAAAGCCGCCGTTGACCCCACACGCCGCACAAAAATACCCAGCATAAAGAGACATGCCAGACCGCTCGTGAGAATTCCAATAAACTTCAAAAACTCATCATAGACCGCACGAATATCCATATTCGCCAAAATCAGCGCCCCGGCCATACCGGCTAAACCAACCATAATGGTGCACCCCTGTGCAAACAGCACACGTATTCTGTCATCACTGCTCTTTTTTCTCAGACGCACAAACCAGTCGGTTGTAATAGCGGTGGCGGATGAGTTAAGATTGGCGGCCAGTGTGGAGATCGTGGCGGCAAAGAGTCCAGCCATTACTAAGCCTGCCATTCCGATCGGCATGTCATTAGCCATATACATCGGAAGGATAGAATCGGATTTGGGCATGGTCACAGGCAGACACTCCGGATTACTGCGGTAGTAGGTATACAAAGCGGTTCCGATACTGAAGAAAATAAAACCGGTAAAGGCGCAGAGCGGAATATTGAGCCACAGACTGCGCCCGGCCGCCTGGATATCTTTAGTTGTCATATAGCGCTGAATCACACATTGATCGCTGGTATAGGTGATGAACACCTCAGCTATTCCACCGATCAGCACAACCCATATCACCGGCTCCGAGAAATCCAATGCAAAATCTATGACCTTCAGCTTCTGGGCATCACCGGCCATATGGATCATTCCGGTCATACCTCCATCAGTACCCATAACAAGAAGAATAAATATGAGCACAGCACCCCCCGACAGAACTGCGCACTGGACCACATCACTCCAGATCACCGCTTCAATCCCACCGAAGGTACAGTAAAGTATTGTCATTAAACTCACACCCACAATGCAGAGGTTCACATCCACACCTGTAGCCGCAGAGACCGCCAAGGCAGGCAGATAGGCAACTACCGCCACACGTGCCACCATAAAAAGGTTGAAAGCCAGACTTGCAAAGAGTCTGCACGCCAGATTAAAACGCATTTCCAGATATTCATAAGCGCTCGTGAGATTAAGTTTGCGGAAAAATGGCAGATAACAACCTATAACGAGAGGTGGAATCAATGCAACGCACAAAACCTTAGGCGCATAACGCCAATCCGACATATAGGCCAGTGCAGGAACCGCAAGAAAGGAGATCGAGCTGAACATGGCTGCAAAAATACTGATACCGGCAGCCCACCAGGGAATGTGACCTCCACCCTTGAAATAATCATCCGCGCTCTTTTTCTTACGCATGAACCACCAGCCCATGCCTGCCAGACCGCAGAAGTAGACACCCATAACCGCCCAGTTGAGAGGATGGAATTTTTTCTTTGTAACAAATTTTCCTGCAATACACAGAGGCGTACGTATGCCCGGTTGGATTTCACCCGAAGCAAGCAGAAGTGTGCCATCTGACCGTTTGATGACCGAACCCGCAACCGTCGGTGGAAAAGGAACCTCACCCAGTACAAACCAGCGATCCGTCACTGTGTGATAAACCAGCACATGCCTGTTCCACGTTGTCGGCAGGGTTGATTGATACGCAATCCGCTGCGCTTCCTGAGCCGCGCCGGTCAGCACAGCCATCTTGCGCTGATTATCGTCAAAATAATCGGTATCGAGTCCACCGAAGAAGAGAACATGCTGATCACCGACCTCCACGCACTTCGCCCCGATCAGCGGCCAGGCAGGCATATCACTTCCCTTGGGAACCGCAGGAGAGATCGCTCGCCAGGAACCTGATTCTAACGACTGCGAAAGATCAAAAGCGTAACCGTCGGTCAATGATTGAACTCCACCATCCGCATGTTTCGTATAACCTCCGATTACATAAAGAAAGGTAAGTTTCTGGTCACCGTTCTGGACAAAGACCTGTGCCAGCGCTCGTGCTTTCAGACCGGGCAGTGGCGGTAGCGGCAGCCACCCCGCCTCCTGCGCATCCAGATCCAGCATCCACACGTCACTGGACAAAGCTTCAGAGCCGGCTCCTCCCGCTACATACACGCGGTTGCCTCGAACAGCCGCGCCACCAAGCTGTACAGGCCCCGGAAAATCCGGCAAGGAAGTCTCAATAGCACACTTTTTTGCTGCATCCCAGCTGAGAAGAAATACACGGGAGGTGATTTCTCCGTCAACACTGCCACCCACACAGACTACGCCACTCGGGGTGGTGGCAGACATTCCTGCTGCTACCGTCTGCGACAACTGCCCGGCATGCAGCCAGTTTGTACTGCCTGAAGTCAGTGCGTAAATATCGGAGTAATAGCGCTTCTTTCCACCTTTCAACAAAGGCTCATCTGGAAAATTCGACCCGCCCGCCAGAAACGCAACACCTTTATGCTCGCCATAGAAAGGGGTTCCAACGCCGATGGATGGACGCCCATCCTCCTGCTGTGGAAGGGTAAATTTCTCTGACCATTCGATTCCCACGGGAGGAGCGCTCTGCACCTGCATTCCTACCAAGATTATTATCCCGCATAAAAGTTTATTACTGATCATTATTGCTATTTCCTAATGCGGCTAAGCCCGCAATCCAAAAGCCTCACCACGAAGAACACGAAGAGCACGAAGCCACGAAGGTTATTACTATACTAATTTTCAGACAGGATTGCCGCTCCCTGCGGTCACTGCCACCTCAAGGGTGGCCTTACTACACTACGTTTCGTTTTCCAGGATTAACATGATTAAAGAAGGCCGAGACATCCCGCACGCGGGACTACAACGGACAAGCCGCTGGACCAGCCTTCTTTCTCCGTGCCTCTGTACTACTATCATTCATTTTCGTGTTTTTTCTGTACGTTTTTATCTCTCACAGAGGCACAGAGTAATATCTTTAGTGGTTTTCTCTCTGTGTTCTCTGTGACTCTGTGAGAAATAATCCTTGGAGCAGTAATATCCTGTTAATTCTGCCGTGCCACGGCGTAGCCTTTGGCGTAGACGGGTCAAAAATTTTGTTTGGGGCTCTGCTGCTCTACGAACTTCGTGGTTAAAAATCGTTTGTCAGCATCAAATGAGATGCAATCATGTCCAACTGCATTCCCTCTTTTATGATGTTAACTTTAACAGAGTCATGCCTCAAAATCGTGCATAAAAAAAGAATCATCATTTCATGTATTTTTCAACCTTAATTCTCAGTTGAAGAACGTTTCGTGAACTCAGCCATAATCGATTTACAGTATTGAGACAATCCTAAAACATCTGCGCCCATGGCCAAAAAACGATAACCCAATGCAATCAGTTCATCGAGGTTCTCTGGTGAAGCCACCGTACCTGCAAATTTGCCGTGCGCCAGAGCCGCCTCAACCACGCGACGACGTGCGTCCAGCAACTGCGGATGATCCCACTGACCCGGCGCACCAATGCCATGACTGAAATCGCCAGGGCCGAAGAAGAGCATATCAATTCCAGGCAGTGCCGCAATCGCATCCAGCTCTGCCAACGGCTCCGGATCTTCGATCTGCACGACCACGAAACGTTGTTCATTGGCCTGCTTCAGGTAGTCCAGAAAATCGATGTTACAGAAGGCACCGTCGGCATTACCGCCATCCACAGGACGGCGCCCGAGCGGGTGAAAGCGGGTCATGTGGACAACCGCCTGCGCATCGGCCAGACTCATGACATGCGGCACCATAATCCCCGCCGCATCCATTTCCAACGGACGGATATAGTCGCTGTAGCTGCCACGGGGAACGCGCACCAGCACATCAGTGTCATAAGCCTTGGCCACCCAAATTCCCTTCTCGATAACGGCTAGGTCATTGGGCACATGTTCCATGTCCAACCACAAACAGTCAAAGCCCGTCATCGCGGCGATTTCCATCGCACGCGCATCGGCCAGGTTTAACTTGAAGCTACTCACGACGTCACCGGCGCGAAGCTTAGCCAGCACGCGGCTGGGACGCATATTTTTAGTATTCATTTCTTTGCATTCTTTCTTTAAAATTGAGCTGTTGTAAATAATAGCGGACTTTGTTCTCTAATACGTGCATGAAAAAAGAATTATTATTTCTTTGTGTTCCCGCCCTTCGCCACGCCTGTCAGGAAGTCCGCGAATTCCCGCTGCTACGCCTCGGCAATTCAGGGCTTGCCCGCGCCGACCGGCAACCACTCGATCCCGTTACGCGTGGCGCGGAAACGCTTCGAGCGGATGCTTGAGCCGCGGCCCTCTTCATAGTATATGATTAAAATCGTCCCGTCCTTGAGCGTCACCATGCTGGGATAGGCACCGCCAACCGTGTCCACAATCACATTCTTGCTCCAGCTCTTACCCTCGTCAAGGCTGTAATGCAGACTTGTTGAAGGAATCCGGTGCGCCATCAGGATGATATCGTCCGGTGTGCGGTGCAGATAATGGCAGTGCCCGGGAAACCCGAACAGCTCTGCCACCGACCATGTGCGGCCACCATCTTTGCTGACCGACCACCCCGAATGTTTCTGACCTCGCAACGCAGCGAAGAGAGAGCCATCCTTGAGTTCAATCAGGTCGGTTTCCGCTTCATAACGCAGGCCGCCGGTCGGGATATCGATCGGCGGGCACCACGTCTTGCCGCCGTCTTTACTGAAGGTCACCGCACCGCACGCTTCTTTGCTGTCCTGCCGGTAAATACCTAAAGCGAGACGTCCGTCCGCAAGTTCACGGATCGGCGAGGAACAGTAGTATCCCTTGCAGACCTGCCTCGGCTCGGTCTCCCAGGTCTTGCCTCCATCCGCGCTGGTCACAATGAACGAACCCAGCCCTTCAAACCCCCTTTTTTCCTTTGGATTAGGTTTCAGCGTAAAAAAGGTGCAGGCCAGCCGTCCATCCTTGAGCTGGACAACGGAAGGGTCGCGGTCATCGTAAGGTCCATCAAAAAGAGTAAATGCCTCCGACCAGGTCGCACCTTCGTCGGAAGAGAAACAACCGCTGATCCGTCCGCCCTTCGGAAGTTTATCATTCGGCATAGCCACATGCCCGTACCCGGCGTAGAAGACCGCCAGCAGCCGCCCGTCCGCCGTCCGGCACACATCCGGAAAAGCTTCATAACCGCCAGCACCCGCGTCAGTACAGACCGACGTCCACTTCTGCAGTACCGAAATCTGCGCCCAGGGTTTGGCGAGGTCAACAGCCTCTCCTTTGACCACAATGTCTTTTATATGTCCAACCGTCTGGCTCGCATAAAAACCGACCAGCCCAGGCGTGCCCGCGCACTCAGCTTCGTAAAGCAGCTTGCCGTCGAAGAAAACGCTCACGCGCTTTCCCTTACGCTCAACTCGCGCCGTATACCATGTGCCAGGCTTATGTGTTTTGCCGACACGTTTAATCTCCTGCCACGGTTGCTCAGCATCGCCCCGACACAGGATCGCCGAATGGGCGTCGTAGTGGACGTAAGTGGAGGTCGCCGAGTCGGTCGAGCCAATGACAAACCCCACCGCCATCACACCGGCATCCGCTTCCACCTGGTACGAGGCGGAGATCGAAACATCGCCGAAGGCGGGAGTCTTCAGAAACACGCGGCAGGGCGAGTGACGTCCATCGAGCCGCAACTCGCCGCCTCCGGCACTCGTTCGCTTGTCTGCAACATGCCACTGTTCCAGCACACCCGCACCACTCAAGTCAACCTCAACCCGCCGCTCCTCAGCCTCACACCATGTCGCAGCCGACACGCAGAGGCTCAATCCACAGATTTGCAGCACCTCAGAAAAACTCATCCCTTTAACAGCATATTCCCTCATAATAAACTCCCTTTTTTAACTCTTCAAATCACTCATCCAGAAACGCTTCGATTTCCCTGAGCACCAAAAATCGTTTACCCGAATCGGAACCACGCATCACTGTAACCCGCAGTTTCGAAATACTGACAGCCTCAAAGCAACATCGCACCGGAATGGTGTTGTCATGTTTATTGCTAGTCGCTGCATCTTTCAATTCGGCCAGTGTCTGCCATCTACCATCCACAAGCCCCTCCACTTTCAGATCTTCAGGCGCGCACTGATTTTTCCAACCGAGATGTCCACCCTTCAGAACAACTGTGTTGATGCGCACGGCATGCTTAGGAGTCAATTCGATCCTGACCGGCCATGAGTCAAAGACAACAGACGAATTGCTGGTATCCTCTCCATCGATTAGTTCTGTAACACTTTTGATAGAGTCATCGGCACCAATTGAACGGGCCTCTCCACCCTTCTCAACAAACAGAAGATTCCGCACCAGACGGGGAATAAGCACCGAATCTGGAAACTCGCGCAGCGGCGCACTCTGAATAGCCCTTGATGCTTCACCGATTACCGACCAATAATCTGGTTTTACCAGACACATCTCTTCGTAAACACCGATGAAGTCAAAAGGTTCTGCCGATAACATCTGCAGTTGTTGCTGTATAAATGCGCTCCGTACAGCCCTATCCGCCTTGAGACTCCTGAACGCACCAGGCAACCAGAAATCAAACCCGACATCAATATCATACTGGCGACAGTAGCTGACCAATGAACGCATACGCTCCGATTTTTTGTAGACTTCAAATGAATTTCCATGGATACGCGGCTCAAGCAGAAAATCATCACACAATTTATCAGAAATGATCTTTTCAGGAGGCACAACCCAGCCACCACAATTTTTATCCAACATCGAAGCCGGTGCCTGAAACATGCAGAGACGTTTACCGGATGCCTCTACAACCGGTTTCAACTCCCTCAACCATGTCATGACATAATCCCCGTAAATCATGCGCAACTTATAGGTATCATACACACCGTCAGTAGGTTTACCCCACCGTTTGTGATAATCCTGCAATGCCACATCATTATACATATATTTCAGGAAATCACGACTGTTGCCGTCCCAGATCATATTGTGCTGATAATGCGCCTTGAGCGCAACCCCTGCAACCCCATCATAACTCAACATCTCCTTCACCAATTCGGTCTTATATCTGCGAACCTCGGGATATCCAAAACAAAGCAAACCCCAGCGCGTACGTCCTTCACGATCGACTGCACGATACTCCGGGTGTTCTTCCAGGAACTTCGAACTCCATGCCTGAACCGGAGGCAATGCACGTCGTCCATCATCAAATGGATCAAGCCAGGCATAGAGTGCAACACCATTCCGCTTTGCCGCCTTCCCGGCAAGCATCAGGGGATCGCCGGCTTCTATGGATTTTGTAAATAGTTCCTCGGTATGCGGCCTATGCAGGATTTTGAAGAGCTTGTCGCCTCTGGGAAAATCCTTCTTCTTCAATGCCGGGTCCAGTGTGCGGAAATCGCCGTTGAGTGTTACAAAGCTGGCCCCGCTCTGCCGCCATCCAGAGGGTTCAAGCAGCGTGTCGACCTCCTCCATGCCGCCATTCACCAGACGCTCCTGCCCGGCGCCATCCTTCAGCGAAAGTGCATCCACGACAAACACCTGGATACTCGGATGGCCCTCGGAAAAAGCCCCGACATAAAAAGGACGATCACAGTCAAACCGGATCTCAGATATTTGAAACTCTTCTGTATTTATTGCAGCACCGCGTGCAAGCACCTTGCCACTTTCCGCATCAACAGCCGCCAGAAAAGCACCCGGTCTCACCAGCTGCCGCAACCTCAACCCTGTCAACATGTGGCGAAACCACGACACCTTCACCGAAGGCAGGGGATTCACACTGAGTGCACCGCTGAACACAAAGCTCTCCAACGCATCATTCTCCACCTGTTGCACCAACCCGCCGAACGGCAGTTTTTTCAATTCCGGCAAAACAACCGGCACATCCACCCCGACACCGACCTTTGCGGAAAATGATCCCTCGGTCCTTCGATCATCCGCATTGGAGCGGATAACCGGAACTTCACTGATATTATAATTGAGTTTTGAGGGATAGGTGGCAATCTGACACATGGCCCGCCAGGTCATGCGAGTGACACCATTACTCTGACACTTTGCAAACAGATCATCAATTTCACGCGGTCCATAGAACGGCGCATCGTAGTGCGATTTAGCAACTGTCTGGTTGTCGAAAACATCGACATCCACCAGCAGCTCCGCCCGCTCCTGCCCTGCAACGGCAACCCCGCCGCAAAACACACTCCATACCAGCAGAGCTATCCGCTTTATTTTCCCCATCTTAATATCCTCTGTAATAGTATTTTTTCTTTTTCTTTTTTTCTGTAAGCTTTATCGCGACGTTCCCCGTGCAGAAACGTCCAGCCCTGAATACACGCCCTCCCGCGTCCGTCACC
>JAQIBS010000213.1 GCA_027858965.1 Kiritimatiellia bacterium
CTTGGGGAAGAGCGTGAGCTGGCCGTTGGCGCTGAACTGGGCGAACACTTCGGTCGGATCGCTTTGCGAGCCGTCTTCGTTGCCCTGCCGGTGTCTTTCTCCCAAGCTTTATCGAGCAAGGCCGGAATACGTTGGTTCTGTATTGCTTCTCGCAGGTCTTGCTGGAACCGACCAATCTCTCCCCAAAGAAAGCTGTGAAGCGTGGAGACTTGGTATAAGTCATCAAAGCCTAGCTTTCTACGAATGACTTCAACTGCTCGTTTCGTGTATGTAATGCACGCTATCCGCTGCCCATTTTGGCGTAACTCCCGGCCTGATTGCATTCTGATTTCATCCAACGCAGTAATGAGCGATGTGGTCTTTCCTGACCCCGCACCCGCAACCAGCGCAAAGCTTCGTTTAGCTACAATACACTCACTGACAGCAATATCTGCATCTGTTGGAACGAGATCAGCCATGATTAATCGTTCGCCTCCTCTTGGTATCCATGTAGACGACCCTCAAGCCAACGCAACCCCTCTTCAATATAATTAGGAACCTGCCAATTGATGTTGCAGGAAAGCACCTGCATTGCGAAATCAGTTTTCTTGAAGCTACTGGACTTCACTAGCTCGTAAATCTTCTGATACACCTCGTCGAGACTATCGGGAATCTCTAGTTTTAGGGAACGCCGTCCTCTTTTAAGAAGCTTGAAATTTTGATAAATAAAGGCTTCTTCTAAGGTCCGAGGACGCATCTCTAGCGTAGATTCACCATCATCCACCGCAATATCCTGCTGAAAGGTGATGTAACGACTATCCTCTGCATTCCCCTTCTGTTCGGCAGTTAGCACCATCAGACCGGCGACCGTATTGACCCCAAGCAGCTGTTTTAAGGTGGCATTGGAAGTAAGCGCATCAGGGACATCACCACGACAGGCGGAATGTCGCCCTGCCAATGAAACTGAATCCAGATCAGTTATTATCAAATACGGGATGCGGAGGAATGACAGTAAACCGTCGAATCGATGAGCGTAAGCACCACCGATCTCAAGGACTGTGAGATACGATGATTGAAGCCGTTCGGCGACCTTGTCGATCATCGTCGGGATAAGCAGCTTTTCTACCGATCCTTCAACCAAGATCGCCGCATCAGCAAAGAAAAGATCGCAATGAGTAAGCCGGAGATAGCGTTGAAGGAACTGTAATGCTTCTTCCTCTGTAGCCACTTCCTCCCCGTCAACCTCCACAACTTCCGGCTTAAAATCCCGAAGACTATGAACTACAGACGCATTTAAGATCGTCGTTTCAGCTGGATCATCACCAGCCAAATGACAACGACGAAAGTAACGGACTTTAGCAAATTCGGTTGCATCAAGAATATGCGATGAGTGGGTAGATACAGCAAGCTGTGGTACGAGGTTCTCAACTCCCTCAGTTTTAGCCGATTCATCAAGGACCTTCCAAATCTTAGTAATAAATGTCTGTTGAACCTGTGCATGAAGATGCACTTCCGGTTCTTCGATAAAAATGATTTGACATAAAGGTCGGTTCTGTTCAGTACGCGCCCATTGGGAATGAAAATCTTTGGCTTGAATCGCCATGTAAATCAGGTTTTTAAAGCCCAATCCGTTGTACGATTCGGGTAGCTCATGATTTCGAGCTGAATCGACATATAGCAGGTCTGTACTTTCCTGCAAAACCTCTTCGGCTTTGAGTGCTGAAATTATCTTTAATTCACGATCATTGACTGAGGGGACACCAAGTTCCCCGATAACCGACATCAACCCAGAGAATTGGGACTCATAATGGGTCGTGAGGCGTTGATTATTTTCATCAATTACCTGATGTGCTTCAGCAGTCATCCCCGCCTTTTCCAAATTTTTCCGGTAAAATCTAGTAAAGGCAGTTGAAAGTCGGTTACTTCGAGCTCCTTCTTCGTCATCAATGTTTCGCTGAGCATTAATGAAATCGACCCGAACCAGATTGTGAAGGAGTTTTTTGCCTTCGCTTTGCTCAAGACGAGTTGCGCATACCCCATCAGTAGTCTTTTCCAATGAAGCATAATTTATCTCGAAATATCGTCCTATACCATCTTGTATCAAAAACTGTGATAGTCGCTTTGCTGGCAAATTATTCCCGGTTTCAGTTGCTGGATAAGCCGTACGATAAGCTTCTAACATCTTATCCGAATTCGTTACCTGATATATTAGCCGAACCCCTAAACATTCAAAATCATCAGACAAATTCGGCAACAGGGTAAATGCACGCCCGAACTCAATACAATTCGGATCAACTTTCATCCAAATATCGAGTTCAATTTGTGGCAGGTCAGCTGGATTCGCGTCAAGCCCAAATTTGTCGAGATCCGATATTCTGGAAACAGTGAAATCATGAACACTAAAGCCGCGTTGACCAAGGAAGCTCCTAAATATTGCTGAAGCAGAAGTTTTTCCGCTATTATTGGGGCCAACAAACACAGTTTCCTGCTCTTCAATTGCAATCTCGACATTCTCAAGCCGTCGAAAATTTCGGATGGATATACGGTTGATTTTCATACGTTAATTCTCCCCAAGATTAATTTTCCCCGAAAGCAGGCGCGGTAGCAACAAGTCGCGCGTCCTTTGCAGATTTTCAATTTTTGCGGTCAATTTTTTTATTAACTTAAAAGCTGGTGTAACCTTCTCATTAAACATTTTCAGAATGGTCTCTGGCACATTCAACGCCTCAAGTCGCAATAAGTCCTTAGGATAAACGTGCGGCTGGGCAGCCCCTCGCTGAAGGTGTGTCACTTCTTTTTGGTGATGTTTCAGCCACAAGTAAAAATAGTAAACATGTGGTGTAGTCACCAAATCAACAAAGGAACAGTCTGATGCCCACACATTGACGTAATATAAATTTACAAATCCAGCATTAGCGCCAGATGCGCTAATGGTAATGACAGGTTGTTCTGTGTTAGGGGTGTCATGATAATAAGCAGGGTTCAATCCTCCTGCGACAACGGGTACGGCACCGGGACGAATCGTTGACTTCGTTATGTTTTTCCCTTTTTTTATCTCTACCAAGTTTCCAAGCGTTGAAACCTCCCACCCCTCGGGGACACCATCAATAGTTTTTACTTTTTCATGGCCGAGGAATTTAAAGTGGACGAACCATTCGCGATAGAGGGCGCGGGCCATTTTTTCCAATATCTGAATGCGCCGCTGGCTGTTCTCGATCAGCTCGTCGTACGCCGACAATATCCCCACTATCCGCTGTTGTTCTGCAAGTGGGGGAATTGGCAATTCGATCCTCTCCAGAATCCCCTGATTCAAGGATGCCATTGTCGCGCCATGAGAACACTGGTTCTTCATCCAGCGTTGGTGTTCTTCCGTAATAAAAAAGTAGGAAGCAAAGAGCGGTTCCACACGGGGTGAATTAAGACGAAGCCTAAGACAATCAGAACCTTGAAACCATCCGTCCTGCTCTTTGCGAATAAAAACATGCCGCTCTACTGCGCCTTTGCGACCAAACACTATGTCTCCACACCGAAGTAAATGTGACGAAAGCCGATCTCTAGTTGTTATAGATATGAACTCCAACTTGTCTGGCTTGATACTTCCCATACCAATGTTACGGACGTTAATTACTGGTGTTCCATCCTCGGTGTATTCACTTGCTTTAAGTTGCGTACCAAAAGGCCCGGTTTTTAATTCGGCCTCACCTGAAGCAACTAATTCACTGACTAAAATATGGGAATACTCGGTCATCAGCAGACCTCCAATACTAGAGACGCATTGCAACATTTATTCACCATCCGGCACCTCCACTTCAGAGACAATCTGCTTCAGCTTACGAGCATCAGGCAGTTGATCTTTCAGATTAGGCGGTAACAGGCGATATTCAGCAACGGCAACCGGTCGGTTTGAATCACGCAGAGTATATTCCACTACAGTTTTGTTTTTGCCCCTACACAGAATAAGGCCTATGGTAGGACCATCCTCTTCCATTTTAATCTGTTCATCCACAGCGGTCTGATAAAAATTCATCTTTCCGACATACTCGGGTTTAAAATCGACAACTTTCAAATCTATCACAACATAACAATGCAGACGGGCATGATAAAAGAGAAGATCCAAAAAGAACTCATCTCCATCCACCTCAAGGCGATACTGGTTACCAAGGAAAGCAAATCCATCTCCCAATTCGATCAGAAAATCTTTAAGTCTGACAATCAGGGCATTTTCCAGTGCGCGTTCATGCGCGGATTCATCCAATGGGGCCGGTTTAAAGATAAAGGGATCCTTTAGCATCTCCTGCGCAAGATCGGAGTTCGGTGCAGGCAGAGTGAGGGCGAAGTTAGAGGGCGCTTTCCCCGCCCGTTTATGCAGCTCGCTGTCGAGCTGGTGAATCAGTACACTGCGGGACCACCCGTGTTCGAGCGTTTTGCGGATATAAAATTCGCGGGTTCCCGCATCTTTCAGGCGGTCCAGCAGAACACAGTTATGCTTCCATGGAATTTGTGCACCAAGCTGGTGCACAATTGCACGATCAGGCCATTCCTTTACAAATGTCCGCATGTATTTAAGATTGCGGACTGAATAACCGGACATTTTCGGAAATTCACGCTTGAGATCAGCTGAGAGTCGATCTATGACTTTGGCACCCCAACCTTCCTGCTTCTGGTTCTTTAGAATAGCAGATCCGATATCCCAATAAAGCAGAACAAGTTCAGCATTGGCAGCCAGAGCAGCTTTCACCTGCGCTGTACGAATGCGTTCTTTTATGGCTCCAACAAAGCTGTCATAAGTTTGTGCACCAGCCTGTTGCACAATTGGCGAAACATCTGTTTTCTTTATATCCTTCATGCTTCCAGGATCTCCGCCGCGTTTTTTGCAATAACCGATTCCAGTTCACGTGCTTCAGCATTGAGATTTTCAAGCTCCTCGTTGAGCTCCTTAAATTGCTCTTTGAAGTCCTCGTCGCTGATCTCATCGCTCTTTGCGATGCCGACATAGCGGCCTGGGTTCAAGCTCCATGCCTGTTGCTCGATTTCATCAATTGCAGCAACCCGGCAGAGACCGGGAATATCCTGATAACGCAACACACATGGAGCACCCTCACCCCCAGCCCCTCTCCCAGAGGTAGAGGGGTGACCAAACACCTCTTCGATCTTCTCGCGGGTTTCGTCCCCTCCAAGGGTGAAGTCGAGCTCTTCGCCACGATAAAGACGGGCGACGTTGGCGATAAAACTGATTTGCGCGGGTGTCCATTCACGGTGTGCGCGGTCAATCTGGCGGTAAATGTGACGGGCATCAACGAAGAGCACGGTATCGGAATACCTGGCTCCTCGACCAGAGGTAGAGGGGTGTTCGCCTCCTTTACCCTCTACCTTTGGGAGAGGGTGGCTCGCAGAGCCGGGTGAGGGTGGACAAAGCGGAAGCGCAGCTTTCGCCTTGTCCATAAACCAGAGGGTACAGGGCAACGTGACGGTATAGAACATGTTGGGACCGACAGCGACCATGACATCCACAGAGCGGCTTTCGATGAGTTGTTTACGGAGTTCCATCTCGGAGCTGCGGGCATCTGAGGCAGAGTTGGCCATAACAAAGCCGGCGCGGCCTTTGGCATTCAGCGAAGAATAGAAGAGCTGAATCCAGAGATAGTTCCCGTTATCGGTGCGTGGCAGGCCGAACGGAAAGCGACGTTCCGGTCCCACGGAGTCTTTCAGCCGCTCTTTGTCGACAGCATTAACATTGAAGGGAGGGTTGGCAAGAACGAAGTCGAAGTGTCCAACAGCACTGTGCGGGTCGTCGTAGTAGCTGTTGACATTGCCCCCGTGGCGTATGGTGCCTTCCAGTCCATGCACAGCGAGGTTGAGGCGGCAGAGGCGACCGGTTTCATCGGTCTTTTCAACGCCACAGATGGACAACTCGCGGCTGGGATTGCCTGAGTATTGAGCCGCGAGACCCTCATCCCCGTCCCTTCTCCCACTGGGAGAAGGGTGGCCGTCAGGTCGGGTTGAGGGTGGCGAAGCCTTGTGTTCTGCCACGAAGCGAGCGGACTGCACAAACATGCCGCCCGAACCGCAGGCAGGGTCGAGGATTCGACCGTGATAGGGTTCGATAACTTCAGTGAGCAGGCGGACAATGCTGCTGGGTGTGTAGAACTCGCCGCCACCCTGGCCCTCGCTCATGGCGAACTCGCCCAGAAAATATTCATAGATGCGCCCGAATGCGTCGTAGTCGATCGAGGCGGGAATCTCGGAAACCTTCTTGAGCAGTTCCTTGAGCAGCGTGCCGGTGAAGAGGTTATAGGCTTTAGGCAGCACCCCGGCGAGTTGAGGGTTGGTCTTTTCAATGTCGCGCATGGCATCATTGACCTTTGCGCCGATGTTTTCGGCTTCAGGCAGATTGAGCAGATAATCGAAACGCGATTCAGCAGGCAGATAAAGAACAGCCTCGGCATGATAGGCAGCGGGATCATCCACCTTCGAGCCTCGCCGTGATACGCGTTCCGCGCCCTCACCCCCAGCCCCTCCCCCATAGGCAGAGGGGTGTTCGCCTCCTTTACCATCTCCCACTGGGAGAGGGGGGCTCGCAGAGCCGGGTGAGGGTTGCCCGGTAAGCGCAGCGCGCCGGGCATTAAAACGGACTTCGGCAAAGCGCAGAAAAATAAGACCCAGCACCGGCGCGGAGTACTCCTGGGCCTTCAACCCCGAATTAGCGCGGAACTGATCGGCGGCATCCCAAAGCTTCTTTTCGAGAGAGGCGGTAACGACATTCTTTTCAGAGGGAGCAATCCAAATCATCATAAATTCCTATTATGCAGAAGAGAAGAATATTCAAGCAAAGCGTTCAGAAAATATGATTTTATCGCCCTCGACATAGAAACAATCTACCCTCATTGCTTAAACAAAACAAACTTAATGTCTATATATTAAACTAAACGTAGGACAAAAGGAATAGAAAACACTTCAATTTTTTTTGACGCAAATTGTAATATTAAATGCGACAATCTTTGAACAAAAAAAATGTTCCATGCGACACCTATGCAACGCGAAGCGTTGTTGACAGGTCATGAATGCATAACGAAACAAGTGTATCGATGGACGGGGCTATCTGACGGGATGAATCGAATATCAAATGAATGAAAGCAACTGGTTCCTCAAGCCGGACGTAGTTCGAAGTACCACCTCGGACCATACTTGGAAAATTAATGCCATCATATATACAGGAAACAACCTAAAACAAGCTAACACTAAATAGACCCTGTTGTAACTTTCGTTGTAACTCTCAATATTTCAGAGCATAAAAAAGCCAGTAATTAACATAAATCACTGACCAGCAAGGACTTAAAAGAGAAATGGAGCGGGCGAAGGGAATCGAACCCTCGTGTGAAGCTTGGGAAGCTCCTATTCTACCATTGAATTACGCCCGCCCTTAATAAGAACACGTTGAGAATATCAAAACCATCAGAGCAAATCAACTGAACAATTAGAAATATACGATTGAGTTATTACCCGTAAATTGTCTATACCGACTAAAGTTGCTTTCAACGGCAACCGAACTGTGCTCTTTTGATGTACCAAACCCTTTTTTCTAAATTTTTGATTGTGTATTAAGCACCGCAACTTTAGACAACAACGCTTCGCGTTGCATAAGAAAAAAGGTTAAAGGTTAAGGAGGTTGAAACGACCGAAGGCTTGTAGGACGCGCCTCTCGCGCGAATGCGGAGGGCGAGTAAAGGAGAAAGCCTTGGCGTAGGAGGATGTTGGACGTTCGAGTTCACGGCTGTTACAAAGCTAGTTTTACTTGCTTTCTCTCAACAACTTACAAAAAGGGCCTCTGAAGTTTCTTGTTTTTTATGACAGGAGTTGAGAGAATAGTAGCTAACAACAGTAAAGAATTGAGTTTTCAGCCCGCTTATGGACCGATTAGCCTACCTTATACGAAGACTGCTGCTGGTGATTCCCACCTTCCTGGGAATCACCATTGTCTGCTTTGCCCTGACCCGCCTTTTACCAGGCGGTCCTGTTGACATGCAGATGATGAAAATGCGTAATATGGGCGGCAGTCAGGGAGGAATGAGCGCAACAACTGTCTCTCAAGTAACAGAGGAGTATCGCGAGGAGCTGAATAAACAGTTCGGCTTTGACAAACCCATCTATTTCCAATACTGGAACTGGCTGGTAACCAACCGTATGGGTATGAAGATCTCCTCCTATGATTATCCCAACCGCACCGCCTGGCAGTTAATCAAATCACGTATTCCAGTATCGCTCTGGTTCGGAATCACCAGTTTTCTGCTCAGCTATCTGATCTGCATTCCCCTGGGACTGATTAAAGCGCTCAAACACCGCACTACCTTTGACGCAATGTCAAGTATTGTGGTAATCATCGGCTACGCCTTTCCTGCTTTTGCTATAGGAATGGTTCTTAAAATGCTGTTCTGTGGCACGGTAGAGGGATTATGGGATGTATTCCCTCTGGGCGGGTTCAGCTCGGATGCCGTTGAAGGGGCCGGTTTTGCCACACGCATGAGCGACCGGGCCTGGCACATGATCATCCCGGTAGCCTGCTATGTGGCCGGCAACTTTGCCTTTCTTACTCTAATTATGAAAAACTCGCTGCTGGATCAGATTGCCAGCGACTATGTCCGTACAGTTCTCGCCAAAGGGGCATCGCGTAACCGGGCCATCTGGGGCCATGCCCTACGTAACTCCCTGATCCCCATTGCCACCGGATTCGGTTCTATCATGAGTGTACTTTTTGCCGGATCAATCATCATTGAAAACATCTTCGAAATTCCAGGCATGGGAAAGCTCAGCTGGGAAGCTCTGACCGGACGCGACTACGCAGTTTTTATGGCATTGCTGGCCCTGACCTCAGTACTGAGTCTGATAGGCAACCTTATCTCAGATTTCTGCTACATGATAATTGATCCCCGCATTAATTTTGACAACTAATGCAGCGGAGCCACGACCAAACTTAAGCCTTGTGATATGCAGATCTTTTCTCATTCGTAACAGAAGTTGAGAAACTAATTGAAGAAATTTAATGAGAAATATTTTCAAAATAAGATTAAGCCCTATAACCCGGAAACGTCTGAAAAATTTCATGCGTATACGACGGGCCAAGTGGTCGCTATATCTGCTGACAACGCTTTTTGTAATCAGCCTTTTTTCCGAATTAATCTGCAACAGCCGTCCCCTGCTGATGCGCTATGAGGGAAAACTCTACCTTCCCTTTCTGCAGAATCTGACTATGCAGAAACTAGCTGGCAGTGAAAGCAGCGCCTCGGTAGTCAGCTATCACACATTCACACAATCCGATCTCTTTACAAAAAACGCATCCAACTTTGCTCTATGGGCTCCCGTCCGTTACAGCCCGGGAGACTCTCTTGATGCAGGAATACTCAAACCCTATGAAACCGTCAAGGTCCATATTATCCCGGAAGTATTTGCCGCACGGATGAATCTACTCCCCGACAGCCGCATTGTCCGACGCGTTGGCTGCGAACATTTTTTCCCTGACCCCGTTGACTTTGAGCGCGATAAACTGAGCGACCACTGGCTTATCCCGCAGGAGGTGACTGATGCTGTCACAAAACGTTTTGCAAACGAAAATTGTAAAGCCCTCTCGCTAACCGTAACTCACAAAACCGAAACTGAATTGCAGGCTGTACTTTCTATGCCTGCTTTCACAGAGAGAGAGCAGCAGCCGCCCAAAACGGTCAGGGTCTCTTTCAGTCAAACCACACCCCCTGACATGCCATTGCTGGTAAAGTTCAGAAAGAGAGGCAGCTCATTAACGCCTCTCAACACAGGTGTATGGGCTAACCTCCCGGAAAATATAAAAAGCAGAACCCTAAAACTTGTTGCAAAGGCTTTTGCCGGTGAGGCCGCAGCCGCCAATCTGAACTGGAAAGACCGCAAGGCTTCCGTCAAATGTGTACTCACTCCGATTGCATGGCCCTACCCGCCGGTCAAAGGCCACATCATGGGAATTGACTCAGCAGGGCGCGATGTTTTTGCGCGGGTACTTTATGCTACGCGCATCTCGATGATATTCGGAATTACGCTCTCACTCTGGGCTATGTTCATCGGAGTGATTATTGGAGCCATGCAGGGCTACTTCGGGGGTAAAATTGATATCTGCGGCCAACGGCTGACTGAGGTCTGGAGTGCAATGCCCTTCCTGTATATCATGATTCTGGTCGGCTCGGTATTCGGACGCGGGTTCATGATTCTGCTGCTGTGTTACAGCCTTTTTAACTGGATTGGTATGTCCTATTACATGCGAGCGGAGTTTTTGCGACTGCGCAGCAATACCTTTGTGGAAGCGGCCCGATGCCAGGGCCTCTCCTCAGCGCGCATTATTTTCGGTCATATTCTGCCCAATGCCATGACACCCATTATAACCCTCCTGCCATTCACATTGATTGGTGCAATTGGATCACTGGCGGCACTGGACTTTCTTGGATTCGGTCTGCCGCCGCTGACCCCCAGCTGGGGACAGCTCATACAGCAGGCTCAGCAGTTCAGATGGGCCTGGTGGTTAATCCTCTTCCCTTCCTTGGCGCTGGTAACTGTCATTCTTTTAACTGTGTTAATTGGCGAGGGACTACGCGATGCCTTTGATCCCAAACAGCAATCCAGAATGGAATAGAGATGCTACTTGAAATTTCAGATCTTCATATTGAATTTGCCAGCGAGGATAGAACAATCCGCGCCGTTGAAGGAGTCTCTCTTTCACTGGACAGAGGACAGGTGCTGGGACTGGTAGGAGAATCCGGTTGCGGTAAAAGTGCAAGCTGTATGAGTATTCCCCGCTTGTTACCCTCTCCCCCGGCCCGGATTCCACAGGGCAAAATTCTCTTTGATGGCGTGGATCTGCTGACCACCCCCATTGAAAATCTCAGAAAAATACGTGGCGATAAAATTGGCATCATCTTCCAGGACCCCATGACCGCACTCTCGCCTCTGCATCGCATCGGCAAACAGCTGCAGGAAGTTATCCGCCTACACAGGAATGTCACACTAGCCGAGTCACGTAAACTGGCACTGGAGTGGTTGGATCGCGTCGGCATCCCCGATCCCACAAGCAAAATCAATGCCTACCCGCATGAGCTCTCAGGCGGCATGCAGCAGCGGGTCGTGATTGCCATGGCTCTGATACTGGAACCCGATCTGATTATCGCCGATGAACCAACCACCGCTCTGGATGTTACAATTCAGGCTCAGGTTCTGCGTCTGATGCGTGATCTTCACAGGAAGGACTCCGCGCTACTGCTGATTACCCATGACATGGGAGTTGTCTCACAGATGGCAACGCATATCGCAGTGATGTACGCCGGACAGATTGTTGAGACAGCCGAGGCAGAAGAGTTCTTTCGTTCACCCCAGCATCCCTACTCACAGGCACTGCTCAGAGCCCTGCCCTCTTCTGCCACCAGAGGCCAGCCACTGGAATCAATTCCAGGGAATGTTCCCTCTGCCGGAAACTTTCCACCGGGATGTCGCTTTCATAACCGCTGTAATGCCGTTATGGACAAATGCAAAAAATGCGCCCCGCAGCTACAAGAGATTTCACCGGATCATTGTGTGCGCTGCCTGCTGTATGACAAATAATATTTCAGAAATTTAGAACTTTAGAACTATCATACTTCATACTTTTCTCCAACGGAGTAAAGAGCCACGAAAAAGTTTTGTCTCTTTTAATACGCAACACCCTTTGTCCATAACTGCGAATTACCCGAAACAATTTTGAAGCCTTTGATAAGACGTGAAACTTTATCACTTCCAAAATAATGATAATAAGCAGTAATTTTATCCTTGGTAACCGGCGGTGCAATATCATGGTTGCCGGGAGTCAGCATATAGGGCATCGTCAGTACAGCCAGCGCATCGTTAACATCTGTCACAGATTTCTTACCCAGAGTCTGAACCATATCACCGGCAACAAGCACAATATCCGGCTTTAATTCATTCATCTGACTGACCGCCTGATGCAGATTGGCCAGATCGGGCGCATACCCCTGAACAGGCCGACTGCTAGTGTAGAATCCAAGTTGCGGATCACACAGGCATGCGATAGTCAGCCCATCCTTCTCCTGACAGTATGCCGTTAGAGGCAACGCCTGTACGGCAAAAGCCGTACTGATTCTTTTAACAAAATGACGCCTTGATAAATGTATTCTCTTATCCATAAACACCAACATTATTTCTCAGGTTGCAGAGAGATCCATGAGCGCATCTGATAGCTGCAGGAGCACTTGGATGCCCCATCGGGCACAAGAACCCGTCCTCCTGCAGGGATGGTATTGAACCAGCATCCCGGCCTGATTCCTCCATAGTTTTCAGTTCCGCTGCCGCGGGTTAGATCCAGATAGCCAAGCGTTGCCGAGCGAAAGAGCAACATATGAGTGCTTCCCGTAATCTGTCCGCAGCCATAGGAACGTTCAAATTTCCATGGAACCGCAACACCTGTCTTTAACTTCCAGGCCCCACCCTCGGAATATATCATATCGCCATTAATAATGGGCCTTGTCTTATAATCCGCCTTTATATCCCAGATGCGCTTGCCGGAAGCCAGATCAAAACCGGCCATCCGACCGCCAACCTCAGAAGGAATCTTAAAAAAGTTATGTTTAACCGCATAATAACTCATCAACAATACATTCTGCTGAATACCGGCAGCAAGCTGAGTACCGAATATGTCATTTTCATTCCTCCACAAAACCTTACCGGTCTTAGCATCTAACGCCAGAAGCGTCCCCCCTTCATGCTCCCCCGATTTCAATACAGGAAGATGCTTACCATTACGTTTAGGCTCAATAATACGATCTGCCGAAGCTATAGAACGATCAATCAGATAAACCTTACCGCCAGCTATGGCAATGGAATTGTTGCGGATTGATTGTTCGGGTTTATACTTCCACAGCAATTTTCCACTCTCTGCATCCATGGCAAAAAACAGAACCGATTCATTTCTAAGCCGAATGTTTGTATATCTGGGACTTGTGATATGCTCATTGTTCAGAACTGAACCGAAAAGTATTCCATCCGCAAAGGCAACATATCCCCAGTTACGATCTTTTGAATCCGGTTCAACCGGAGTTTTAAATTCTTTCACCTTAACACCGGAAGATAAATCAAGCTTATGGCAGCCTTCTTCTGAGCGAACAAACACTGCGTTATCACTGAGACAGAAGTTGCTTCCAACATCACCGACACCCAGATCATGATGCACTCCATCCCAATCCGAAAGAACATCAGGAATTGCATACTGCCACAAGCTCTGACCATTGTAGGCATCAAGCGCACAAACACCGTGCACGCCCTCTACAACCAGCACTCCCTGACTGAACAATGGAGCAGGAGCCTGGGCATGACGATCAGCAATCTCAATCGGCCCATCACGAAACCAGGCCATCTCCAGCGGCCCATGAATATTTTTATCAAGGGAACAGATTGTATTGGCTGGATTACAGTTCTGATGAGTCCATGAGCCCGCTCCCTCCATCGGTTCACTACGTTTAATGGTCAGCTTCCCTGGAAATCCTGTACAGATCACTCCGCCATATGGACGCTGCAGACGCTCAACTTCCGCTGCGTTGAAAAAGTTTTTATCACCAGAAAGAGTCTGCGATGAAACTATCAGATTGGCGATATCGCAAGGAAGATCTGTCCTGTCTGGACTGCCGACATGGATTGAAACCCTCTTTCCATAAACACCAGCCGCAGCAAGCATACGCCGGGCTTTATCCACCTCAGCCGGATCAGGATTAATTCCAATTATCCTGAGATCCGATATTTTCGACAGCTCCAACGCCAATTCACCCTGACCACAACCAAGATCGACACATACGCCTTTTTTAACACCGCTCTTCTTAACAATCTCCTTTGCAGCAGCTGCATAAATCGAAGAGCCTTCATCGTCCGGCTTTTGTATTTCAGGGATGATTCCTTTCTTTGAAACACCGGAGCTGCCGAAACAATAAACATGTCCAAGGGAGGTGGAAACTATCAATTTGGAGTTGGCCGCAGCAAGGCCTAGCGCATCCCCCTTGACCTTACCTTCCCAGCGGATACTACCATCTTCAATATTTAGCACCCGCACTACACCCGGGCCTCCACACACAGCCTCTTTAGCCGCCGCAATAACCTCATAATGCCGTTCATAGGCTGTCGCCATAAACGGGACAACCCCTCCTCCGAGAGCTTCAACATCCGGCCGGCTCATCGAAAGCGTATGTTCAATTCCTGTCTGACCGGCAACACGACGGTCCTCCTCCTTGAACTTTATTTCGGTTCGATAGAGATTTCTAAGAGAAGGAATCTTTTCGGCAATTGACGCAGCCAGCTTACTTTGCGAAGATTCATCCTCCAGCTCAACCCGCTGACTCTCATCAAGCCCACGATAATGAACCGTCTTAACCTCATCACCTTTACCATGCTTAGCCGTCTTATCAACCCAGCGATAAACACAGAGACGCTCTCCGGTGGTACGCAATACTCCATCTGGAAGAACAGAGAATACCCCACGCCCCGCGCGGGCTGAGAGAGAGCCGTCAGACTGCTCAAGAAAACATCCGGCATTAATTACATAAGGTCCGGACAATAAAGCCCGTGCACCGCCAAAGTGACCATTCTTCTGCAGGCAATAGTATTGGAACTTACCGCTGGAGAGTTCAAAAGCTGCGGGAACAGCGCGACCAGTTGGAACAAACAATTGATTTTCAGATGCCAGCAGATACCCCTGCGGAACAACACCACTATTAGCATTAGCACCCGGATGCGGCTGGGGCATATACATCCCGCCAGCACTGTCGTTGCTCCACACAACATCTCCTGTTTCTGTATTCAATGCATAAAGGTATATCCCGTCACTGGGCCAGATTCCGGCAGTATAATAAACTGTATCATCCATCACAACCGGACCGCCCCGAGCTGGCCAACGAGAAATCATCCGTCCATTACCCATGCACATCCGGTCATTAGGCCCGCCACGGTGTTTCCAGAGAAGAGCTCCATCCTTAACCCCAAGTGCATAAATAAAGCCATCATCACTTGCAACAAAAATTCTGTCCTTTAATGCCGCAGGGGCAAAACGGATTGGCCCACCAGCAAAGAAAGTCCAACGCACTTTACCGCTGGCAGCATCTATCGCAACAACCCTGTCACTAGCAGAGCATCCGAATATTACCAGATCACCGACTATAATCGGTTGGTTTGCAAAATCAAAAGTAATTCGAGATGATGACGGCCATGCAGGTGAAGAAGGCAGACCGTTATCATAATCCCATAGAAGTTCCAGCTTCTCCGGCAACGGTTCAGGTGAATATCCTGAACGAGATGCATCAGCTCGAAACATTGGCCAATCGGAGCCCAGCAGAACAGATGGCAGAGTCAGTATGAGAGCAGAGAGAGAACGAAACAGCACACTATTAAAAAACTTCATGTCATTAAGTTAACATAAATCATCTAATCTGACAAAGAGAGGATTTTTGATAGCCCGGCTTCATTTTACAGAAAAATCTTAGCCCGCGACCACCGAAGGTAGAGGCTGGCGCGAAGCGACGGCAACGAACGAAGTGAGAGCCAATCTCCGCGAATGGATACGGGGATTTTTTCAGTACTGCGTACTGTCGTGAAAACGAAACGCAGTGAAGTAGGGCTGCCCCGAAGGGGCGGCAATGACCACAGGGAATGACAAAAAAGTGCGTTTTAGTAGTGATGATGGCTAAATCCGCCCCGCAAAGCGGGGCTGTTGCCGCTTTTAACAGGCCGACCCCACTTGTCAGGGCGTAACCCCGCCTGCGGGGCTAAGAGTGATGGGATACTTGTGTGTTTTTAATTACCAGCAGTTGATCGAGTGCTACCTAAAGATCAATATTGTGCCGTAATAAGTTCTCCGAAATGGAACAGTATAGTCAAAATGCACCAGCCAGTTGTAGAGATTATTTCCATAAAGGGAGGTCGTTGCATCGCTGTCACGGATATTTCCCCGAGCTGAACCGCTCTGATTCCAACCGGACCAGGAGCCGGCCACTCCGGTATATGCATAACGCAAACGCGGATTACTTCCCGTAGGTGTTGCAGTCAGGCTGATTGAGATCGTGTCACTATCTACAACCGAAACAGCGCTGATGGTAGCACTGGATGAATCATCGGCATACTCAAACCCGTAATTTGTCTGCTCCATAACCAGGGTTGTGTCAATTGCGATAGAACCGGCGGGAACGATAAAGTCAACTGTGATTACAGATCCATTCATGAAAATCTTCCGAGGAGAGAGCGGAATCCACTCCTCTTTATCCACAAACACCCTCTTCATGGCCTTACCGTAATACTCTCCCAGATGACGATAACTTGCAGCCGTAAGATGAACGCCATCAGAGTAGGTTAAAAAGTATTTCGGGGCAACAAGTGTGTGCCACTCGCTATTTTCAGAGACCCACAGCTGAGCACTCGGCACCACGGATGTGGTACTGTTATACATGGTGTGTGAACTCATCTGACACAGAAACATAGGGATATTATTGGTCTGCCCGGTTAAAGCCTTTGCATCGCTGTTGTAATCGGACTGCCACTCTATGAGATAATCATCATAAAATTCGCCATTACCGTTCTGATGATCTGACTCTCCATGAATGGTTGTAATGGCCGCAACCTGATAATCACGCACCAGTCTTGCTGCCTCAGCCTGCGCATTGGCTACCTGAGTGAGAGCTTTATTGTATGCCGAAGTTCCTTTTTTAATTGAAGAGTAGGGAGCGCCGCCGATTCCGTTTCTTGCGACAACCGAGGTGAATCTATTGTTAGGAGAGAGCACCGTCAACGTATTGGCCATGGAACTGCTCATGGTTTCAACATTGGCACCCGTGTAGTTCAACCCTTCAATCAAAGGGATCAATTCTGTTCCTGTCTGACCTAATCCAGACAGCATCATATTACCGTAAGGCTGCGTAGTGCTTAAAGGAGGTGAGCCATTCCAGCCGACCGAGAGACTCTGGCCTGTACTGATAATATGATTCAATGCACTCACCCCACCTATAATGGAAGCCTTGAACTGCAGTACAGCTGCCTCTAAATCCGCTTCGGCCGTGGCAATTTCAACTTTGGTGGCATCCTGATCATCGTTGACCGCCTCCGCTGCATCGATTACGCTTTGCAGTGTCGCCTTTGATCCCACCGGATAAGCCCCGTCACCGCTGCCTTCAACAGCTCCGTCATGTAAAGCCTGGGCTTCAATGACCGCCTGATTCAACGATTCATGCGTGAAATTCTCGTAAATGGAAACACTCTTAAGTGTCATCAAATTTACAGAGTAGTTGTTCAAGCGCATCTTGAGGTCATCATAAGATGAGTGGGCAATATATGAACCCGGGGCCCTGGCGATAATATCAGTCCCCTCGCCAGCATCCTCGAAATCGCCATCCCCATTGAGATCAGCGTAAATCTCACATAACACAACCGACTCACTGAGTGTCATTCTGAACTTATACCACTGGTTGTTGTTATAAGCAATTCCGGTATCGGTAAAGGAATCCTCCTTGCATATAGCAAAGTTGCTATTCTGCCTGAATGCCATGAAGTAACTGGTTATGGTCGGATCCCAGCTGCCATATCCAATTGGTGATGCATTCGCGGTATTTATGGATACTTTTGCGACCGACTCAATAATGCACTCTTGGTTACGTCCGAAAGTGAATGTACTTTCCAAACCGCAATCGCTCCATGAATCAGTACCATCAGCTAGCAGCAGATTGTCGTTCTGAGAAACCTTAGTCGCGGAATCATGCTCAATCCAATTAGTCACGTTTATGCTGGTACCGACAAACTGATCATCCAGCGCCAACGGAGGCTTCGCCCGTTCCGTAGCTGTAAAATCCACCTCCGCCAGAAAGGTCCACGGCGATGTATTACGGAAATCAAGACGCACATAAGAGGCAACATTGTTGCTCACATCCAACGCTGCCATACGCATTGCGGCACCTGCATAAGAACTGTCAAACTCATTTGTATAAGAGACCGGTGTTGTATAGTTCAATCCATCTGTGCTGAAAGAAACAAAAACCTCCTCGGGTGCAGTCACTGATCCGCCAGCCTGAGTAATGCTGTGAAAATAATAGATTTCGATCTCGGACATCACATAGCGCGCATCCAGATCAAATGTCACCTGCGGGTGAGATGTCCCGTCGTCTGGTAATTCATCCAAAAACCCGACCCATTCACCGTCGGAGTAATGCATATCAGAGGGGAATTTATCATTGATCAGTTCCACCCCTCCGCTGTCAGCCCAATTCGATGGCTGAGCGCCAACACCGCTGCCATCATAGTGATAGGCTGTTACCGTAACATTGGGCTCGGCAACCGAGGGCAACTCACTGGGACACCCATGCACATCCACCTCTGTATAGACCGTGCCATCAACACCTCCATAATGCACCCCATGATCCATAAAGACAAAGCGGATAGCATCAACCCCCGTGGTGATAGATCCACCATTACCATCAATAAGAGTCATCCTTGTAGCTGAGGCAGATCCACTGGATGCATCAAATGGCGCATAGGTATTGGTTCCCATAGAGATAAAATTTGTTGTATCAACGGTACTGACCAAAAGCTCATACATCTGGTTTCCCAATGTGGCTCCATTTTCATTCCACCCGGCAAAGCTGTCTATCTCAACAATATCATAACCCTGAGTCACACTTGAGGTATCCAGCAGATAAGTATATGTAAATGGCAGATAATTCCCACTACCGAAAGTAGCCGGCATGTATGTGCCTTGAGTTCCACCGGTGAGGGGCATTCCCGTGCCATCGTTAAGTTCGGAACTGGCAAAGAACGGATCCTTATCCTGCTCCCAGGAAGAAAGGGCAAGCTGAGAGCTGTCGATTAAATCAATATTTGAGACCTCAGAAGAATAGGTGGCAGCAACAGCCTGACTACTCACATTCGTTGCAACATTAACCCCGCTGACAACAATTGCTGCCTGAGCGGCAAAACATGCCGTCACGACACAAAAAACACATAACATTCTCATTCGGTTGATCATCATATACCTCTGTTAAAACTCACACTATCGTTTATAAAATTACTCTATTTAATGAGCAAACACAAGCCGTATTCCCCATAAAAAACAGCGAAGCAATGATCTACTTATCCAGACGCGTGCTCAGCGGACTGCCCTTATGAGTAACGGCATTGGGATAATTCTTGCGTATCTCGTCAAAGAGCGCTTTAGCCCTCTTCTTATCACCGTTCTCTTTATAGTAATAGGCCAGATAATAACGGGCATAGGCACCCACCTGAACACCATTGCCGTAATAACTATCGCTGAAACCCTCGATCGCCTGCTTCAGGTATTTTTCACGTTCCTCCCCTTTGGACATCTGCCCGAGATAAAGCAGGGCACAACCGGTACGATTGGCTTTGTCATATTTGGAGAGCAATTCTTTCAGACTGGCCTTACCTTTTTCTCTATCCGTACCCTTCTCTTTATCGGTTTTCCAGTTTTTATTGGCCACCTGATAGAGAGATTCAATCTCCTTCAGCTCATCACGGGAGTAAACATCCAGATCCTTACGCATCCGTTCACGGGCCTTAACCCTCTGATCACTCTTCATCTGCTCCGCATTTAGCTTTTCCACCATAGGAGCGGTACTTTTATCCAATTTATCAAGACGCTCCTCAATTATAGCAATCCGCTTCTCAAGTTCTTTTATTTTTAAAGTATCGCTGGCAAACACCGATAACACACCAGATATCATAAGAACAACCGCTACAACTGTACTTTTCATAGGTAACACCCTCATCAGAAGTTAAAGACTATAAGAACAAAAGTATGTTACTAAATATGTAAGAGAAGTGCAAAAAAAAGTCTTCATGAATTGGTCCGTATGTCACGCCCTTTCAGGGCTGTATTTTCTTTTGTCTGTGACCCAGGGCGTTGCCCTGGGCTGGTATATATCGCCCCTTCGGGGCTTTTCGAATAGACTCAAGCGAGTTAAAAACTGTAGGCCGGGTGCCCCACCCGGCGCAACCAGCAACAAACCTATTTTGCCACACTCACAGGTGGATCATTAACAGGATGAAGCCGTGAGATAACCGGTGCGGTGCGCAGTTTTACCGGAACGGGAAAACGATTTGCAATCTCCTGAAGTGGATCAGGTAACAGCCGCACCTCTTCATCGCCTCGATAGACACAGTTACAATCCACCCAGGCAATCAGTCTGCGCAGCTCATCACCTTCAACCTTAACATTATGATGCTTACCACTGGTCACCAGATCAATCAACCGGCTGGTCGATGAGAGCATCGTCATCGGCTTGATGGGCTCATAGTGGTGGTTGCCCTCTACATTAAGACAGCCTGCCAATCCGAGGGCCTTTGGCCCACCTGCGGGCTTGGGTCCTCCCCAAGCCTGACCGACAAGCGTAAGATAGGGCTCTTTAAATGGAAGCTGTTTCGGATCTGTAACACCTCTCTCCTCCACCCCTCCTCTAAGTGTAAGATCGAGCTTAGCGCGTGCCTTGCCCTCACCCTGATGACACTTTCCGCAATGTTTATCCAGAACCGGCTGACAAAACCGCTCGTAACCAATGCTGGTGGCAGCCCCCCAGGGTGGCGGAGTGAGGTCAACGGGATTCCGATTCAGAGCAAGTGAGCTTCGCCGCGCCTCCGGCGTTGAGCTGTGCAGCGCATGACAGCCCAGACATCCGCGAGTCTCTCCCGGCATAACCCCCGTAAAGGAACGCATAATCTGAATGCAACAATACTGATCATCCAGAAGCTGAAAATGCAGCGCTTTACCTGAAGGAATTTTGAAGGCAACCGAACCATCAACACAGACAGGCACTGTACCGAGAATGCGCTTAACCCCATCCTCCTGAATAATTGAAATTGCCGGGCCGGAGTGACGCCATGATTTAAATCCAGAGCTATACGTTTTGGCATCCATTTCAATCACACGCAGATACTTTACTTTCCCGGGTGGTAGACCTTCAACTCCCGAATAAACATTCTGACTGACAAAAACACCTTTTTGCGGTTCTTCACCAACCTTCGGCCACGCCACCCGATCAGGGATTGCCTCTGGCGTCGTACGGGAACGAAGCGGTCGCGCATACCAGCTGTTCCCCTGCCCTTTATAGATAAGTTCCCGATTGCCGTGAATATCCATTAAATAGAGAGAAAAACCAGATACCTTTGTGCGTGCGGCAGAGATAAGGAAATCCTCCTCACCAAGAGGAAACGGACAACGCACTGACCAAAGGGCACCACTGCTATGATAACGAGGTGAAGCAATAGGGCTGCCCCCTTCAGGTTCACCCACCTCAGGCCAGCGCAGTTCTTTTGTCACCTTGGTAATACCATTGGGCCATTGCAGACCGCGACTGACATCGATCAATCCCAGACACCCAGTAAGAACATTATGGTGTCCTACACCGGCAAACATGACCTTCCGAGTGCCGGGCACAGGCCGTGCTTCCCAGAGCATATCAGGGTAAGCACTGCCATTACCCCAGTAAACCGCCAGACCGGTTCCATCCGGATTAATGGTCCATAATTTCTGCAGCCGCCACAAAGGACGTTCCGTGTACTCCCAACGAGTATAAAGAACACGACCATCAGGTAATAGCGTTGGTGTATAATCTGGCTCATTGTTACGGGAGATAATCCTGATATCTCCTCCATCAGCATTGCAGCGAGCCAGAACTGAGGAAGCTGACTGCGGCAGGCAACGCACATACGAATTTGCGCGAGAGGTTGAAAACAGAATATGTCCATCCGGCAGATAAATAGGATCCATATCATCATAAGCGCTGTTTGTCAGCTGACGTCGCTTCTGACCATCAACACCGATCTCATAAAGATGAAAACTTCTCTCTCCCTTGGGTTTGAGACTGAAAATCACCTTAGATGCATCGAAGGCCAGATCCATACGCATGATGTAGCCCTCATCGCCGGATACCAGCTCACGCTCAACCCCATCCGGTCGAACGCCATCCAGCACCAGCAAGCGGCTGCCGGACTTGCTGCCATAATGATAACCGTTGCGATGAGACGATTCATGTCGACCTGCATACAGAGGTGTGTCCACCAGCAAAAGACGATTGAAATCGAGAAGTGGATTCTGCAGCATGACACCCCGTTTAATGCGACGCACAGCAAAATATAAATCGTGCGTTGTTTTGTCTTCCTGCATTGGAGGAAGAGCCTTCAAACGAGTTTCCAAAGCAGAGAGCTCCGTATATTCAGATTTGAAATTCAATTTCGGGGAAGATGCACTAAACCGATCCGCAAGTTCGCGAGCCCATTGTATTTCCTGAAGAGCGCGTTTGGGTGTCATCGTATCGTCAGCCTGAAAGATCCAATCCTCCTCAATCAAAGCCTGGGCTTTTTCCTTGCTGACCTTATCCCCTTTCTGGCGACTAATAGGCTTCAGCATCGGCGTTCTGCTGTAATGCATCCTTGAGCCCCATGGTCCCATGCTGACAGGCCCAAGATTCATTGCTGACTTCCATGAACTATCATCAAACCCGGGCTGCTCCCACTTCGCAATTTTCTTATTGAATACTTTCCATTTATCATCGGTCTGGCTCAGCACAAAGGACCCTTTTTCAGTTCGGATAACAAACCAGCCAATCATACCGGCAGCAGAGGCACCATTCTGAACCTCAACCGCCAGTACAGTCCGGGGACTCCGCAACATGCTGGTCACATCATAGGTATCAAAATGCAGCCACCCACCGGTTGTACGGGGCAATGCGTTTCCATTTACAAAGGGCTGAGCAGAATCATCTGCATTAAGGATAAAGTGTGCACAAATAACCGGAGAGTCTGTGGGAAAGGTTACTGTATTACGAAAGTAGCGACTTCCTTTAGGGGCACTTTGAGCTGGCTTCCCCTCTGGATACCATATCCAGCTAAGATTCGCAGGATAGGGCGCACTCTCCACAGCGGCATGCATAAAAAGAGGAGCAATCAAAAACAGTAATAACACAAAGATTAGTGCGCGAGTTCTAAAATGCACGAGTGCGCGAGTTTGAGAGGTGACGCTCCGACATTCGATAACGCTCATGACAGGCGCAGTCAGTTTAATTAAGAATTCGAATGCAAAGTATTTGGACTTCATGTTCGTCATGATATCAAGGTTGTTAAAATGCGTCTATGCCAAATAGCCATTATATTTTTCCGTTGAGTATGTGGTAACCCAACCCCGACGGGGTGATATTATTGTAGTTCTACAAAGAAATCATTTCAAACCCGGAAAGGGTGACATTATTTAGATGCATCATTTATAATGTCACCACCTTCGGGGTTTGATAATTGTTAAAATTCCGGATCTATAATAATTTCAGCCCTTCGGGCTTAATCTAAGACTTGCAATTAAAAAACCTTCAACATCAGTTAAATTAGCCCGTTTTCTTCCCTACCCCACAATATTATGATAAATTTTCATTAATGAAAAATAAACATACATACAAAAAATGCATGAATCATATCTGTTTAATGACAAAAGCAATTACCCTCTGCTTCATATTTGCAACACTTACAACGCAGGCGGATATACGCATTGAGTCATCAATGCCAGCAGAGAAAAACCACAAAACCTCTGCCGCGGCAGATGGCGATCGCGCAACCTGGTTCCAAAGCACACGGCCACCCCGTAAAGGAGAGTTTATTACCGTCCATCTGGGTTCACCGCAGAAGCTGACCTCCATCAACGTTTTAACCGGCACCCCGGATGGAAACGCACGCTTTAAAAACGCATTGCTTGAAGTTTCCTCTGATGGAAAAACCTACCTTACCGCGACGGCC
This sequence comes from Kiritimatiellia bacterium, assembly GCA_027858965.1. Taxonomy (GTDB): domain Bacteria; phylum Verrucomicrobiota; class Kiritimatiellia; order RFP12; family UBA1067; genus M55B167. Next base: position 23,794 of record JAQIBS010000213.1, read on the forward strand.
CTCAAGGAGGGAGAGGCTAATTGGAAAGGGAATGGCAAGCCGGTTGTTTCAATCCGTCTGCGTGCGCTAAAGGACGGTAGCTCCGCAGTTGCCATCCGTGAGATAGCAATGGATGATGATATCCTACGGAGAGTTGTGGTGACAATTAACGGAACGGCCCCTTTCGGGCGACTGACAGCCAAATGCAACTTCACAGAGGTTCCCGGCGATTACGCCGTGCTGATGCGTGACAAGCTGGATGTGGCGGCATCCTGGTTCTTCAGCTACTATCCCAAAATCGTTGAGATGATTGATGCACCAACCGATGGGCTGCCACGTGAGCTGAAAATTCAATTTCGTAATGACATGAAGCCCGGCATACCTGGATATGTCAGTGGCGGGACTATGACTCTGAGCATCCCCCACATTCTGCGCAGCCCGGAAGATGTACGCGGTCTGTTTATTCATGAACTCACCCACATTGCCCAAAGCTACAGCGCTCCAGGACACCGTCCAGGCTGGCTGGTTGAAGGCATCGCAGAGGCAGTCCGCTACAAACTGAGCCCGACCGACGATCCATGGCGTCAGGCAGTTGACCGCATGGATGCAACAAAGCTGGATTATCACAATGCCTATCGAGATACAGCGCTCTTTCTTTTATGGATACAATCAAAGAACAACCCCCAGCTGATTGCCAAACTGAACCGCAAATTAAAGAATGGTTCATTCACTGACAAAACCTTTACCTCCCTCACAGGAAAATCTCCAGATACCTGGCAAACCGAATATCATAAAGCCAAGGGACAATAAATCGTCACACCCCTTTTTACAGTTTACAGTCGACAGTTCACAGTTTACAGTCGACAGTTCACAGTTCACAGTCGACAGTTACCTTTCCCGAGGCGCACCCATCTTTACAGTTCACAGTTTACAGTCATCAGTCACCTTTCGCGAAGCGCACCCATCTTTACAGTTCACAGTTCACAGTTTACAGTCGACAGTTACCTTTCGCGAAGCGCACCCATCTTTACAGTTCACAGTTTACAGTCGACAGTCATCAGTCATCAGTTACCTTTTACGAAACGCACCCATCTTTTACATAAAAAGCATTTCACCTCAAAAACACCGAAGCGCACCCATTTTCCTACCCCCCATTTTTCTGCCTCAAAAACACCGAAGCGCACCCATATATTTTTGCCGGCTCTCCAACTCACGCACTCTCGCACTCAAGCACTCGCGCACTGCCCCCCCTATTCCCTATTTGACACCCATTATGCATTATGGGACAATTCGGAAAATTTAAATAATTAACTTTGGAGGTCATTGATGTTTGGCAAATCTTTTCGTTTCAACTTACTCATTTCAGGATTAATCACAGCTCTGCTAGCTGTATCTTATGTATCTGCCGCCGCACCGACACCAGAAAACCTCACAATATGCGAAGGCTTCTCAAATCCCATCGGCTTATATGATGCAACACCTGTATTCTCATGGAAACTGCCACTAAAAACCAAAGCGCAAAGCGCCTATCAGCTAGTTGCTGCCAGCACGGAAGATCTCCTACCCGAAAAAGCAGATCTATGGGATAGCGGAAAAGTCACATCCAGTCAATCCGCCTGGATTCCCTATGCAGGCAAGGCGCTCAACTCGCGTCAGGAAGTATTCTGGCAGATCAGATACTGGGATGAGAATGGAGATGCATCTAAATGGAGCAAAGTTGCGCAATTTGAACTGGGCTTGCTGGAAAACTCAGATTGGAAAGGACGTTGGATACGCAAGGAGATCGAGAAGGTAAACCCCAACAAGCCAGCACCTGAAATTAAGATCATCACAGGCAAATCCAACAAAGCTAAAGGCAAAAAATTTGTACCGGAGTATCTGCGACGCACATTCGCTGTTGAGGGTCAAATTGTAAAAGCACGACTCTTTGTGACGGCAAAAGGTCTTTATGAAATCTATATTAATGGAGATAAAGTCGGTCATGACTACATGGCCCCAGGATGGACTCCCTATCACGCCCGTATTGAAACACTGACATACGATGTGATTGACCAGATACGCAATGGCAAAAATGCAATTGGTGCTATTATTGGTGAGGGATGGTATGCCGGCGATATGATGGCCAAGAAATTCATCTACCCAGAGGCTAAACCGGCTCTGTTACTTCAGCTGGAACTGACCATGAAAAGCGGTACCAAGATGGTTGTAACCAGCGGCAAGGATTGGAAATCATTTAACCAGGGTCCCATTCGCTACTCAAACATCTACCACGGCGAAGAGTACGATGCCAATATGATGATTACAGACTGGAACACAACAGAGTATGATGACAGCTCATGGAGTTCGGTTGTTACAGAGACAATTGATCCAAAGATAGCGCTGGTTCCAAAACGTCATCATGCCGTACGGACCACTGAAGAACTGGTGCCTGTAAATATCACAGAGCCGACTCCAGGCCGTTATGTCTTTGATCTGGGACAGAACATGGTAGGCTGGCCACGTATATCCCTGCCAGCTGAAAAAGGTGCTCAGATTACAATTCGTTTTGCCGAAATGCTTGAAAAAGATGGAACGCTCTACACCGCTAACTACCGCAGTGCTAAATCAACGGCGTACTACACCGCTGCCGAAGATGGCAAGTTCACCTGGCACCCGACCTTCACATTCTTCGGATTCCGCTATGTTGAGATTAGCGGCACCCCTACTGGAGAAAAGCCAGATAAGAGCTGGGTAACCGGTGTTGTACTGCACTCAGACTTCAAACAAACCGGCTCTTTTAAGTCATCGCATGACAAACTCAATTTACTCCAGAGAAATATTACATGGGGACAACGCGGCAATTTTCTGGATATTCCCACCGATTGCCCACAACGCAATGAACGTCTGGGATGGACCGGAGATGCACAGGTATTCTGCCCGACATCCTTCTTCAACTACGATGTGCTCTCATTCTGGATGAGCTGGTTGGAGAGTGTACGCGAGGAACAGACACCGGGTGGATTAATCTGTCATACCGTTCCCACCACTGGATGCGGCGCAGGGAGTCCCGGCTGGGGTGATGTGGGCGTAACCGCACCATGGGATGCTTATGTACGTAGCGGACACAAAGCCATACTCGAAGAAAACTATGACATGATGAAAAAATGGGTAGCCGCCTACGAACGCGAAGCCAAAGATTTTATTGTTAACCGAAAGGGATATGGCGACTGGTTGCAACCTTACCAGCAAGGCAAGGGCAATAGAGCAGATACCCCGATGGAAGTTATTGCAACCGCCTACTTTGGTCGTTGTGCCGCAATCATGAGCTCAACTGCACGTGCTCTTGGTAACGACAAAGATGCTGCATACTATGACAAGCTGCTTGCTAATATCCAGAATGCCTTCTCAAAAACCTTCTTTGATGACAACGGCAGGCTGACAACCAAATTCCAAACACAGACCGGCTACCTGATGGCGCTGGGATATGACCTGCTTCCGCTTGAACGCAGGGCAGGTGCTCTGGCAGGCCTGCTGGAAGAGCTCGATAAGGCAGATGGACATCTGCGCACAGGTTTCCTCGGCACCCCCCTGATAGCTCCTGTACTGGATCGATTCAACCAGCTCAACAAAGCCTATGGTGTTCTTTTCAAAGAAACCTATCCCTCCTGGTTCTTTTCAATCAATCAGGGAGCAACCACCATGTGGGAACGCTGGAATAGCTACAGCCACACTGACGGCTTCGGTAATGCAGGAATGAACTCCTTCAACCACTATGCTTATGGAGCCATTGGACAGTGGATGTACGAACGCATGGCAGGACTGGCACCAGACCCCAAAAACCCAGGCTACAAGCACTTCTTTGTTCAGCCAAACCCATCCGCCCCGCTCACCAGCGCCTCTGCCGAACTGGAAACCCCTTATGGAAAAGCACTGAGCAGCTGGAAAAAAGAGGGAAGCAAATTAACAGTTAATGCCATTGTGCCACCTAACACAACCGCAACTCTGGTGGTACCACAATCTGATAACACCCCGACTGTAATTGAATCCGATGCCCCCTGTGAAACAGTAAAGATCAACGGCCGCCACACCTTAGAACTCACTCCAGGTGAATACGAATTTTCGATATACTGAGTTCAGTTTACAGTTTACAGTTTACAGTTTACAGTCGACAGTCGACAGTTTACAGTCGACAGTTTACAGTCGACAGTTTACAGTCGACAGTCGTCAGTCGTCAGTCGTCAGTCGTCAGTCGTCAGTCGTCAGTCGTCAGTCGTCAGTCGTCAGTCGTCAGTCGTCAGTCGTCAGT
>JAQIBS010000227.1 GCA_027858965.1 Kiritimatiellia bacterium
CATGCCAGCGGAACGTTGTTGATGCTCCGCTAAGGGTAGGCATGTCAATTTCTGCCGTTAATAATAAGAAGTTGAAAAATAGATAATTTTTTTAGGTTCTTCCGACTTTTGTGTGGGTAGTCTTCCGAGGTCACGGACCTCAGCTACAGTAAATGCTTTAATGAGCATTAAATCTGTAGGGCGGGGGCCGTGACCCCGCCACGCTTATGGTAATGTATTTATTTACCCATGAAAAAATCGGAAGAACATTTTTTAAGAAATAAATAAGGAGTTGATATGAATAGGAGTATAGTATGTGGCCTGAGTCGTTTCTTATATGCAACTATGTTGTTCGGGTTTATATCCGGTGTTTATGCTGCGGATCAGACATGGAACGTCAGTGGCGGTGATGATGTTTGGAGCACGAACAAGGCCAACTGGGATGTCAGTTCTGTGTGGACCAATGGCAACAATGCTGTATTCTCCAGTGGATCAGGAGAGACGATTGATCTCTCTAATGTTGTTGAGGTGGCTGATATCACATTTCTGACCAACGGCTATGAGATAGCTGATGTGGATACAAATGGCACCTTCTCGCTGAGCGGATCACCGAGTATAATAACTGTGGTCAACACCAATGACTCAGCGGCTATTAATGAGATTATAGCCGGAAATGGAGGCTTTACCAAGACGGGGCCTGGGATGCTGGCCGTAAAGAGGGATAACACCTACACCGGAGTGACGACTGTCGGTGCCGGCACATTGATACTTGAACCCTCTATGCTGAATGCTCTGGGCGCAACCGGCACGGGTAACAACACGGTTGTGGAAGATGGCGCAACAATTGATTTTAACGGTTGCTATAGTGGTTCTTCAACGGCAGAGAAATTCACCATTTCCGGTGATGGTGTGGATGGATTGGGTTGTCTTGTCAACAACGGTCCACATCATTTAAATAAGTTTCTCAAAGAGGTGATAATTGCCGAGGATGCCTCTGTCGGCGGACCGGGGCGCATTGACTTTACATTATTAAGTAGTGATCAAAAGACCATTACGAAAATCGGTGCTCATCAGCTGGCGGTAAGTAAAGTTGTTGATACGGCGATAATTGTGAATGATGGGCAATATACCCTGCTGGCGAACTCTCTCGCGCTTGGAGGCGATACATGGGGAGATACCACGGTTAATGGCGGCACCCTGAACAGCTGGGATACATTGAAAATCGGGGAGCGTTTGTTCTTAGACAGCGGGAGATTTCAACAGGGGCGCGAAACCAGTGAGTTGACATTGACTGGACATATAACCTTTGGCGGTAATATCCTGCATACGTCAGGAAGCAACAGGGGTGTTACGCTGAGTGGATATCTTGATGGCACCGGTGGTTTTTCGCAGGCGGGTGACGGCTGGCTCTATATCACAGGTGAAACCAATACATATTCCGGTGCCACGATTATCAATAGCGGCAAGTCCCTCTGGGTGGGTGGCTTGACACCCGGTTCTGACGGCATTCTGGGGGTAAGTGCCGTAACGAATAATGGCTATCTCTACGCCAATTCACCTCTGCTTACCGGCGGGAGTGTGGTGAACTCCGGTACAGTGTATGCCAATTACGGTGTTCTTGCTTCTGGTGCCATTCAGAACTTCGGCACCCTGTTTCCACAGGGGGGCGTGTTTGGAACGGGCACACTCCACAATACAGGCGATATTTATTTTGATTACGATGGAACCAGTACAATATCCAATTCCTTCACCGGTGGAGGCACCACTTATGTACGCTTTGGCAGCGATGCGGTTTATAGTACAGGCATATCAACAGGCTCATATTTCCGCATGATTGAAGGATCATTCACTTTGACCAACGGAGCTTCATATAACTGCACAACCCGGTTTAATGTAACGGATCGGCAGAATGCATATTATGGCACAAATGCTCTCGGCCCTTTCACTTCAATCGTTAATGTGATGGATGGGTCGACATTGAATATGCACAGCTCTGAATTCGGTAATGGTTATTCGACTTCTAACTGGGTAATGACTGCCATTTTCAATCAGTATGGTGGATCGGTGCGGACTTATGGAACTACATCTGAAAGTAACGGTGTTCGAATTGCCCATTGGCCGCAGGCCCAGGGAACCTACAACATGATGGGGGGCACTCTGGTAATAGATAATGGTTGGGATCTGGGTATCGCAACCGATGGCACAGGGCACTTCCATCAGACCGGCGGTGAAGTTTATGCCAGCCGCGTGATGCTTAACGAGCGTACTGGAGCAAATGGATTCGGCACTCTGACTCTTGAGGGCGGTGTCCTGAACATCGGATTAACCAATGGCATCCTGAATATTGAACAGAACGGCATCATGGCTGATTCCGGTGCAACATATCTGGTGGAGTATGGTGGGGCAGGTGGTATTGTCCGGGCAATTACCAATTTTGTTGCCCCTGCGCATGCCACGCTGTATGGATCGGGAACGAATGCGATTACCTTTGATACACAGGAGTGGGAGATCGATCAGTCCGGAGATCTGACAGGCGATGGCGGGTTTAACAAGAGTGGCTCAGGTTCGCTGATCCTATCCGGTGATAATACATACACCGGTGTTACGCAGGTTCTTGAGGGGCAGTTGGTGATCTCATCTGCAACTGCATTGCCGGATGGTGGCGAGGTGCTCTTCCGTGTCAGCTCTGAAGATACCGGTGGACAGCTGTACTCTGATGGCGATCTAGACCTCTCCGGAATTGTGGTTGGCGTTGCCAATCCTGATGATCTGGACAAGACCAAGATCTATACCATTGCTACCTATGATGGGAGTTTGACGGGAATGGTTGAAAGTAATATCCTGCCGTATCCGTGGTATCTGACCTATGACAGCGGAAATAAGCGTGTGAAGCTCTTAACGCCGCATGGCACGTTGATTATTGTCCGCTAAACCAGAACCAGTTATGCATTATCAGATTTAATAAGGCCGCTCTTTGAGCGGCCATTTTTAGGCCGCACAGCCTTCTTTCCTCTGCGCATTCCACGTCTCTGTGAGAGTTATATTCCGAAGCTGCTAATCCTGTTGATCAGCCTCCGTATAAATGGATTCGCGTGTAACAGATATGGCAGATTATCTCACAGTTTTCGAGAGTGGCATCACCTTCGGGATCAATGGGTTGGGCCTCCCATCCCATTCGGGAGTCTTTGCCCCGGCTACCTATATACAGTCTTGTTTTACACCGATTGTGTCCATGGTAATGAGATGACCGGGTGCACTGGCATTGGCCTTTAGATTGTTGCCATGCTGCTTCTACTACGCTGTCAGGGAATTGTATTGCCATTGTATTGTCTCTTTTTGTGCTTATGTGGTTTTGGTTGGATCGGGTAAGCCGAAATCAGAGCTGACCTTTGCCTTTATGTAATGAATTGTTCTATGTTATCAGGTGTTGGGTGTGTTTGAAACTATTTTTTTATGAATTCAGGTCCGTCGGCGTTTGAGTTCGGTAGAAAAGAGTGATCTTCGACTCGTTTCAGAGGAAGGTAATACAGGATATCTGGCGTGAACGAGCAGGGTACAAAAAAACCGGCTGAGCGCCGGATTGATCAATTATATATTTGGATGGTGCCGGGAGAGGGAGTCGAACCCTCACGTCCGTAAAGACGGCAGATTTTGAGTCTGCTGCGTATGCCATTTCGCCACCCCGGCAAAATAAAATGGAGCGGGTGAAGGGAATCGGACTTTCGTCGATCCATCTTTTTCCGCAACCCCTTTTAAATCAATAGCTTGCGTGTTAATTTGTTCGTGTGTTTCGTAAACCCCAATTCTTGCTTTTTGTAGCAAAATGGGTCCTTTTATTGTGGCAATAATTGCCTTGGATGCACATTATAGCAAAACGTGATGGTTTTATGGAATAAAATTGTAAACAAAAATCAGCTAGCTTTTCTGTGGTGGTCAAAGCCATGCGCCGTTTTTCCTATGTCTATTCCTGCGAATATCATATAGTCTCATTTCATGTCAGATTTTCTTCTAACACCTCACGGACTTTTTGCAAGAGGGCTTCGGCCTGATAAGGTTTATTCAGCAGGTATAGCCCCTTTTCTTTGATGAAGTCGTTGTGCCCGGCGTCCTGACTGTAGCCACTGACAAAAAGATGGCGCATGGCAGGGCGTTTGCTGAGAATTTCCTCCATCGCTTTTTTGCCGCCCATGCGGGGCATTACCACATCCATCATCACAAGGTCGATCTCATCGGCATGTTCCTCGAATAACCGCACAGCCTCTTCACCATCTTGCGCGGTGTAAATCCTGTAGCCGGCCCCACGCAGGACACGGGTCGATAATTTCAAAATCATCTCTTCATCTTCCACCACAAGGATCGTCTCCTCACCACCTGCGACCGGTACGGCGTTCCCGGTAATCGCATTGATTCCGAGTGTCGGGAGCGGGCTGCTTACGGGTAGATAGATTTTAAACACCGTCCCTTGGCCCAGCTTGCTATTGACCTCAATATGCCCTTCGTTCTGTTTGACAATTCCATACACGGAGGAAAGGCCGAGCCCGGTTCCTTTGCCCACCTCTTTGGTGGTGAAAAACGGTTCGAAGATTTTGCTGCAGCTCTCCTGATCCATTCCACACCCTGTATCCGCAATACTGAGCAGAACGTAGCGCCCCGGACGGGTCAATCCGTAGACCGCCAGATCTGCCGGAGCAATTGAAACCTCTTTCGTTTCAATCGTCAGGGTTCCGCCGTCGGGCATGGCATCGCGGGCATTTGCGCAGAGGTTGATCAGCACCTGACTGATCTGACTCTTGTCCACAAAAACCGTTCCGATCTCTTTTTCAGCAGCAAACTCGAGTTGAATGTGTTCACCGATCACCCGGCCGAGCATTTTCTGTAACTGTTCGATTTCCCCGTTGAGATCGAGATCAACAGGGTCAATCACCTGCTGACGACTGAAAGCCAACAGCTGCTTGACGAGATCTTTGGCGCGGGCACCCGCCTTGGCGACTTCATAAAGACTCGCGGCAGCAGCGTTTTTCGCCCCGATTTCCGCCTGTGCGATCTGGGTAAAACCGTTGATGATCTGGATCAGGTTGTTGAAGTCATGCGCCACGCCGCCGACCAACTGGCCGATGGACTGCATCTTCAGCGATTGACGGATCTGCTCTTCCAGCTTGAGTTCCTCGGTCACATCCCGTTTGACGGCCACATAATTGACCGTCTTTCCGGCGGCGTCTTTCACCGGCGAAATCGTCGCCTCTTCGGTATAGAGCGATCCGTCCTTCTTCTTGTTGACCATTCTTCCGCTCCAGACCTCGCCGCGCAGGAGCGTGTTCCACAGCTTCTGGTAGAACGCGGCGTCGTGCTGGCCGCTTTGGAAGATGCGCGGGTTTTGACCGATTGCCTCCTCGCGCGTGTAGCCGTTGACCCTTTCAAAGGCCGGGTTTACATACTGGATCGTTCCGTCGGCATCGGTGATCACGATGGTCTCCGCCACCTGACTGATAGCCATCAAAAACCGTTCCTTTGCGGCCTCAGTCTGCTTGCGTTCGGTGACATCTTGAATGGTGCCGACCAATTTCACCGGAGCATCCGTTGCATCCAATTCCAGATGGCCTAATCCCTGAACCCACCGCTCGGCCCGGTCGTTTTGACGGATGATGCGGTATTCCCTGTTGAAGAGTTGTCTGTTTCCAATGACTTCGTCTTTTATATAGTCGCTCATCATGGCGCGGTCGTCGGGATGAATCAGCGCCAGCCAGCCGTCCAGGGTGCGATCGTAGTTTTTGTCGATCCCCAAGATCTCATCCAGCACGACTGAACTTTTCCAGCGGCCCGAAGGAATATCCAATGCATAACTCCCCAGGCAGGCGATCGATTGCGCCTTCACGAGGGATTTTTCACTCTCCTGCAAGGCGACCCGGATTCGCGCTTCATCCTCGATAATGCCGAGCAGGGCTGTTTTCGCCTGATTACTTTCCTCTAACAGCCTGGAGATCTCTTTTTTCTCCTGCTTGTTCTCGGTGATGTCGGTCAGAATGATGCGGCAGACGGGTGCACCGTCGGCATCCTGCGCGGCGGTCGCATCCAGTCGGGTCCAAAGCAGTTCCCCGTCGCTTTTCAGCAGACGCATTTCGCACGTTTGCGGCTCCCTGGTTTCAAAGAGTTTTTTGCGGTGCAGGTAGTAGATGTCTTGATCCTCTTTGAGAATAAACTGCGTGAATGGCCTTTTAACCAGCGCACTGCGGGGGACCTCTAGCAGGGTGACGGAGGTGAGGTTGATTTCAAGAATCAGTCCCTGTTCGCTGAGAGTGAGATAGCCCACCGGCGCTAGGTCATAGAGATCAAAATAGCGGGCTCGCGCGAGTTCCAGCTTGTCCTGTATCCGCCGCAGTTCCTCGTTTTGCATTTCCATTTCAATTTGATGCACCCGCAGCTCATGGAAAAGTTTTTCCACTTCGTCTTTCGATAGCGCGGCGATTACGGACGGTTCCAAGGTTTGGAACTTTTCTTCTGCCTGTCGGCGGAGTTCTGCGGCTTGTTCTTTCTTGCTGATCATTTTCTCACCTCTCGTTCCGTGGTCGCAACCGCATACATTTCCCCGGTCTCATCCAGCAAGGCGGTCGAGACGATCGAAACCTTCACGATCGCGCCTTTTTTCGTGAGGCGCTCGGTGCGATAGGGCTCCAGAATTTCCACCTGACCCAGCTGGATCAACTTGGCCAGCGCGTCCTTGCGCAGGGCTTCGGGAATCCGGTCGCGCACGTTCATCGTCAGTGCCTCGGCCTCGCTCCAGCCGTACATCCGCACCGCAGCTGGATTCCAGGCGAGGGTGAGCCCCTTCAAATCCTGCACGGTGATGGCATCGCGCGAATCGCGCACGACGACAGCCAGCCGGAGAAATTCATTGGCTTTTTCCAGCGCTTCCCTCGCTTGCACCATCTCGGTGATCTCCACAAAGGTCATCACGGCACCCTCAATCACATTGGCGATCGTGCGGTAGGGTTGAATGTGCAGCGCATACCACTTGCCCGCCGTGGTCTGCACCTCCACATCCTGGGGAACCAGCGTGTCCAGAACCGCCTGTGCGTCCTCCACCAGGCGGTCATAGCCGACCAGATTGGGAACAATATGCTCCATCGGACGCCCCGCATCGGCCGGGATCAGATTGATGATCTCGCTGGCGGTCGGGGTAAAGCGCAGGATGCGCAGTTGCATATCCACAAAGACGGTGGCGATGCCGGTGCCGGAGATCAGGTTGTTCATGTCGTTATTGGCCCGCGTCAGATCCAGCATCTTACTTTGCAGTTCGGTGTTGACCGTGGAGAGCTCTTCGTTGACCGATTGCAGCTCCTCCTTGGAGGTTTCCAGCTCCTCGTTGGTGGATTGCATCTCCTCGTTCACCGACTGCAATTCTTCGTTGGACGATTTGAGTTCTTCGTTGGAGCTCTGCATTTCCTCGTTCGCGCTCTGGAGATATTCCTCTTTGTCGCGCAATTCCCGTTTGAGCGCTGTAATTCTTGCGTCTACGGTGAGCTTGCCGAATCCGTCGGTATCCGGCGCGCTGACCTCTGACATCTGACCTCCGACCTCTGGCCCCGCCGGGGCCTCCTCCAGAATCACCAGATAAAGCGGCGACTCCGGCGAGGCACCGGCACCGTTCGTGATGGGGCGAACCGTCAGGTTGACCCGGGTGAAGTGGCCGTTGGTCTTCACGTTCAGTCCCGGATGGCAGACCGTATCTTTAATGCTGGCGGCTTTGTGCAGGGCTATCGGCAGCTCGTTGCGCAATCCTTCACGGGCCATTTTCAGGATATTGTTGATGCCTGCTTCGCCGGGGGCCGGTTCCAGAAACATTCCGGTGCGGCCACGGAGATAGAGAATGTCGCCCTGTCCGTTAACGAGCACGCCCGCCGCGATGACCTGCTGTAAAAGCGCCCGTTCGGTCAGCTCGCGCAGCGGCAGTTTTTCTGAGAAGGCCCGCCCTGAGCTTGCCGAATGGGCCTGCTTACCGGTGGCTCGCGGCGGAAGCACCGCGTCCACGGCGCTCAGGTGCGGAACAAAATAGTCAATGGTTGCGCGCCGTGTACCCATAAAATCTTCTTTACGCTGATAGATCTTCTGTTTGTTGTCCAGCGCGGTAAACAGACTGTTGAACTCGCCGGTGGTTTCCGACGTGCCCAGCAAGAGGATGCCGCCCGGATTCAGCGCATAGTGAAACAGCGGGATGAGCTTCTTCTGCAAGGTGCTGCCCATATAGATCATGAGGTTGCGGCAGCTGATCAGGTCGAGTTTCGAGAACGGCGGATCTTTGACCACATTCTGCTCGGAAAAAACCACCATATCGCGAATGCCTTTATGGATACGGTAGGTTTGGCCGCCGGGCTTGAGCGTAAAAAAGTGCGCCAACCGTTCGGGCGTGATGTCGGTGGCGATGCTGGCCGGATAAATCCCGGCGCGGGCGATGGCAATCGCCTGAGGGTCAATATCGGTGGCGAAGACCTGAATCGCGAAACTTTTCTTGCGCGCCTTCATGGCCTCCGCCAGCAGAATGGCGAGAGAATAGGCTTCTTCGCCGGTCGAGCAACCCGTCGACCAGACGCGGATCACGGCCCCCTCGTGCTTGTTAGCAAAAAGTTTTGGAATCCCCTTTTCTTCCAAGGTTTGGAAAGCCTCGGGGTCGCGGAAGAAGCTGGTCACGCCGATCAGCAGATCGCGGAAGAGCGCCTGCACCTCGCCGGAATCCCGTTGCAGGTGCTTGACGTAGCCGTCGATTGCTTCGATCTGATGGACGGCCATGCGCCGCGCGATGCGCCGGTCGATGGTGCTGGGCTTGTAGTGGGAAAAGTCGTGCCCGGTCTGGGCGCGCAACAGGACGAAGATTTTTTTCATCGCGGTCTCGGGCAGGGGTTTCGTGGTGGTGACCCTCCGGTAGACGTTGCCAAAGGCATGGGCAACATAAGCGATAATTTTGGCGGGCATTTCTTCGGGCGACAGTTCGAAGTCCACCAGACCGGTGGCGATGGCGTTGACCGGCATGCCGTTAAATTCGGTGGATTCAGGCGTCTGGGCAATGACCATGCCGCCCTCGCCCTTAATGGCCCGTATGCCCAACGTGCCGTCACTGCCGGTGCCGGAGAGCACGACACCGATGGCCCGTTCGCGCTGATCCTGAGCGAGCGACCGGAAAAAAAAGTTGATCGGCAACCGCTGCCCGCGCGGCGCGGCGGGTTCCAAAAGCTGGAGCGTTCCGTTGATAAATGCCATGTCGCGGTTGGGCGGAATGATATAGACGCAGTCGGGCTGCACTGCTATCCCATCCGTAACCTCGAAAACCGTCATGCGGGTGTAGCGCCGAATGAGATCGGTGAGAATGCTCGTATGGTCTGGAGCCAGATGTTGCACCAGCACAAAGGCCATACCGGGACCTGCGGTGAGCTTGTCGAATCCGTTCGACTCCTTGGGCATCCCGGAGAAGAACGCCTCAAACGCCGCCAGCCCGCCGGCGGAAGCGCCGATTCCAACGATTGGAAATCCCTGCGACTGCGCCGTGGGTTTGACAGCCATCCCGTTGGTTTTTTCTTTCTGGTTCTGTTTGCCGCTTGTGTTTTTAGTCATGGCATTCCTATTCATGTAATGGCACTATTTTTTGCGCATATCTCCTGACAACAATAGATTCTATTCCTTATCCCATGGGTACACGGATATGCCAGGAAGCGAATCTACTCCAATGTCGGGAAGGATGGGTGCTCATGGATTTTCCTTGCGTTCCAGACTTTCGAGTGTGCCATAGGGCGGCGACTCGCCAAGACGGGCGGCCAGCTCATTGACCTCGGTTTTTAATTTGGCGACCCGCCCTTCGCGTCCAAGCGTCGCGGTCTGCCAACGTTGCAGCTCTTCCAGCTTAACTCGCAACGCCTCTTCGGCCCGCTTGCGCGCGGTGATATTGCGACGGGCCTCGACCAACTGCCCAATGGTTGACAGCAGGGGTTGCAGGAAATCTATCACACTCTGGTCGTAACCGCCCTGCCGGTTGGCGATGCCCACCATAGCAACAAGCTTGTTGCCTATGCAGATGGGAACACCAAGAAAGGCTCCAAGGGGCGGGTGCCCCTCGGGCAAGCCCCCGCGCCGGGGATCGAGGACGGGGTCGTTGGCAATGACCGGCTCACCGGACGCGAGTACAGCCCCGAACAGGGTCTTGAGGTTGAAGAACTCCATCCCGCCAGGCGCGTGCTCCGCATAAAAGGCGCGCGTTGCGCTGTTCCACGCAATGTTGGTGATGGCGTTGGTCTTGAGGTACGGTTCTTCCTTGTCGGTGAAGAACACCTCGCCGATGAACCCGAATTCGCTCCCAGTTAGGGCAACCAGATCCGTGAGCAGTCCCCCGAAGACTTCCTGATCGGAGGTTTTGATGATGAACCGCTTCTCGGCCTGCCCGATGGCTTCGATCAATTGCAGATGGAGCGCCTTTTCCTCCTCGGCTCGCTTGCGCGCGGTGATGTCGAGGATGATTTCGACAAAGACAGGGGTGTCGTGGCTCGTCAACTGCAAATGGACTTCGATGGGGTAGAGCGTTCCGTTTTTACGGCGGTGAACGGTTTCAAACTGAATTTTTTCTTTCGTCCTGTCCCGAAGCGGTTTAACGAGTTCCGCAAATGTCTCTGCATTTATTTCAGGCTTGATATCCAGGGGGGTCATATCGCGCAGTTCCTCGATGGAGTAGCCGATATTTTCCCGCGCCCCTCGGTTGACATTGACAAAGCGAAGCGTCTGGGCATCGAACATAAAGATCTCGTTGAGCGAATCATCCAGCACATGGCCGAGTTGTACGCTCTCTGCTTGAGTCTGATCGGCCGTGCGACGCAATTGAGCTTTGGTCAGGTTGATCCGCAGGGCCACCTTGACGCGCGCCACTAGCTCGTCATTATCGATCGGGCGGGTCAGGAAGTCGTCGGCCCCGGCAGCTAGCCCCTTGGCTTTGAAGCCGGTGGAGGCTTCTTGCGACATCACCAGAATCACGGGGATATGCCGGGTCTCTTCCGTCGATTTTATTTTTTGGCACAGTTCGATTCCGTTCATGCCCGGCATCTGCACATCGAAAATGGCGGCGGAAACATTCGCCGATCGAACATAACCCATGACCTCCGCGGGTTTCTGAAAGGTTACAATCTCCACCTGCGGCAGCGCTCGTTGGAGCACCTTTTTCATGACCACCAGATTGTCCGGAGTGTCGTCCACCAGCAGCAGGGTCTCAATTTCTGTCTTTGGGTTGTTCATTATGCATTCTCCGCGCCGATCCATTTCCGGATCATGGCGTTCAGTGCTGCAGGCTCAGCCGGCAGCTCCAATCCCGTTGGAGAGCATCAGTTGCTAAAGCGACAGAACGCTGTTGAGCGGCGTGCGCAGCTCGTGGCTCATAGTGGAAAGGAACTCCAATTTGAGCCGATTAGCCTTTCCCAGTTCCCGACTCTGCTGTTCTATTTGAAGGTCGCCGGATTCCTGTTGTGCATATCCTGATCCTGATTGTAATCTTTTTTCTCCTAATCGTCAACGCTCGCGACTAAGAATTTTGCGATTCAGACACTGGGGAGAGGGAAGCGCGGCTCCACGGCCTTTTCGCCGCATGGCTGTGGCCGTTCGCGTTCAAGTATCGGCTACGCGCCGCCACTCTTCGTGTATGGACCTGCGATTGGCCGCAAAAGGACAGTGCCTGGCGACAGTGCAGGTTGGATTCGCGGAAACGGGTGGCCGGGAAACAGCCTTTACGGGTAAGCATCCGTGGCAGCCTCCACTCGCGACTTGGATCGCTTGCGCCTGATCAGCTCACGCAGCTTCTCTCGGGCGGATTCAGGGACATCAAGAACCATCTCTGTGTACTCAAGCTTGCCAAAGACAGCATAGTAGTGGTCGGTGTAGACGATGACCGCGTCGGAGACCGGCGTCAGTTCTTCCATCAGACGGCTCTTGCTAGCCTTGTTCAACGCCTTGCGTGCCTGCCGAAGGATCTGCTGCTGCAACAGTGAGTAGGTCAGAGCCGTGAAGACGATTTGGTTCACCACCAAGTCGAAGCACGGCGAGGTGAACTCGGCCAGATCCCAGAAGCACTTCAAGTGGCGATGACGTTCTTCGATATGTACACGCAGGTGATAGCGCTTTCCGACCGGGACGGCTCGCGACTCCTGCCGGGCGGTGGTAAGGATGCCCCATGCATCATCAAGGCTCTCATCCTGGCTGTCCCGACACACCACTAGATCCAACGGCACTGAACAGCTTGACCATGTCGTCAGCTCTTTGATGCGCGTCATCATGATCTGTTCAGGCTCTTTGATCGGCGGCCGTTCGCCGGTGGCGCGCTGCTCATCCAGTGTGCGCTGCCGAGCGGCCTCGCGCTTCTCGATATGCTCTGGCCTGGGCGCGTCGGTGTAGTGGCGCCTGAAAGGCACGGGCGGTTCGCTTCGCTCCCGCGAATAGCTCTCCCATTGAACATCAGGCAGGTTGGCTAACCCCAGAGCATCCTCAAAAACGTTCATGTTGCGCCTGACCCCGATGGTCACATCGATGTGGTACTTGGCCTTCGCCTTGGCGATAGCCGCCCCGTCCAGGAAGCCGCGATCCAGGATCAGATCCTTCATCACGCCTTTTCCCATTACTGAGACGAACTCATCAACCATCTCCCACAGCACCGGGCATTCATGCGCGTTACCCGGCACGATCCGCATTCCGGCATACAGGAAGAAATCCCCGTTTTCATTGGTATGTAGCAGGCTGATCATCTTGTAGCACCGGCGCCATTGACATTTCTTCAACTGCGCGGCGCTCATCATCATCTCCTGCTTCCTGCCGACGGGATGGTTGTGCTCGTCGAAGAGCATCTTGGCGCTGCCCTCGTAGTTTTCGTTGTCCGGCACGAAGATATAGGAGCCGTCACCCATGAAGATGCCGGCTTTGTCGAAGTGACGATGCTTCCGGAAGATCTGCTGCACCGGACCATTGAACCAACCCATCAGCTTGTCGGCCTCTGTGTCCTTAGCTATCTTGCGAAGGAAGTCCGAATCGCACGGCGTCTGACGAGGATAGTCGTTCTTGGCGTTGAACCCCTCGCATTCAATACGCAGTTCTCCGGTTTCCTTGTCGATGTGTTTGGTGCCCAGCTTCGGGCCAAAAGCCGCCAACATCCCGCCCGTACTCACAACCCAGGGGAAGCCATGAAACGCATGATTGCCGTGCAGGCGCATGGCCATGTCTGCCGCGATATAGATCCAAGTCGGCACCTCTTCTTTGCGGCGTGGCCACGGATAGCTTTCCGCCAGCCGTTGCAGAAGCAAGGTAGAGGCGACGTAACGAAAGAAGTCTCTCTGCGCGACCTCCTGGACCACATCGACATAGTCAAAGTGGCCGTTGTGAAACTGTTGGATCACATAAGGCTTGTTCTGTTCATAAACCAGGATCGGCGGCATAACGCGCTCCTTTCTACAGTGGAGGGGGAACGGTACGTTCCCGCTCCAGTTCATCGACCAGTTTGATGATCTCGGCAGAGAGCTTGACCAGCCGGGATCGGGCACGACGGAACCGTCGATAACTATCAGTCATCGACTGCCACTGCGCGTGCTTTCCTTTGGGGATCGTCCGCATCCGCTTGCGCCCCTTTTCCGGCACCGACAACACCCAGCTCTCGTGCAGGTGGCCATCCTGACAGCGACAGCCGTCCTTACCGCATTTTCGGCGCAGGGTGTAGGCATTCCCGCGAATCAGGGGGCGGCGCTGCTTCAGCACACTGAGCAGATCGCCGAACTCCCGTTGGCGTTGGTGAAGCTGTTTTCGAAGCTGACTGGCGTCCATATCTGTACCTCTATCTCTATATCCGTATACAGAATCGCATAAAAAACCGGTCTGCGCAACAATTTTCTGAAGAAATTTTTGGGCCCGCGAAGGTGCGCCGGCCCGGCAGGGCCAAAAAGGCAGTCAGATCAGGGGCGGAGTGCTAACGGGGCTCCGGCCGACCACTGCCCCCTCCCCACTGTCTGAATCGCAAACTAAGAATTGGGAACTAAGATAATGCTTTTAGTACAGGGATATTTCATACTGGAATGATCATTTTACTGCTACTTGAGTTTTATAGCAAGCTTTTGTGACAAAAAGGGTAATTTCTTAGGAAATACCGCATTTTCAAGGGAAAAGAGAGAATGGAGCGGGTGAAGGGAATCGGACCCTCGTGATCAGCTTGGAAGGCTGGGGCTCTACCATTGAGCTACACCCGCAAAAGTGAAATAAGATTACACTATTTAGCCTGTTTTGGTCAAGGGGCTAGAACAATATTTTTATTTTTTTTGAGGAAATCTCCGATTTGGGTGCTATTTGGGTGCTTATATATGCAATGAAGGAAAAGCCGGTAATCCAACAGCCAACAAGGAATCTCCAATAGCCAAGTTAAGAGCCGCTATCGCTTCATAATAACAATGCGAAGTTCTAGTCCGAAATGGAAACGTACGCTATATTCGCGGAGATTAGCAGGTGAAAATATGTAATTTAGGGCTAAATGTGCGGTTGACCTTTGGTGTGCAAAATCATATACTGTTTCGTTCAACTACTTGGAGGAATTTGTGAACATTGAATTGATTGAGAAAGCTAAGGCTCGTGTACCGAGTATACCGGTATTGGTGAACATCGTTTCAAAGCGGGTGAATCAGCTGAACAGGGGCGATCGCCCATATGTGAAGCCTCTCTCTTTGGACGAAGAGAAGTGTGACCTTGCTTTGCGCGAGATCGCCGAGGGACTGTTGATTTCCGAGATTGATTTCGATGCGATTGCCCGTGCGGAGCATGCACATACACGTTGGTCTGAGTGAGGTTGGCTGGTGTAAACCGCTGATAGTGTTTTATGGGAGAGGATAAAAAAAGAAAGTCAGGTAATTTGACGGTTAACCGCCGCATCTCACATGACTATTTTATTCTTGAGAAACATGAGGCGGGGATTGAGCTGGTTGGAACTGAGGTCAAGGTGGTTCGTAACTGTGAGGCCGGATTACAAGGTGCTTATTGTAAGGTCGAGAATGGGCAGTTGATGTTGCATCAGGTGACAATTCCTCCTTATAACTTTGGAAATCGGTTTAACCACGACTCTCTTCGAACACGACGGTTGCTGATGCATAAGCGTGAAATCCGCAAGTTGCAGGTGGCCTCGGAGCAGAAGGGGCTGGCCTTAATTCCTCTCAGATTATATTTGACGCATAAAGGCCTTGTTAAGGTTCAAATCGGGGTATGCCGTGGTAAAGCACAGCATGATAAACGCGAGACAATTAAACGTCGCGATGCGGATTTGGAGGCCAAAAGGTCTGTAAGTAGTCACTATAGGGGCTAAATAATTTTAAGGAGATACATACTATGATGATACCAATGGGATTTATTCAAAATATCGGACCGACTCAGCTTATAATTGTGCTGGTCATTATTCTGCTTTTATTTGGAAGCAACAAACTGCCTGACTTGGCACGTTCACTCGGTCGCAGTCTGGGTGAGTTTAAAAAGGGCCGTGATGAGGGCGAGAAACTTGCCAACCAGAAGGTTAAAGAGTTAATTGATGATATCAAAAAAGACGATGCCGAGGAGGAAAAGGTTTCCGAGGAGGAAAAGGTTTCCGAGGATAAGAAAGCCTAACCTGAAAAGAGTTTAAAATTCAGGATTGAATCTTTTTTGATAAGATTACAGAGGGCGGGTTTGAAAACCTGTTCTTTTTTGTTTATAATGGGGTTTTAAATTTAATTTACATAGGAGAAGAATATGGCCGGTAATAGTTATGAGATGGTGGGTACCATTAAGGTGATCATGGATGAACAGACATTCCCCAGTGGGTTTTCGAAACGCGAGTTTGTGATTACATCAGAGGAGGAGTATCCGCAGGATATTAAGCTGACTCTGACCAAGGAGCGGGCAAAGCTTCTGGATGTCCTGAAAACAGGGGAGCGGGTCAAGGTCAGCTTTGGCATTAGAGGTAACGAATATAAAGAGCGTTATTATGTGGACCTGAATGCGTTTAAGGTTGAGCAGCTGGATGTCGATGGATCTTCGGTCTCATATGAAGAGATGGGCGATCTGCCTGAGGATGATCTGCCGTTCTAATGCTGCTTTTACCCACAACCAAACTTAGCTCGTGTGATGCACTTAGCCATTTTTTTTAATTGTCCGATTGTGTTTCAAACACCGCAGCATTAGTTAACAACGCTTCGCGTTGCATAGGAGAGAGGGTTGAAAAGGTTAAAGAGGTTGAAACGGCCGAAGGCTGTAGGATGCGCTTCTCTCGCGAATGCGCATAAGCGTCAACCTAAGAGCAGTGAAGTTTTGAGAGAGAATGGCCAAAAGAGGCATCATTTTAATTTCTGAAGCAAAGTTACGCTATCGGGATCGATTAATTTATCCGTAAAACTTATTCGATAGCGATTCCGATACCGATTCCGATACCGATAAACTACTAACGAACTAACGAACTTTCCTATGGAAAATCCTCAAACTTTAAAGCAGTGTATCGAGTTGGGTGCCAAATATCTGGAGCGTAACAAGGTTGAAAATCCTTACGTTGTGGCTGAGTTGTTAGCCGCCCGTTTATATTCCTGCGGACGAATGGACTTGTATCAGCATGCCGCTGATAAACCACAGAAGCGGGTGCTTGATGCCATGCGACGTGGTTTGCAGAGGGTGGTAGCCGGTGAGCCGATTCAGTATGTTCTTGGACAGTGGGATTTTCACAATCTGACATTGAAGGTGGATAAACGGGCTCTTATTCCTCGGCCGGAGACGGAACAGCTTGTTGATATTGTTCTGAAATCTTCGCATTTGGCCGGTTGCGAAAAACCTTTGGTGGTTGATGTCGGCACAGGTACCGGCTGCATCATTCTTTCGTTGGCTAAGGCTCTTGATAAAGGCGTTTTTGTCGGGATTGATATCAGTCAGGATGCCTTGAGTCTGGCGCAGGAGAATGCCGCTCTTGTTGGTCTGGAGGGACGGGTGCACTTTGCCCATGGCGATGGCTGTGGCGAGTTTGATCCTGGCAGTGTGGATGTGCTGGTCTCAAATCCACCCTATATTCCTTCGAAGGTTGTAGATGGACTTGAACCTAAAATTCTTGAACATGAGCCCCGTCTGGCATTGGACGGTGGAGCGGACGGCCTTTATATTTATCGTTCCCTGATTTTTGATGCGGTCATGGTTGTCAAACCAGGTGGATGCATCTATTTTGAAATTGGCGATGAACAGGGATCTGTGATTACAGTTTTGCTGGAAGAGTTTGGTTTCACAGATGTTGAAATAAAGAAGGATTATGCCGGCAAAGACCGCTTTGCTATTGCCGTGCAGAGCGCGTAGGGGCAGGAGTCAAGGGAAGTGCGTGAGTGTGCGCGGTCCCAGAGCCTGGGCCCCTCCACAGATGTGGCGAATGATTTTGATAATTCTGGAGGGACGGTGGCCTCACCGTCTGCGTCATCCGGTCCGTTAACGAAGGAAAAGCAAATGTATTATTTAGGATCGCATGTTTCCGTTTCTGGTGGAGTGTTCAATGCTCCCTTGCGGGCCAAAGAGCTGGAAGCCACTGGCTTTGCCATGTCAATCAACCGGGCTCTCACTGAGAGCAGTGGTGTTAAGATTGTGATTGAAAACACCGCTGGCACGGGTGGTAATCTCGGCTCCAAATTTGAAGAGGAAATTGCCATGTTGAAGGATTTTAGTGCGTAAATTCAACACCCAATATCCAACACGAGATCCGAGCTTGCGAGAAAGGCTGCTCCGCAGGAGCGGACACCACCAAGCGAAGCGCAGGTAGAGGGACATCCGAAGGATGTTCTCCCGCAGGGACAAGTCCGAAGGACGCAGCAATGGAGCCCGCAGGGCGGAATGGCAATTCCAACCGAACAAGTAAAAAGAAAAACGTTTCGCAGTTTGTGAACACGGTCAACGAAGGTAGAGGCTGGAGCGAAGCGTATTTCACCTTGGATATTGGATATTCCTTGTTGGATATTGGATATTCAACCATTTCAACCCATTTAACCATTTTCATTCAACCGTCTCTTCTCATATGAGGCTTGTAAGGTTATAGACGATCCTATATTATATAAAACCAATTTTTTTTGAAGAAAAAGGCACGAAAGCAGGTAAATAAATGAAGCAGATAGGCGTAGGGATTTTAGGGTTTGGTATTGTTGGTGCCGGTGTTGCGGACGGCTTGTTGAAAAACCGTGAGTTGATGGCACAGAGGTTGGGCGTTGATATTGTCCTTAAGAAGATTGCTGATCTGGATATCGAGACAGATCGCGGCATTGAGATTGACAGCGCTTTGTTGACTACCGATGCGAAATCGGTGTTGGCCGATCCTGAGATTCATATTGTAGTTGAATCGATTGGTGGTACTGGCATTGCTAAAACCTTTGTGCTGGAAGCATTTGCAGCAGGTAAATCCGTGGTGACTGCTAATAAAAAGCTGCTGGCTGAATATGGGGATGAAATCTTCAGTGCGGCTGATGCAAACGGGGTTGATATCTATTTTGGAGCCAGTGTCGGCGGAGGTATTCCGATTGTACGGGTGTTGCGTGAAGGTCTGGCTGGGAATGCGATTGTCAGTATGCATGGTATCCTGAATGGAACCTGTAACTATATCCTCACCCGCATGGAGAATGAGGGATTGCCTTTTGATGAAATTCTGGCAGATGCTCAGGTTGCGGGGTATGCTGAGGCTGAACCGAGTTTGGATGTGGATGGCTTTGATACCGCTCATAAAGCTGCAATCCTGGCATCGCTGGCTTATGGATTCCATGTGCCTATGGATAAGCTTCTGATTGAGGGTATTCGTAATCTCTCCGGCGATGATGTGAAATATGCCGCTGAGTTTGGCTATCGGATCAAGTTGCTGGCTGTGATTATGGGTAAAGGTAATGAGGTCGAGGTCCGGGTACATCCTACTCTGGTGCCGTTTGACCATATGTTGGCATCAGTGAATAATGTTTTTAATGCGGTTATGGTTAAGGGCGACTTGAGTGATGATACCCTGTATTATGGACGCGGTGCCGGGCGTGAGCCCACCGCCAGTACAGTTATCGGTGATGTGGGTGATATAGCAAAGAATATCACAGCCGGCAGCGCCCGTTATGAACGGGGAATCAATATTGCCAATGACGGCAAGATGGTAATGCGCGATACCGATGAGATTATCTCGCGTTATTATCTCCGTTTAATGGTGGCTGATAAAGCGGGGTCGCTTGGAATAATGACCAATATTCTGGGGCGGCATGATGTCAGTATTTTACGTGCAACGCAAAAGGAACATGGCTGTGATGATACCATCGCTGATTATGTTCCGGTTGTGATGTTGACGCATGAGGCCAAAGAAGCCGATATTAATCAGGCGATGAAAGAAATTTATGAAGCTGGTGTTCTTTGCGAACAGCCGGTTAAATTAAGAATGATTTAATCAGGAGTCAGTTGTCAGAAATCAGGTGTCAGTAGGGGCAGGCCTTGCATGCCACGCCATAGCCTTGGCGACGGCGGGTGTCTGCCCTCTGTAACGGAGAATTTTATTATGAAAGTTTGTAAATTTGGTGGATCATCTGTGGCTAATGCGGAACAGGTTTCCAAAATAGTTGATATTGTTCTTGCAGATAATGATCGTCGGATTGTTGTCGTCTCAGCACCGGGTAAACGTGATGCAGATGATACAAAGGTTACTGATCTCTTGATAGAGTGTGCTGAAAAAGCACTTGCAGGTGCTGATTACGAGAGTATTTTTACACAGATATTAGAGCGGTATGCTGAAATCCAACGTGATCTTGAGCTCGCTGATGGCATTATTGCTGAGATTGAGAAAGATCTGCGTTTCCGTCTGGGTGGCGAAAAGAGCCACAAAGGTATGTTTATGGATTGCATGAAAGCTGCCGGTGAGGATAACAGTGCCAAGATTGTAGCGCAGGCATTTCAGGCTCGTGGTGCGGATGCGGTTTATGTTGATCCGCACGAAGCCGGTATGTTCTTGACGGATGATTTCGGTAATGCTCAGCTTTTGGATGAATCTATTCAGCACCTGCATAAGGTCCTGACTGGGCGTGATGATATTGTGATTTTTCCTGGATTTTTTGGGTATACCCGAGATGGACGGGTAGCTACATTCCCACGGGGTGGGTCGGACATCACAGGTTCAATTCTTGCTGTGGCTGTTAATGCAGATTCATATGAAAACTTTACCGATGTGGATGCTGTTTATCCGGTTGACCCGCGTGTGGTGCCTGATGTGAAAAAGGGGATCGCTGCCATGACCTACCGGGAGATGCGGGAGCTCTCTTATGCCGGATTCGGTGTTTTCCATGATGAAGCGGTTATTCCCGCGGTTAAAGCGGGTGTGCCTATCAATGTGCGTAATACCAATCGTCCGGAGGAACCGGGTACTGTAATTATGCAATCACGCCGGGTTGAGCCTGGTACAGTTGTCGGTATTGCCAGTGCGGATGGTTTCTGCAATCTCTATGTTGACAAATATATGATGAATCGGGAGATCGGTTTTGGTCGGCGTTTATTGCAGATTCTGGAGGAGGAGCACGTTTCTTATGAACATATGCCCTCTGGTATTGATAATGTTTCGGTTGTTCTCTGTGAAAGTGATTTCGACAAAGAGTGCGAGGCACGGGTTATTAAACGGATTTATGCTGAAATGAATCCGGATGATGTGATGGTACAGAGAGATCATGCAATGGTTATGGTTGTTGGCGAGGGTATGCATTACACAGTTGGTTTAGCCGCAAAGGCAACTGCAGCACTGGCTTCGAGTGGGGTCAATGTTGAGATGATGAATCAGGGCTCATCTGAGATCAGTATGGTTTTTGGTGTTAAATCCGATCAGCGTGTCAAGGCGGTTCAGGCCCTTTACA
Source organism: Kiritimatiellia bacterium (assembly GCA_027858965.1). Classification (GTDB taxonomy): domain Bacteria; phylum Verrucomicrobiota; class Kiritimatiellia; order RFP12; family UBA1067; genus M55B167. The sequence continues at coordinate 20,862 of JAQIBS010000227.1, forward strand.
AAGCATTCTTTTAAAAGCGGAGCTTTTAAAAGGCAGAGCGCAGAGCGCAGAGCGCATGGCGCATGGCGCATAGGGCAAAGGGCAGGTTCATGGATGTTCAGTTGCGAGCGCAGCGGGGGAGGGCGAGCCGCATGCACTAACGCACTAACGAACTAATGAACTAACGAACTAATGAACTAATGAACTAACGCACTAACGAACTAACCGATGGTGAATTATGGAAAAAGTTTTTGTTTATGATACAACGCTGCGTGATGGTGCACAGGCTGAAGGTATCTCTTTTTCAGATACAGGCAAGGTGCGCTTTGCCTGTCTGCTGGATGATTTCGGGATTGATTATATTGAAGGCGGCTTTGCCGGATCAAACCCCCGTGACCGTAAATTCTTTAATGATATCCGTAAAGAAAAGCTGAATCATTCACGTATTGTTGCTTTTGGCAGTACCCGCAGAGCTGATGTGGATGCTAAGGATGACGTGCAGCTGGCCGGTTTGCTGGCCGCCGATACGGAATGGGTGACCATCTATGGTAAATCCTGGCTGTTACATGTGAGCGATGTTCTGCGCACAACAGCACAGAGCAACCTGCAGATGATCGCCGATACCGTTGGGCACCTGAAGGTCAACGGACGCCAGGTCATCTTTGATGCCGAACATTTTTATGACGGTTACAAGGACAATGCCGAATATGCGATGCAAGCGTTGGATGCCGCAGTTAAAGAGGGTGCCTCAGCTGTGGTACTTTGTGATACCAACGGTGGAACCATGCCGCATGAGGCTTTTGAGATCACATCGCAGGTGTGTAAACGTTTCCCTGATCTGGAGATAGGGGCACATACCCATAACGATAGCGGACTGGCTGTGGCCGTTGCTCTGGAGGCGGTTCGCGCCGGTGCCAGGCATGTTCAGGGAACCATCAATGGTTATGGAGAGAGAACAGGTAATGCCAACCTGGTGACAATCCTTCCTTCGCTGGAACTCAAGATGGGGTTTAATTGCATCGGCAGAGATAATTTAAAAAAGATTCATAAGGTCTCGGTGATTTCCGATGATCTTACCAACCAGCTGGGTGATCCGCGGCAGCCATTTGTAGGCCGGGCCTCTTTCAGCCACAAAGCCGGGGCACATGTTAATGCAGTTCAGAAGAACCCTGTCACCTTTGAGCATATTAAACCGGAGTCGGTAGGTAATGCGAGACACATTCTGATCTCGGAGCTTTCCGGTGGCTCTAATATCAAGATGAAGGCCGAGGAGCTGGGAGTTGACATCAGCGCTGTTGACAAAGAGCAGATTCAGGCAATTCTGGCGGCAGTCAAAGAGAAGGAGAAAAAAGGGTATTCTTACGAATCCGCAGATGGCTCTTTCAAGATACTGCTGCATAAAGTGCTTGATCAACATAAGCCGTTCTTTGAATTGGAGGGTTTTCGCTGCATTGTTGAAAAACGCGGGCCGAATGAACCCTGTCTCTCAGAGGCCACCATCAAGGTCAAGGTCAAAGGCGAAACAGCTTTGACCGCAGGCGAGGGTGATGGCCCTGTTGACGCTTTGAATCAGGCATTGCGTAAAGCACTGGTGCGCTTCTATCCGGAAATCGAAGAGGTTTCTCTCAGTGATTACAGGGTGCGTATACTGGATCCTAAGAATGCCACAAGTGCGGTTACCCGTGTGCTGGTCGAATCGGGCGATGGAAAACGCACCTGGGGTACAGTTGGGGTCTCTGAGAATATCATAGAGGCTTCATGGCAGGCTCTGCTGGACAGTGTCGAGGTAAAGCTTTACGATTCTGAATAATAGTGTTTCTCACAGAGGCACAGAACTTTTTGCTTCGCTATTTTTTTTGACAGGATTACATGATTAACATGATATAAATGGTTCCTTCTGTCAAAGAATTGGTTGCGGCTTTGCTGCGCTAAGATCTCTGTGCCTCTGTGAGAGATAAATAATGTGCAAAAAAATAAGCCTCTTCCGCTAAATCTGTGGGTAAAACCGCGCCTAGTCCCAGTCTGTCGTTTCAATTTGCGGTGCATCAAAAGCATAACACCAAGAGATGTCTTATCTTTGATGATGGTTTACT
>JAQIBS010000237.1 GCA_027858965.1 Kiritimatiellia bacterium
AGTAAACCATCATCAAAGATAAGACATCTCTTGGTGTTATGCTTTTGATGCACCGCAAATTGAAACGACAGACTGGGACTAGGCGCGGTTTTACCCACAGATTTAGCGGAAGAGGCTTAAATTTGTCATAGGACTCTTCACTCTTCTCTACACGCTCACAATTCCCAGAGGGTCAGTTGTCTTCCAGCCACCGCGAGTAAAGTCAGGGATCTTAACTGATCCGCCCTTATTACGAACTGATCTCTCGCTCAGATCAACAATCGAACTCCAGGCCGCAGCGTCATAAACATCCATATCGAGTGGCAATCCATGTTGCAGACAATGCGTGAGGCGTAAATCCATAAGGAAGTCCATTCCTCCATGACCGCCAGCTTTTTTAGCAGCATCTCCACTTTTATCCCAGAGTGGATGAATATATTTCTTTTTGAGTGACTCAAGTTCTTTTTCTTTCATCCAATTATGAGTATGTGGCTCCATAGCAGCTCTTAAAGGATAGTCTGCTACAATACCTTTTGTTCCTGAGATAGTATTTAAGCGAGTGTAAGGACGTGGCGACGTGGTATCATGCTGAACCATGATAGTCCGACCCCGATAGGTTTTTATTATGGTGGTATTCATATCGCCGAGTGCGTAACGCGATTTTGCCTCGGGGCTGTTCTCACCATACATCTCTTTGGCTTTTATACTCAAGCCAAACTGATCGCTGCTGATCGAACTCAGATACTCAAACCGATCACCGCGATTGATATTCATATACTGACAAACTGGACCAAGTCCATGCGTAGGATAAGGATTACCCGTATGTTCAATAGCCCATTTCAAGCGCCACTGATCCTGATAGTTATCTTTTGAAAGATTTGAGTTTCTAAGATCATGAATGTAGGCCGCTTCCCCATGAACCAGATCCCCTAAGGCACCCTGACGACACATATTAAGCATCATCATTTCATTAGAACCGTAACAGCAATTCTCAAGCATCATGAAATGCCTGCGGGTTTTCTCCGCTGTCTCAACCAGCTCCCAGCACTCATCAATGGTCATTGCACAAGGCACCTCAGTCACGGCATGCTTGCCGCACTGCATTGCATACACAGCCATTGGTGTGTGACAAAGCCATGGCGTGCAGATATAAACAAGATCCACTTTATCGGATTCACAAAGCTTACGCCACTCCTGCGGATTGCCAAAATAACGATCAGGGGTAACCTCTCCGTTATCTTTGAGTCTCTTAACCTGCTTATCTACCCTCTCTTCAAACAGATCACTGATAGCGGTTATCTGTACCCCTTCAATACGGGAAAGACGGCCGACAGCAGCGGGGCCACGATTACCCACACCGATAATACCAACACGCAACTCAGGAATAGGTTCAGCTCTGAAACCCATCATAGAGCCCGTTGTGGTCATCCGTGTGCACTTCTTAAGATTCTGGCAACCACTACCGGCAGCCAGACCGGCAGCCCCCCCGACCATTGCTGCCGCTTTAATAAAAGATCTTCTATCCATTTGCATTTTTACTCTCCATTATAACTTTTTTTAATGTAATAAAACTACACTAGATCCAGCATCAATACAAGCGGGAAAATTACTACTCAACAATTTCATAAGCCGTATTTACGCGGAGAGACTTTTCTTTTTCCCACCCGGCTGTGATTTCAGATTCTGCTAGCACACGCTTATAGATCTTTATCTCATCCAGCATCCCGATAAACGGCTGCCAGTTTGACCCAATAGAAAGCGAACCATCCTTAACATCCAGCGACCCTGTGAAAGAAGAGGAAATTTTCCGGGTGCTATCCAGCACCCCGTCAATAAAGAATCTGATCTGTGCGTTGGTTCTGTCAACCACCACTGCAAGATGCGTCCATTTATTTAGAGAAATCATACCAGCCGAGAGGCCGGAAGCGCCGGCTTTATTATCATCAACCATCTCCACCCGTATCCGTCCTTCAGGGGTGATGTTAAGGTTCCACCATGTATTCGGAAAATTATCCTTGCTCATAAAACGGCGACGTTTATCTTTGGAATCTATCTCCAGTTGAGTCGGACACATCCAGAGTTCAATGGAAAAATCTTCAGTACCGAACCTGAGAGTATCGTTATCGGGCACCTGAATGCGTGATGCTCGTGCATCAAAAAACGCCGCCCCGCCAAAGCCCCCCTTGACCCACTCAGCCCAGAAATCTCCATCATTTCCATAACCGGAGCTATCCAGAGCGATATAGCCATCCTGATCAGCAAACGGCCAATATGCCATGGGCAGCTCTTTATTTATCGGCTTACATGGCTCCGTCCCGGAACGCCTGCCCCGGAAACGATGTTTAGGCGGTTGCTTCAGCTGTTCAGCTGTGCCAAGTTTCAGATTATCGATATAGAAAACCGTGGCAGCATCGCTTGCGCTTATGATACCCAGCCAGGTCACTTTATTAAAGCCCTTGCTGACGTACGGAACAACGGCCGTCACAGGATCATGACCTTCACTGCTAAGAGTTATCTGATACTCGTTGGAAGAGCCTTCACCAAGTTCAAATCCGATATCAACATGAACCCACCCCCCTGAGGGAATCATCCCGATTTTGCGATGGCTGGCAGTAACAGTTCCATCAGCGGCAATCCATACTGTCGGGCCAACCAGATAAGGAGATTCATCCGACTGACGCACCTCAATACCAAAACGGGCAGCTGCTTCTTTGCTGTTCAGCATATCCCACGAAAGGGTCAGTGCCCCTTCAGAGTATGAAGGCTTATAAAACAGATGTGGCGTAAAGCTGTGTTTCTGTCCCGACGCATCAACAAACCTGAGACTCTGGGTACCAGACGCGGCTGTATCAGAGGAAATCTGCAGGGAAGAACCTTTACCTCCCAGTTGAACCGTACCCTCCATTGGCGTTGTATTCACCGGTTCCCCCTCAAAATCAAAGTTAATAATAAAGGGTGGTTCAACAGGCGCGGGCATATCATTCAACTGACGGTCCGGATATTTTTCAGGAAGCTGAACCCACTCATCAGCCCCATAGAGGCCGGCCTGACTAACATCAATGGGTTTAAACCCTAGTTTAAGGGCGGGGGAGTCCGGTTTCAAACTGAAATCACCGTTCTCAGCATCGACAAAGAGAGGATCAGCTACGATTGAATCAGCATCCTTGCCCTTCATCTTCCATTCGGCAAACTTCATATCTTTAAATTTCGGTTCTCCGGTTGTGCTCCAATAAACATTCCGGCCGACCTTCCAGTCGCCATTTTTCCAGACACCATCCAGCATCTGCTCAGTATCGGAATAAACAATATTTCCCTCGGCAATATAATGACAGCGTTTATCCTCCCGACTTCTGCGCATCTGCCCCTTACCGCCGAATGCCAGGATATTATTTTTCACAAGACACTCTTTGCCGTAATGCATAAACAGAGGACTGGTTCGCACTCGATAAACCACATTATTCTCAATCAGAATTTCTGAGCTGCCTTCATCAGGATAAATTCCTGACCCATGTGAAACACCGGCATAGCTGTAAATATGATGAATATGGTTGTTGCGCTCTGTCGTTCCCGGCGACACACCCAACGTATAGATCCCCCCCATATCACTCAGCCCCTCTCCATTGCCGATATGATGAATATGATTAAAATCAAGTATATTGTGATGAGCCGTGCTGGGCTGAAAACCCCACGACCAACCACAGGATATTCCGGAGTAGTCGAGATTTGAAATTTCGTTATGAGTCACGGAATTATACGAACTCTTACCAATCCAGACACCGTGCGCACCGTGAAAAAGATGACCGCTATCATGGATGAAGTTGTTATCTACAACAATCCGCTGCACAGGAGTATCATCCTGAACACCCCAACCGCCACCGATGTAAACACCACCACCGCCAAGATCATGAATATGACAACGCTGAATCCGGTTGTCCTCACACCCCGCAGCCATCCAGATGCCATGTGCTCCGGCATGTGCAACTTCGCAATCTTCAAAACTCGAATTACGCAGGCCAGTTGCCATAATCAAAGCAGGCTGATAAATCTCCCCCTGGCCTGAGTTGCGAATCCGTTTGAGATCGGCATTTGCATGCACAAAGGAGATGCCCTTAAAGTGCAGGTTTTCAATGCTTTTCCCTTTTGAGGCATCCCCCGCAAAACGAATCAGGGTTGAGCTGACAACCGGTGCCGCCACCTGAATGGATTCCATCGTCTCTCCCGGCAAGGGATAGTAATAAAGAGCATCTTGTGTACGATCAAGATACCACTCTCCCGGTTCATCCAGCCCCTCGAATACATTTTCAACATAGTAGCGCTGCTGCTTCTCCCAGTGCCCCATCGCCCAGGGTGCAGACTCCCTGAATGTAACCTGAGAGAATTCTGTATCAACCGAACGGATATGATGGATAGAGCTCTCCCATGAATGATATACTACACAGATAATATCGCGCATATTATCCCAGTTCTGCAAATCACCCTCTTTGAAGAAAAACCCTTTAGAATTATTTTTGGATATCGGACCATCCGCACGCAAAAAAGATCCCTTGTTCGGAATTCGAGCCCGTGTCCTTCGCTCCCCGTTGACAAAGAGCTGATTAAAACGGAATTTGGAGGAGGGGAGTTTGGTTCGCCACAGCTTGCCATTGCACATTTTTTTACTCTGGTCGCCAGTATCAAGCTGCCAACCGGAGATAGCAACCCCACCGCTGATAACCGGTTTCTCTCCGGGATATGCCTGATAGCTTATTGGAGATTGTTTCGTTCCTGAGTCCTCTGCTGTAAATACCACAGTCTCACTCTGCGGATAAACTCCACCTCGGAGCAGCACCGTGACAGGGCCATCAGCGGCCCTTAATCCGCGCGCCATATCACGTGCGTGCGTAACCGTTGCCACAGGACCATCCGTTAGCGCCGCATTCGGAGCCGCCAACTCTCCCGACCACGCATCATTACCCTCAGTTGAAACGTAAAGTGTTTTACCATCGGCTACCGCCACCCCCGCAGCCATCAATATTATGATGCCAGCTAATGCCCCACAAAAACTTCTCATTTTTTTATATCCCCTTTTATCAATTCGATTCCATATTAAGGCCCTTCACTAAAGGGCATGTTTGTCTTTAAAAACATGTTGTCTTTGCCTCGCCAGGGCAGTTTAAGTTGAAGTGTTAAGTTTAAGCAACATGTTAAAATCATTTTTTTCTCCCGCAAAGGCGCGAAGGCGCAAAGTTGGGATGGGAGGGCGAAGCTCCTGCTGAGCCGCTGTGTCAATTCACAGTGCTCCCTCCGTGGCTCCGTGTTCTCCGTGGTTTAAATCATTTTTCTTTTTTAACTAGGAATCTTAGTGAATCGCAACAGACACTTACCCCTGTTTCTCAATCCTCAATACTGCAAACCGATTCAGAGATCCTTCTCTGAAAGCACCTGAACCGATTTATTACAGTGCGGACATTTATCCTTTGTCTGCCAGGCAAAAAGCTTACCGCAGGACGGACAGGTCCAGCGTTTCTTAAAATCCGCACTAACGACATCCATTCCATCAGCCTTGATGTTTTTACAGGTAGTCCGAGCCACTTGGCGATAAAGTGGCTTTTCGTGATGTTTCTTCAGAATTTCACATCCCTCAAACTCCGGACATAAACCACAGTTGGCCACCTTCTTCTCTTTTGCGCATTTGAATATTGCGCACTTCGATTTCATGGCCGGATTTGTGCAGCACTTACATTTCTTACCGGATTTTCCCAATCCATTTAACTTTCCATCGCAGGCACCGCAATAGATACCACAGAAAGCGATGTCATAATTCTCGCCCTGCTTTGTGCTATTTAAACTCGAAAGAACCGGACCATCACCGCTGGCGGGTTTCAATGATTTGGCATTACGACTGGAAGGCTTTGCCGCCCCAGCCACACCCGCACAACTTGCGCAAACACAACAAGCTACAAAGGTCCTGCGATTTGTCATATCCTGATTATCCATTATGCACCCTCCTGAAATCTATTAACCTGAAAACACTCTTGCAACACCCAGAAGACGCATTTCATATCCGGTGAATATTCTCTTGCGTGAAGTGAATTAAAGTAATGCAAGCTTCCAGCTTGCTCTCTGTACAATAAGCCAAGCTGGAAGCTTGGGTTACTTTGAAATTGCACATCGTTGCAGGATTATAGCAAATTTCACACTTCAACGGAAATGACTTACACCCACACCCGAAAGTCTACACAAGTCATAAGCGGTACTAACGATTTCAACCCGCGGATATGACGGCGTGATATGTTGTCTCACTGCTATTCAACTCTTTTTTCTATGCAACGCGTAGCGTTGTTGACTAATGCAGTGATGCATATTACACAACTGTTCAATGAATGAGAGAAGATTCGCCTATCACAATGTTTAATTTGGTTGCGACTCCGCTGCATTAGAGTGGGTACTGCCACTCACCGCGATATTCGCGCTTCAGGAGCTTGTCGGCCTCAGCATCGCCGGTACGTTCTGTTACACCATTCCAGCCAACGCTACGACCAAGCTTCATAGAGAGATTGGCCATCAGGCACATAGCAGAGGCCTGATGCCCCTTGAGTATATCGCAGACCGGAAGTTTATCGGATTCAATAGAAGTGATGAAGTCGGCATAAAGCTCTTTAATGTTCTGCCCATCCGGATCATGCAGCTGCGCTTCCACATGAACAACCTCCTGCTTTTTATTCTGCGGGTGAAATGTCCAGCCCTGCTGCCAGCCAAGATGCAGAACTCCTTTTTCCCCGTAAAACAGAACACCGACATTCTCACCCTTCATGTGGTTGTTGGCGGCAAAACGGCGGTGTTCCCAGGTCAGATCAAAACCATCATCAAACTTCCAGAGTGCCACCTGATGGTCGGGAGCGTCGGAGGTCTGTTCCTTGTCGTTATAGATAGCAGGACCCATCACGGGACGTCCACCGGCGGAGTAGCAGCTGACAGGAGATGTACGCCCAGTGAACCAGAGCACCTGATCAATCCAGTGCACCCCCCAGTCGGCAACCTGCCCATTAGCATAATCAAGATAGTTGCGGAAACCGCGCGGATGGATGCCGCCGCCCCAGGAATTGTTCATATCTCCGCAGAAGTGACGTAGCGGTGCCGGACCACACCAGAAATCCCAGTCCAGCTCTTTGGGAGGCTCTATATTCTGTTTCGGTTTTTCACGACCGCCACCATAAGCGATAAAACATTTGGCAGTACCGATCTTTCCGATATTACCAGCCTTGACGAATTCATAGGCGCTGATATTATGCGGTGAGACCCGGCGATGAGTACCAACCTGCACCTTACGACCATATTTACGGGCAGCTGCCACCATGGCACTGCCCTCCAGCACAGTATGTCCAACCGGTTTCTCGACATAGACATGTGCCCCCTGTTTACAGGCCTCAATCATAATCAAAGGATGCCAGTGGTCCGGTGTAGCCACAATCACGATATCGGGTTTTTCCCTGCTGAGAATTTCACGGAAATCCTTATAGCGCTTCGGATTGGATATGTTGTATTTTTTAAGACTCTCACAGGATTTATCCAGCATGCGTTCATCAACATCACAGAGAGCAACCAGTTCGCAGGAGCCGCTTTCAATGGCGGTGTTAAGGATATTCATTCCCCACCAGCCGCAGCCAATCAGAACCGTTCTATATTTTTTACCACCCTGCGCATTCAGAATAAATGGAGCACTCTGCGCTGCCAAAATAGTAGCAATGGATGACTTTGAAAAACTGCGGCGTGTCATATTCATTGAAACTCCTCAACTTTTTTTGATGTTGTAAGTAAGCCTCTTCCGCTAAATCTGTGGGTAAAACCGCGCCTAGTCCCAGTCTGTCGTTTCAATTTGCGGTGCATCAAAAGCATAACACCAAGAGATGTCTTATCTTTGATGATGGTTTACT
>JAQIBS010000248.1 GCA_027858965.1 Kiritimatiellia bacterium
GGTTCTGGTTTTATTCCTAATGCCCGACGTGATAATTTCAATGACTCAAAAACTTATACTTTTTTAGAATCAAAATTAAAAAAACTATTTGCTTCTTTAGGAAACCTAACAACAACATCCTCAAAGCTACATAACCGAAAAAAAGATATTTTAGCATACAAAGATACTGCTGCTAAATTTGAAATCCAAAACCGTAGTGGTGAATATACAGAGCGAGAGCTAGAGCTGCATAGGGAAACCCTTAAAATCTTAAAAGTGCAGGCACTCTCTTCTGCTAAACTGATAAAAGAGATTGAGGATAAAACAATCTGTGATCGCAAATTGCAACCAATATATAATTCGATCATTCATGATTTGGATGTAGCAATTGACGATAAAAAGATTGATTTCGACATAAGTAAACATCCATATTCTATGCCTCTATCACAACTTGATTCTGAAAAGAAAAAATTACTGGAGGAAATTTTTGTTATTATTAAAGAAAACCTGCCTTTAGAAGAGGCAGAAACGCTTATAAAAAAAATAGCTGACTGTTACAACTAAGCATGGCAAAAAGAAAACGAAATATATTGCTGGTTGAACCAGGATACAAAAACAAATATCCACCCATTGGCTTGATGAAAATAGCCTCTTATCATAGAATTCTAGGTGATAATGTGACTTTCTATAAAGGGGATATAAGAGAATTCATCCTAACTCAGTTAATTGATAAATGTGTTCATAAACTCACCGATTTGTATCCCAAAACAAATTGGTGTGAAAAGATCGAGTTTATTGGTAAATACATTAAGACAGGTCAGTCTAAATATATTGACTTGATTCTGCCAAAATCTTCGGATGTAAATTCAGAATTAAGTAGAATGATTCCAGTATTAGCGGTATGGCTCAAAGATTTTTCAGATAGCTACAGAAAAAAACAGTACGTCTGCCTCCCAAAATGGGACAGAATATATATAACAACATTGTTTACATTTCATTGGAAAATAACGATCAAGACAATCCAGGATGCAAAGAATCTTGTTACAAATATAAATAATATAAAAGTTGGCGGTGTTATGGCCACGGTTTTAGCTGGTGAGGTTAAAGAAGAAACGGGAATTGCCCCGCACGCAGGTTTGCTGGATAAGGCGGGTATATTTGATAATAATCGTATAATTATTGATGATATGCCGTTGGATTATTCAATTCTTGATGAAATTGAGTATAAATATCCTGAAAATGATGCTTATTATGGGTATATGACACGTGGATGCAAACGGAAGTGTTCGTTTTGCGCTGTTAAGGTGATTGAGCCTGAATTTAAGCACTATGTTTCTCTTAAAAATAAAATAGAGGAAACAAGGAAATTATACGGTGATCAAAGAAACCTTCTATTGTTAGATAACAATGTTCTTGCTTCAGATAAATTTTATGAAATAATTCAAGAAATAAAGGATTGCGGTTTTACAAAAGGAGCTAAATTTGTATCACCAAATCTTCTAGATATTGCTGTAACAAACCTGGGAAAAAGTGTAAACGACAAGGCTTATATAAATAAAGCATATGAATTACTTCACTATATGCTCAACAGATTAAAAGGAGAGAAACAGCAATTATTTTATGATTTGCTCGATGAGTATAATTTGCTTAGCCTTCAAAAAACTACAAAAAGTAATATCATTGCTGTTTATCCGCATGTGAAAGAGGTCTTTGAAAAGTATAGAAACAAAGCACAAAAATTGAGATATGTTGATTTCAATCAAGGGCTAGATGCACGGCTATTGATTGAAGATAAAATTAAAGCACTTAGTGAAATACCAATAAGACCAATGCGTATAGCTTTTGACAGCATGAAATATGCTGAGATTTACAAGAGAGCCGTTCATTTAGCCGCAAAACATGGCATAAAGCATCTGTCTAATTATTTGCTATACAATGAGAAAGATAGACCAGAAGAATTATATCAGAGGTTGGAGATTAATATACTACTTGCAGAAGAATTGAAAGTAAGCATATATTCTTTTCCGATGAAATTTCATCCAATTTGTGGCGTTCAACAATCAAATAGAACGTTTTTAGGAACACATTGGAATCGTAAATATGTAAGCGCAATACAAACAATTTTAAATGCTACCAAAGGTCAGATAGGAACTGGAGTCAGTTATTTTTACAAAGCTTTTGGCAGGAATTTAGATGAATTTAGAGAAATCTTAATAATGCCTGAAACATTTATATTATATAGGTTTTTCTTTGAAGATATGGGATATACGCAGAAGTGGCGAGTTTCTCTTGGTAGGTTTGGCACAAAAAATAGGCAAAAAATCATTGAGGTTGTAGAGAAAAATAAATTTGATGATTTTGATAAATCAGGTTTAACGCATTCAGTTATAAAATTTATTGAGACTTATTATTTAGTAAGCAGGTCGGTTATTGCTAATCCAAAATCTAAGTATTTTAAAGAAAAACAAGCTTATGATTTATTAAAACAAACAAATCTAAAATAAATCTGATTAATGATTCGTTTATGTTGCGTGGCATAGGGGTCGTACTTCGACATTGGACATTACGTACTTTCTACACCATGCCCTCCAGCCGATCCCTTACCCTGTTATCCGATCAAGGGTATTTCCTGGTGTCGCGTTTACAATACATGCTTGGCCAACACAGCCTGCAGGTCATATATGCTGACTTTCTTGTTGAATTTCTTTGAGATAGGTAATGGGTCACTACCCATCCAAATTTTCAATTCGGCATCTAAGTCAAAGCTGCTCGCTGTTTCTATACTGAACTTTGTTATCTTTCTGAGGGTAATGGGGTCGAACGGGTATCGGGGTCGTGTATTGAAAAGTGACAAATGAAAATTCACAGCACTTTGTTAAAGTGTAAACACGATCCCTCGGCAATCCTATTATTACAATACATGCTTGGCCAATACAGCATGTAAGTCATATATGCTGACTTTCTTGTTGAATTTCTTTGAGATAGGTGATGGGTCACTACCTACCCACATTTTCAATTCAGCATCTAAGTCAAAGCTGCCCGCTGTTTCTATGCTGAACTTTGTTACCTTCCCATAGGGAATAGATAAATACTCTGTTTTCTTCCCCGTAATTCCCTGGACATTCACAAGAATTAAACGCTTGTTTGTGAAAACAAATGTATCTCGAATGACCTGGAATCCTACTTCAAATTCTTCATTTTCTGTTAAAAGCTGGCTGTACTTTTTCCCTAATGTAGCACTATCAACCGTGCATGCATTACCTAATACTCCCGACATCAGACCCATTTTTTACTCCTTTTTATTTTCGACGATCCCTATACCCGTTTCTGCTCAATCTTCTTTTAGTGGCTCAGAATCTTGCAATTTCATTCCATCCCAAAGTTCACCGCGGTTCAGGGCTTCCTGCATTTCGTTGTTTTCATTAAAAAACACCGATACTGGTACATAAGTATAGGTTTTCACTGAGAAAACATCGTCGGCACTTCCAAGCAACATTGCAGCATCATGCGCTTTTGCGAGTGTCATTTTAGCGCGATTAATGTCACCCGTTACAGCGTAGGCGATATGTATAGTCTGTAAACGATTAGCCTGTTCTGGTGGCGAGATGTTCGACATTTCACCATTTTGTCCGAAAAGTTTGATCACTGTTTTCCAAAGGGATATGTCCGGCGCACCCTCTGCACGACGACGAGACTCAGCAAAGTTAAAAGTTGTTAACATAAGCCAAGGAGTGGGTCTATTCATTTTCAGAATCAATTCAAGGGCCAATTTGAAAGCGTTGGCAGCGATGTCGGGCTTAGATGCTGTAAGTGCAACAGTTCCCATGTCATACTGGATGTTAAACAACTCTATTGTTGATAGACGTTTTTTTGCAGCGATCGCCGCTTCGCAGAGAGACAACGCCTTATTGTGATCGCATTCATTTTGGTAATGCTTCAATAGCCAGTTGAACGACTTGATATGCGCGGGGTTTATATTGAGCGCCTTTTCTGCAAATCCGACGGCCGATGCACGATTATTGAGAGCGAGCTGAAGACGAGACGAGAGATAAAGACCCTCTGCTCTTTCGGGAAAATCTGATGTTAATACCGTAAAAAGTTTCTTCATTCGCTCGATATCGCTGGATGAAATTGCGCTCTCAACTTCCTGCGTCAGGAGATCAATGCCGTTACGGTTGTATACAATTATTTGTTTTAAAAGGTTCTGGTAGTCTTCCACGAGCGATGACTGTGGGCCCCTGTCATGCAACGTAAAAAGTCTTTCGTGAAAGGCTGCTGAAGATGAGTATCTGATGATTGATTCAATTTCTGTGCCAATCTCTTTTTTTGCTACTTCGAGTCGCTCCGAAACTAAATCTTTCTTGCCAATCGGCATATTTGGAACTGGCGAGGCAACATAATAAATCTGAGGTATACGTCCACTATCAGTCTCGCGTACGGTCTTGGCAACCGCTGCTATCCCTTTGATGTTCTGGTCATTCAATCCAAACAACATGACAACAAGGTCAGGAAGGTGTAATGTGCAGATGCCACCAACATCAGTAAGCCCTGTTCGAGAATCGACAAGAACATAATCCGGCTTGAAGCGGCGGGCAATGGCAGCTTTCCAGTTCTCCACAAAAGCAGTGCCCAATCCGTTTTCGTACATTTCGACCCAATTAATACCCGCCCGAGAGCGGTTATAGAATGTATCTTTGGTGCCGGCCGGCATAATCCAAAGATCGCCGGAAGGCGCATCCTTCAAATGGCAGTGATGGATGAATTTGTCTATTTTAGGGGCTTCCCCTGTCTGCAGAAATTGTGTTGTGTACTCGACAACACCCGGCTTGCCTCCGATACAGGAAAACTCATCGAAGCTATCCAGTCCGGGTGCTTCCAAGTCAAAGTCGATCAGGACCACTCGCCGTCCATTCTTAACCAATAGAGCGGCGATGTTTGCGAGTGCAAGAGAGCGGCCGACACCGCCCTTGTACGAATAGAAGGTTATCCAAAAAGGTTTCATTGTTATCCGAAGTTGACTTTTGAAAAGCTGATTGCAGGGTTGAAAGGGGGATGAGTCGTGTTGGCATTTGTGTCTGTTAGCGCCAAATCCGGAAAGCTTTTTTCGAAATTAGCCTGAGGTGAAAGGGTCGCGGTCGCTTTTTCATGACGCCAACCGCCGTCGCGCAACCACTTGAATGCAAAAGGAAACTTTCCGAGAATACGGATATAGCAGCACATGGAGCGGCTGGGGTATTGGGAGCCCTTCTCCCATCGATGATAGGTTCTCCCGCCGAGTCCAAGTATTTCGCTCATTTCGGTCTGATCAACGCCAAGACGCTTACGAATCTCTTCCAATTGGGTGGGAGTGAGTTGTTCGGTCTCCTGGGCCAAGGCTTGATCAATGTAGCGGCTCGATTCTGACGGGAAGAGCATTTCATTGCACTCATCACATTTTTCAACCCAGACGCCAGCGATAACGATCTCTGGCTCCTCGGGTGATATCACGCGATGGTCGGCTTGGCACAACACCAACCGGCCTTTCGCGCAGAAAGGACACTTCTCGCCTTCCATTGTAGTTGTTGGCTTTTTCTGGGTCATTGCGGTAGCCTCTGCACGGTGGTGTGCTCGTGAGCGTTTAGGATGACAAAGACGCCCTCGGTGAGAATCATCTCGACGTATATGTCTTTGTTTTCAAAAAGGGTAACATTGGCTTGGAGGTTAGACTCCAATAGCTTAGTGTTGTCAGTAGGATCAAATTTACGGAATACTTTTCGTCCCATTTCTATGTGTTCGCGCACAGCTTTCCGTAAGGTTTCAATACCAATCTTCCAGTAGGCGAGATTGCCTTGGGCGCTAGATCCGAGACGAATCTTATCCCACTTACAGGCTCGCCTGACCCTTTCGATCTGGTCCGTATCCGCTTCAGGTGGAAGCTGATTGCTGTGTGATGTTTGATATTCTTTCATAATCGTTTCTGCTGGTCAAGTGCTAATTAGCACAAAAGAAATGGTTTGGACAGACCACCTAACCTTAAATTTCTGACATATGACTGATGTTGCCTGTATCGGATGCTCAAACCGTCAGATTTGGTTGATTTCAAAATCTAACAGCATATGCGATAGTCTAGTCATAGTAATTAGGTCGGTTTGGATTGTCAAGCGGTGTTATGTATTAATTTTTAATATTTTACTTAGTTGGCCCTTTTGTAACGCTGGCAACCAGGGTGCAATCCAAGGGGCGTCGAGGGGCATCGGGGCCGTATCACGATCGCGCCCCCACGATTGTCCCACGCCACGCTTCGCGCGCCGGGAACAATACGTTGGAGCACCTGTCACATAACCACGAACAAGTTCGCTTATTATGAGCCCAGTCGCTCAACTGGGCGTTATGCATGAAAAATATACTTGTGAGCAATCATGGGTATGATATCATTTTTATATGACTACAAAAGAAATAGTGATTAACACCATTCAATCCTTGCCGGATGATTCCACATGGGATTCCATACAGGAACGGATCAATTTCATGGCTGGTGTCCGTAAAGGCCTTCGGGAGCTGGATGAAGGAAAAGGTATCCCTCATAATCAGGTGAAGAAGGATTTTGAAAAATGGAGGGTAATGGGGTCGTGCATTGAAATATAACAAATGGGTGTAAAACTCCAAAAATTGACCTCGTTTAGCTTATTCCTCCATGGATTAAGTGGAGAGAGAATTATGAATTGGTTGTCGAAAGGACATTATGCTTGTAGAGCTTGCAGGACAGCCGCTGGCTGCTTGTCTACAACTCTTAACAAGGCTTTAGCTGGTCCATTTGGCTCTCGGCGTCCTTGTTCCCCGTTTTGAAGCGTGGATTTGTTTGGTGAATATGCTGGTTGCTCATTTATGTGTTTAAGTAGTATAATTATGTCATAGCAATGAAAAGACTGCATGAAAAAATACGCGTTTATTTGGATAACTGCTGCTTCAATCGGCCATTCGATGATCAGAATTTCTTGAAAATTAGATTGGAAACGGAGGCTAAGCTTTTTGTTCAGAGCCTGATTAGGGCGGGACAGGTTTCTTTGGCTTGGTCCTATGTTCTGGATTATGAGAATTCAGCAAATCCGTGTGATGAGCGTAGGCTTGAGATTCAGCGATGGAAAGATCTTTCTGTTTGCCAAATAGAGGAAACTCCTAACGTTTTGGAAGGAATGCGTGATGGAATTGCCAAAGGGTTGGGGCCTCTTGATGCTCTGCATGTGGCATGCGCATATGAAATGGATTGTGATAACTTTCTTACGGTTGATAAAGGAGTACTGAAAAAAGGCGAAATACTTTTCTGGGATTCGTATTATCAGCCCGGTTAATTTTGTTATGGAATGGGAGAGTGAAGATGTTAGTTGATACAGAGCTTAAAGTGAGAGGTTTGGATGCCTTGACAAAGAGCCTCGGAATGGTTGAGGCTGAACGTTTTGTTTTTCTGATGCAGCGGGACCGTATGGATTATACAAAATGGAGGAAGAATCTATTTGCCAGCCTCAGCGGTGAAGAGATCAGTCGGCAGGCGATGGAGTTTGCTGAGAAGAAAAATCAGATAGAATAGGAAAATAACCTTTCTCGTTAATTGAAACAGCACCAATCCATAACGCTCAATTGTCAGACCTTAGATTAGTAGTTAGCAGAATTTCGGCTTTCATCTTGAAACAATTCAAGCTTTTCCTCGTTGTCGGGCATATACGATCGCTTCGCTCAAAAGTCCCCCTTAATCAGGGAGACAATTCCTGTAATGACATTCTCAAACTTATTTGAATCCAGTCGGGGGATTTCGGATCTAATAATTGAAGAATTCGCTGTAAAAAGTTTTCCTGGCCGAGCGTAACTTACCCGATGCAGAGATCCATAAAAGAAGTCTGTTTCTGTGATTTTAATTGCGAGCGGATCAGCATAAGGATTGCTAGTGATTTGACAAAGAATCCAATCATCCCGTCCAGAAGATGCAATAACAATAGCTGGACGTAATTTGGAAGAAGAAAGGTCTGAGAAAGGAAATGTTATTAAAACCACTGATCCTACTGCAGGTGAGACCATGCTTCTTCCTCCTCTGCACGATTCCAGTCTTTACCAAGTGCTTTTTCGCTCAGCAAAGCAGTTTCAGGGGCATTAGCTTCTTCCACAATAGTAATAAATGCCCGACAAGCCTGTGGTAGCTTTATAGGTTCTTTTAAATGGATATTTCCATCAGTCCCAATTGTCGCTTCGAGTGTTTTAAACATTGCAATCACCTCATTTGTTAAGATAATAGAACATTAGTTAGGAGTTCACAACATCCTTTTCAGCTCTCAATTGATGTTGTATTCCAATTTCGCACACACTTTTTTTATACATGACCCTTATGGACACTCCCAGTCATGCCGGACTTATGTTAAACTTAGTGCATGAAAAATGAAGATCATGCCTCTCGTCAACAGTTGGAAGAACGGGTCACCTACTGCGAACACCTTGCCGATACCCTCAATGGAGTTATTTCCGATCTTCAAACGCGTGTTCTTTTGCTGGAACACCAGAACCGCAAACTTCTGACAGAAATGCAACAGCAGCAGGATGCCTCAAGTGCCTTGGGAATAACCAACGAGAAACCTCCCCACTACTAGAGTGATTCGCGCGCCCGAAACAATTGCCTCACAGTAGCAATAAAAAGAATCTGTTCGGTTTGTTGCATTGTAACCTAACTCTAAGCTGAATTGAATATTGGGCTGATTAGGCGATCCAGTCGCGCTTGCGTTTGAAGTTGGGATGGTCGAGGATGCCGGTCAGGATGTTTGCGTCTTCAACTACCTGATAGTCAAACATGCCGGCGCAGACAAAATCAGCGCCGTTTTCAAAGGCATATTTAAAGCCTTGTTTAGGATGAATTGCTCCGGCCGCCATGGTCTTGAAGGCTATCCAGGGTTTGTTTAAACTTTCCATGTAGGCGATGGTCTCTTCGGGTGAGCGCTCCCAGTAGTTATCAATGCTGTAGTTCTCAATGATACGTTTATCTTTTTTCTGATCAGGTTGCCATGACCAATAGTTGCGGCTGTGCAGTGTTTTCATATAAAATTCTGCCCCCACATTGTGTGCTTCGGCCCCTTTAACAGTCTCCAGCTCATGTCCGGCTACTCCGGCAGGAACCCCTTTGCTTTTGATATAGTCAACGACCTCGGCCATCAGATCCCATTTGCCGGCCCTGGACCAGTTATCTCCGATATTACCCATAATCATGGCAGCGGCGGCTCCGTTGTCGATGGCAAAATCAATATTGGTTTTGTAATCATCTTCTTTAGGATAGACCGGAGCAACCCATTTCATTTTGCCGCCCTTGTTCCAGTAGGAATGCAGAAGCTTAACCGGTTCAGGGCGTGCGCTGACAGCGGTGCCATTTATGCCGCACTCTTCGCAGAGCCAGAATGTATCCATAACCTTCTTTTCAGTGAAATAGTTTTTGAGAAACTGTGAAATATAGATCAGGTCGCGGCTATGGGCAAATCCGCTGATCAGGTTGCCGCCGCAGATGATGCGCCCCATCTCAACTCCACAGAGATTACCTTTGGGAATCGGCTTTTTCAATTGGCGTAGATCCACGGCATCTGTCAGTTTGATGGTGGGGGCGGTGGTGGCATCGGTCATAGCCTCTTTGTGTCCCTCCTCTTCATGACTTTTCCAACCGTGATTTTTGGCAACGGCAAAGGCGAAACCACCGATAACCGGGAGGGAAATCAGGTTTTTGATCAGTTCACGACGTCCTGTATCAGGCCCTTTGGGTTCATGGTTTATCTCGGCTGGTACATTAACCTTGCGAAATAGGCCTACGGGGAGCTTCGGTATAAGTTTGCCGATGCCGTAGTACCAGTCGGTTGGTATACCGGCGACAACAATCAGAATTACGATCTCAATCAGGTTTTTATTTACCAGCAGGTAGTGGCCTTCTGATGCGTAACCGACGCCGGTAGCGGCCAGAGGGGGGTTAGATATATAATAAAGAGAGATCAGCAGAGCTCCGGCAATTGCCGACACGCGGGTGAAGACCCCGGTTAGGATACAGAGACCGATAATGGTGAGTCCGGCGATATTAAGAATGTCGCTCATCTGCAGCAGAGTCGGAGATTCAGCAATGGTCTGAAAAAGATCGGCCAGCGGACCGCTGGCATTCACTAGATATCCGGCCGAGGTCCAACCCGGTGTTAAAATTTTGGCAATGCCTTCATAGAGGAGGTGCCAGCCGATAACCAGATTCAGAAGGGTGAAGATCGGGCGGATTCTTTTGAGTGAAACACTTTCCATAATATAACCTTTATTTGGGAATAAGCTTAATTTCTTTAAATATTACATGGTTTTTGTTGAAAATTCCACTAGTAAAAGGTAGCCCAAGCATCCTGCTTGGCTTATTTTTAAGGCAAGCCGGTCTTCGCCCTTTGGGCTACGCACCGACACAGCAGGATGCTTGCACTACTTTCCTTTGCATTAATTCACTTACAGGGATGTTCAACGGAGCTGTAATACGCCCTCCCTCGTTAGTTGCTATTCTCTCAACTACTGTCACAAAAAAAAAAGAAACGTAAGAGGTCAATTTTATAAGTTCTTGAGAGAAAGCAACTAAAGTATGATTCGGAACAGCCGTAAACTAGCGACCTTTTGGGAAGAAATAAATAGTTTAGTCGATTGATCTATTGGATATATGGGCAAAAAATGATATGTTGTTCTATTAAATATCAGGTTGAGTTTCAGGGTGGAAATGATTCTGAAGCAAGAGGTGAAAAGGAGAGATATGATGGTTTGTGATAGAAGATTGAATGGGGGGCGCAGTGCGGCATTAATGGCGGCTGTCTGTTTATTTGGATTTACGGCTGTGGCGGTCGAACGCTTTGTGGAAATGCCTGCCCGTACGGTTCCTGTTATCGATCGCGTGGATCTGGTGGTGGTCGGTTCTAGCGAAGGAGGAATGGCTGCTGCTTGGAAAGCCGCAAAGCTAGGGGCAAAGGTTATTCTGCTTAATGAAGAGACTGTGCTTGGCAGTGAGGTAACCGCTAAAGGACGTTTTTTTCTGGATGGTCCTGTGCCCACAAAGGAATTCAGTAAAGTGCTTTTTGCCGATTTAACTCCCTTTTCATATCGGACCAAGTGTGAAGCTGTAATGCAGAAGGCAGGAGTTGTTTACCTGAACAATACCCGTCCCGCCGGAGTTCTGGTTGATGAGAATGGAGATCTCTGCGGTGTTGTGACTGCTAACAAGGCTGGTTTGCAGGCTGTAATTGCAAAGGTTGTTCTGGATGCTACCTATACCGCGATTGTAGCAGATCAGGCCGGGGCAAAGCGTGCGCCATGGAATGTGAAGACGCTTAAGGTCAGTCGGGCGCGCTATAAGAAAAATGCCAAAACATTAAATGAGGTTGTGAAAGAGGCCGCCATGCCGGAGTTAAGCTGGCCGCTTCTGAATAAGGCTGAGTGCTTGCTACGTGGCAGCACGCAGGGTCGGGTTGGCGCTGCCTTTGCCTACAATATGCACTTTACTATGCCGACATCAATTATTGCTGAGAGCAGTGATACAGGAGCCGGTTTTGTCGGAGTTGATAAACTGGATCTGAAAGTCTGTCAGCCTAAGGGCGTTAAGAATCTTTTTGTGCTCAGCTCCTCTGCGGCTTTGAGTCGAGATGCCGTTGTTGAGATGATGAAACCGGTCAACCTTGCCGAGGTGGGGGAACGATTGGGCGAGTATGTCGTTAAGCAGGCATCCTCTGTTTCCAATCCAAAGGGCGTATCTGTTAAAACCGCACCTGCATCGGATAAGGTTATTTCAGGGCTGATTATTAAAGAGCTCAATGAACGGGAGCGTCCGTACAGCCGCAACAAGGCTGAGATTCTTAAACAATCCAAAAGCGCTCTGCCTGTCTGGGGGGATTACGACCTGGTGGTTGTCGGAGGAGGGCCTGCCGGTATTTCCGCAGCTATTGCCGCCGGACGTGCTGGCGTACGGACTCTTATGGTTGAGCAGGCTGGTTTTTTCGGAGGTAATATCGCCCTTGGAATCAGGTCCTACTGGCGTGGGTATCGCCGTGGTTTCAATCAGGAGTGGATAAAAAGTAAGTGGGCCTATCCCAGGATGTTGAAAGAGGCCGGGGTTGATATCTGGTATCACTCCCAGGCAATGGGTGCGGTAATGAACGGAAAGCGGGTCTCCGGTGTTGAAGTTGCCACCTGGCTGGGACGCGGGGTTGTTCTCGGCAAAATTATCATTGATGCCTCCGGTGAAGCTGATATCTGTGCAGCGGCAGGGGCGGAGTCGTTTTATGTCAACGATGGCGACCTCTGTCTGGAAGAGGCCTCGTTTAAGAATATCGGTCTGTATGCCAATGTAATGCCCTTTGATCCGATGGATATTCCCGGGTCAACCATTCATCAGATGTTGGCGGGTCAGGCGGCTACAAAGAAAGTCTGGGATGCGATGCCCATGGTTCAGCTGCGCGAGAGTCGCAGGGTTAAGGGCGACTATGTGATCAATGAACTCGATGTGAATGCCTTCCGCACTTACCCCGATATAATCTGTATCTCCGCCTCTGCATTTGATCCGCATGGATATTATGATAGCGACTACAGCTTCGGCGGACTGATGCTGCAGAACAAGCATGTTAAAGAGAGTGTGAAGGTTAATATTCCCTTGGGTGCTATATTGCCGGCTGGCCTGGATGGAATTATGATGATCGGACGTTGTCACTCTACCACCCATGATGTGCAGGCCATGGTGCGCATGAACCCCGATGTGATTAATGAGGGATATGCTGCTGGTTATGCTACGGCACTCTGTCTGCAGAATAACACCCTGCCGCGCGATGTTGATGTCAAGGCATTGCAGAAGCACATGGTTGAGATGGATATTCTTCCCAAAGAGGATATCGACCGAATCACACAGGAGTTTCCTGAACCAAGCGATGATGAAATTGCAAAGGCTTCGCATGATCCATCTGTAAGAGCAAATCTGCTTACGCTGGCACGTGGTGGAAAACGTTCAATAAAACCGCTGCTGATTAGCTTTAAAGAGAAACCTGATCTGGCCAAAGCCAAAGCGCTCTGTCTGCTGGGTGATCCAACCGGTGTGCCGATGCTGGCAAAATGGGTTGAGAAGGAACCGCTGGGTAAAGGTCCTGCCTACGATTGGGAGGGCTTTATTGATGTGCCGGAGATCGATGGTGCGATGTGGCTTCTGGGAATACCCGAGGATAAGTCGGCGGTTCCCGCTTTGCTGACAAAGCTGAAGGAGTACGATGAGGAAGGCGGTTTCAACCGTACCCGCGCTCTGACAATGGCGCTCGGCCGTATTGGCGATCCCTCTGCAGCCAAACCATTGGCTGATTTTTTGAAGCGTCCCCGCATGAGCGGCCACATGGATACAGGCAAGGATCCTTCAACAATTCTGGCTCCACAGTTTTCAAAGGCGATGATAGAACTTTTTGCCGCTTCTGCGCTTTATCGCTGCGGCGATTCAGAGGGGCTGGGGCGCAAGATTTTGACCGATTATCTCAATGACTGGCGCGGAGTTTTTGTGCGCTATGCCGGGTATACTCTTGAAGAGTGAAGGGTTAAGAAGTTCTAAAGTTCTGAAGTGCGAGAGAGTTAAAGTGCTGAAGTGAATTGTTGAACGTGGAAAGTTGGACGTAGGATGTGAAAAGAGATGATTCATCGTTTAACGGTGGATGTGCTTTTGCATATTTAGTATGTCCGCCGTTACACGGTGGACGAAATTGTTGTAGAGCTGGCAGGTGCAAGCTGTTTGATTCTTTGCCTGTTGGTATTTTAGGGTTAATCCGAGGATAGAGATAATGAAGAATTTTTTTATTGGTTTTGTCGGTCTGTTTCTTGTGCTGTCTGTGACGGCAAAGACATTACTTGAGGGGGAGAAGCGCATTCCGCTGATACAGGATGTGGATGTCGTTGTTGTGGGTGGCACGTGTGGCGCGGTGGCCGCAGCGGAATCTGCTGCAAAGGCCGGGGCTTCGGTTATGCTGGTTTCGCCATGCTGGGCTCTGGGTGAGGAGTTTGCCGGCACCCTGCGTCTGTGGGCGCATGGCAACGAAGTCAAAACCTCGGCTTTGATGCTCAATATGTTTGGCTTCACGAATGGTGTTGCAGAGATTAAGACCGGTCGCTACTACACAACCCCTCTGCAGGCCAAGAAAACGCTGGACAGTGTATTGCTTGACGCGGGTGTTCCGTTCTTAACAGGTGCCTATACTACGGACATTCTTGTTGATGAAAAGGGTGAGGTTGCCGGTGTCGTTATTGTGAATCGCAGTGGACGTCAGGCAATTAAGGCAAAGATTGTGATCGATGCGAGTCCGCGTGCGCTGTTAGCCCGTCTGGCAGGTGCTGATATAACGCCATTCCCTGCCGGAGAGTACGCTGTTTCGCGCGTTGTGATCGGTGATGCAGCCCCGGATTGCGGTGGCGATGTGATCCGGCACAAGGATTGGAAACCTTCGCCTGACGTTTTCAAGCTCTCGGGGAAAACTAAGATTACACCTGCTCTTTTTGAATGCAACTTCAAGGTGAAATTTGCGGGGGGAGATGCTCGTTCAATTATGGATGCAGAGCATGTGGCCCGCGACAAGACTTTTACGAATCTTCAGCTGGAGGCAGCGGATCGTATCTTCTTTATTCCGCCGGATCACATAAAATCAAAGGCTCCGCACTCCGGTGGCTGGCCGAATGGTGATAAACTGAATCTGGATGCATTGAGTCCTGCGAATGTGCCTCATCTTTATGTGCTTGGACCGATGGCTGATATTTCACGCGAAGCCGCACCGCATATCGCCAGACCAGGCGGGGCTATCAAGGTTGGAATGAGGCTTGGGGAAAGGGTGGCCAAAGAGGCAAAAACCCGCGGTGCTCTTTCAGGTGTTTGTCTGCGCGGGAAAAAGGGAGGAGCAAAGATTGCTGATATCCGTGAGATACATGGATCACTGACTGCTCCCTACATCAATGCATCCGGAGAGGTGAAGTGTCTTGCCCATGAACTGCCGGTTCTCGCTGAGGTCGATCTGGTGGTTGCCGGCGGGGGTACAACTGGCGGACCTGCCGCAGTGGCGGCCGTGCGAAATGGCGTAAAGACCATTGTTATTGATATGCTCTGTGAACTGGGTGGTGTACAGACTGCCGGTATGATCTGCGGTTACTACTATGGCAATCAGCGAGGGTTCACCAAAACTATCGATAAAGAGGTCAAGGCCACCGGGCGTTATCGCTCACAGGCAAAGGGTGAGTGGTATCGTCGTTCTGTGCTTGAAGGCGGTGGCGAGGTCTGGTTCGGCTGCATGGTTGTTGGTGCATATATGCAGGGAAATACTCTCAAAGGAGTTGTTGTTGCCATGCCAGACGGTACACGCGGTGTCGTGCTCTCCAAGGCTGTGATTGATGCTACTGGTAATGCGGATGTGGCGGCGGCTGCTGGTGAGCCCACTGAGTTTTACCAGGATGAAGAGCTGATCAGCCAGGGCGTGGGACAGGCGGTTATCCTGCTTGGCGAGGGAGGCCATAACAACGATTTTTCATTCATCGATGACCGGGATGCATCGGATATCAGTTTTTTTGGAATCAGGACCCGTCAGATGACAGAGGCAGGCTGGGATGTTTCGCAGATTGTCAATTCGCGCGAACGCCGCCGGATAAAGGGAGTCTATCGCCTCACGGTTCTGGACTATCTCACCGCGCGTACATTCCCTGATACCATTATCCAGCATAAGAGTCGTTTTGATCTGCATGGCTGGGCAAGCCATGACTTTTTTAAGACAAAAAATATCCGTAAAACCAATCATGTGACCATGGAGGCCAATGCGCCTTATCGCGCGTTGCTGCCGAAAACAACGGATGGGCTGCTGGTTGCAGGTCTCGGTATAAGTTCTGATCGTGATGCCATGTCTATTCTTCGCATGCAGCCTGATTTGCAGAATCAGGGATATGCCGCAGCATACGCTGTATATCTGGCACTGAGTAATAACACCACACTACGTTCAATTTCCGTTAAGGAACTTCAGAAACATCTGGTTTCTGTGGGGATTCTGCCGGAGAAGGTGATGCACGAGAAGGATTCCTATCCAATCTCCGATTCAATGCTTAAGATGGCGGCGCATGATGTGATGTTTGGTTACAGCGGACTGCCATATATCTTTGCTGACCCTGAGCGGGCAAAGCCTTACCTGCTTGAGAAGTATAAGGAACTGGGAACCCACAGCAGTGGCATCAATCCTGATATCAGCTTGATCTATGCGCATGTATTAGCGATGTTGGGGGATGCTTCTGGTGAAGATGAGCTGGTTTCCTGGGTAAAGGAGCATGGCTGGTGGGATAAGTGGAAGGATGGACTTGGCAATGGACATGCCCGTATGGACTCCTATCTGATTGCCCTTGGCCGTATTAAATCCAAAAAGGCAGTGCCTGCCATTATTGCCAGAGCTCAGCAGCTTGTTGTTTCAAAGAACGATCTTTCAACCAAGCGGGCGCGTGTGCTTGGCCTGACATGCCAGTCGATTGGTGATCCGGCCTTTGCGGGTGTACTTGCGGGGCTTCTAGAGCGTCCAGAGGTTAAGGGCTATTCCATTACGCTGGAACCTAAGATTCATCCGGTTCCGGGATATCACAGCAGGAGCACCTATAGCCAGGAGGAGAAGAGCAACACTCCGCGCGAGGTCAACCTGGCCGCAGCTCTTTATCGCGTGGGCGATAAGGATGGCAAGGGCGAGGCTGTTTTGAAGAAGTATGCCCAGGATCCCCGTGGCTTCTACGCCAACTACGCCCGGCGTGTTCTCAGCGAAAAGTGGAATTAATCGGTTATAACTGAAAGATTGGGTCATTTTTAGACATAGTTCTGTTATAATAGAACTATGGTTGAATAATCGCTTTAGTTCTGTTACAATATAATCATATTAAGGAGCTAACGTATCATGATACGACGTGATTTGTATTGGAAAAAAATTCAACCTTTTGTGAATAAGCCGGTTGTAAAAGTTGTAACCGGGATGAGACGTGTTGGGAAAAGCTACTTTCTTAAAGAAATCATAGAGCGTCTTTCTGAGCAGGGTGAATCAAGAGAGAACTGTCTTTTCATTGATAAAGAAGATCTAAGCTTTAAGTTTATCAGCTCATATATGGATCTTTATAAATATGTTGAAGATGAGTTGTCGGGTGTGTCCGGCAGAAAATATCTGTTCATTGATGAAATTCAGGAGATTGAAGAGTGGGAAAGGGCAGTTGCTTCATTTGCCAAGTCAGAGAAATATGATATCTATATTACCGGTAGCAATGCCCATCTGCTTTCATCTGAATTGGCAACCCTGATCTCAGGTCGCTATATTGAGTTTACAATATATCCGTTGAGTTTTAAAGAATATCGCATTTTCAGGGGGGGGGATTATTCGGGTCAAGAGAGTGAATTTGATCAATATTTGCGATATGGAGGATTGCCGGGGTTGATTCATTTAGAGTTAAATGATGAAACTGTCTTTCAGTACCTCAGTGCGATTTATAATACGATTCTGCTAAAGGATATTGTCAAGCGGTATAGCGTACGCAATGTTGCCCTGTTAGAGGATTTTTCTCAGTATTTTTTTGATAATATTAGTCAGATAGTTTCTGCTGGTAGTATCACTAAATATTTGAAATCACAGAAAATTCATGCTCATGTAGATACCATTCAGAACTTTCTCAGCTATTTTACCGCGACATTTCTTGGGTACAGCGCCAAAAGATATGATATCAAAGGGAAAAGGCGATTCGAGATCAACAATAAGTATTTTGCTAATGATCTTGGCATTAGGCACTCCGTAATTGGCTACAGAGGCGGTGACATCGGACAGATTCTGGAGAACGTGGTATATGTGGAATTACTGCGTCGTGGATACTCTGTTAATGTCGGTATACAAGGTCAACGGGAGATTGATTTCATAGCCACACGGCAGAATGAAAAGATCTATATCCAGGTTGCCTATCTGCTGGAATCTGAGAAAACCGTTGAGCGCGAGTTCACTCCTTTACTTGAGGTGAAAGATAACTACCCCAAGTTTGTGCTCTCCATGGATTCAAAAATCTGGGGTGATGAATATGAAGGCATAAAGCGGATCAACATCATTAATTTTTTATTGGAGGAAGGGGAACCTTTTTTTACAAGACTAAAGGGGCGCAATGATGTTCTTCGAGAGAGTCCGTGCAAAGAGATTGAGCTGAATTTGGATCGGCAGAGAGACGAGGGCCGTGATGTTGAATTGTGATATTTTGTGGTTAATCATGGGGTGAATATCAAATGAGGAAATTTTTCAAAGCATTCAGATTGATCGCGCCAAGGAGATAGTGTATTCAGTCGGCTAGCCTTCAGAGGAAGGCTGAGCAAAAGATAATGTTGTGGAGAGAATAAGATAAGAATGGTACCTTAACTTATTGCATTTATGGTAGATTTAACCCCTTCGCATCAGTCTCCGCTCTAACGAGCTACGCCCTGACAGAGAAGGTGCAGATGGCGCAGAATTTGGTGGCTATTTATTATTGTTGCGTAGATTTTTACGTGTGTTTTTAATGTTAATTTTAAAAGGATAATATATGTCACTTGAATTAAATTACTCTTCGCTTACGGGCCAGGAGTCTATGTTGCGCGATTCAATTCGCTGCAAGGCGTTTCAAAGTGCGCTTAACGAAGCTGTCACCCCTGGATGTACAGTGCTTGATATAGGAGCGGGTACCGGCATACTCAGTATCTTTGCTGCGCAGGCCGGGGCTGGAAAGGTTTACGCTGTTGAGCGAACAGATATCGCTGAGGTAGCAGAGCTGATCGTGGCTGAAAATGGATTGAGCGATCGGATCCAGGTTATTCAGGAGGATATCACAAAGGTTGAACTTCCCGAGAAGGTGGATGTTATTGTTTCGGAGTGGCTTGGCAGTTATGCGATTGATGAAAATCTGCTGCCAATTGTCGCTTATACGCGAGATCGCTGGTTGAAACCGGGCGGAAAGATGATTCCTGAATCGGTAACTGTCTGGATGGCTCCGGCTTTTGATGAGTTTCTCCAGCAGGATGTTGACTTCTGGCGCAGCGAGCCCTATGGCATTGATCTGGATTTAATAAGCCGGAATGCGTCCCACAGGATGGATTGCTTCTGCAATCATATTAACCAGAAACATCTGCTGTGTGAGCCGCAGCTGATGTGGGATATTGACTGTCTGACCTGCACGCAGGAGGAGCTCAGCCATGCATTTCGTTTTCAGGGTGAATTTACGGCTGAGCAGGATGGTGAGTTCAATGTTCTGACCGCCTGGTTCCGTGCAAATTTAACCAAAGAGGTCCTGCTTTGTAACGGACCCGATGATCCTGATACGCATTGGGGACGTCAAAGGTTTCCTGTGGGGAAGGTTGTGTCGATGAAAAGCGGGGCTAAGGTTACCGTTGACTTTGAGCATGAGCCCTTTGACAAAGGTGAATCGCGTTCTGTATGGTCCATTAAAGCGGATGACTATCAGTACAATTCTGAGGGCAATACGCGGTTGGTGAAATAGAGGGTAGATCATGAAATTTCGTTTTTTTGTGCAAATGATTGTGGTTGGTTTTTGTCTGGCGTCTATTGCGGCTAGCGCTGATGAGGCAGGGGAACACGCATCGCTGCTGCCATCCGGGAGCTGGAAGCTTGTATTCAAAGAGGAGTTTGCCGGTTCAAATAAGGGGCTTGATGGACACTGGGGTTTTCAGAATGGGCCGAGCGGACATATTTTGAGTAGCCGCTGGCGTGAAAATGTGGCTATCGGCGATGGGATTGTGAAACTGCAGGCGCGGAAAGAGGAGCGCGGCGGCCAGAGCTGGACTGCGGCCAGTATGTGGACCAAGCAAAAGTTTATGTATGGCTACTATGAATGCCGTTACAGATATGCCAAAGCCACGGGTACGAATAACTCCTTCTGGCTATTATCAAGTGGGGCGGTCCGGTGACGGATGCTATTGACGGTACCTCCATGGACGTTGATTATGTGCGGATCTTTCAGAGAGAGTGTGTGTGATGAAAAATAGATTTATAAATTGTCTTGTTGTGATCTTTGCCGCATTTCTTTGCGGGAATGCGGCCGAGGTGGTTCATTCAGTTAACATTGTCCATCCGGGTATTTCCAGGCAGGAAAGTATACCTTGTTCATTGATTCAGAGAGTGGATGATCAGGGCGGCCCTGTTGAATATCACATGGATGTTGATTCTGTGGTTTGCGGGGATGGAAAATGTGAAATCATCAAGGTGCGGATTCATTGGGATATTCTGGGGTATTATCAACGCTATGAATTGCCTGAGGGTGGTGAGTTAACGAAAATGGGGGATGTGCCTTTCAGTCGCAGCGATTATGAGAAACTTCAGAGTATTCTGGTAAATCCCGGTTCAACGCTGGCCAGTTATGCGTTTGAAAAAAATAATTCCCCGAGTGGTGATAGTGATGATCAGGCTGTTGATGCAGTGACAACGGCAACACCTTTATTCTATCAGAACACGGTCGTATCCGGAGCGGTTTATACCTGCTATACGCTTTGGCATTGGGCGAATGGTGACGCGGGACGGAATGTGCGCCGAATAACAGAGGAGAGCTGCTCCGATGATTTATTGCTCCAATATGTAAAAGAGGGAGCTGAGAGAGTGGGCTTTTTTGCTATGGAGCAGCTGGCCGAGCGTGGTATTTATGATCAGAAGACCGTGGACTCTGTGATTACAAGTGCCAACAGCGGCGGTCCTGCATTGGCTGAGGCTGCTGCCGGGTATTTTGCATCTTCATTGGGCAAGAAAAATCTGGATATATACTTCAGTTCTATGGAACGTCTGTTTGCCTCGGGGGATACGCCCAAGCGAACCTTATATCTGAGGTCTCTCTCTGAGGTTGAGCAGAATGGGTCGCAGGAGTTTTATGATCGTATGGCCCGATGGCTGCCCCGTCTGAAAACATATTTTGAGATACATCTGCTACTGACAATGCTGACCGAGCGCGCACCTTGTTCACCTGAGACAGTAAAACAGGCTCTGCTTGTATTAGATAATAAGAACTTTCTGATTGCCCGCCGGGCGTTCTGGTTTTTACAAGAGCAGAATCTGGCATCTGCACAGGCTCAGAAAGTCAAAGAGTTTCAGACTAAGTATGAGGGACGGCTGTAGAGTTGGTGCCGGAGTTCTGTGTCAGCTCTAAAGCTGCTTTCAGCCGCAACCAAATTAAGCTCTTGTGATGAACGGACCTATTTGTTCCCAATGTCCCTTTGTGTGTTAAACGCCGCAGCTTTAGTCAACAACGCTCCGCGTTGCATAGCAGAAAATGAAGTAGAGCAAGCATCTTGCTTGCAAATAAAATTTACATGAAGTTGGAGATTTTTCACTATCGGTGTAGTGACGAGAGGATGTTCTGCCAGTTGCCATTGTAGACCGTCGTTGGACTGAAAAAGCGCAAGTGAATTCGCTTTCTTGGTAAATGCGCCACGCATTGTCAGGGCAACGCCCGCACTACGTTCTTCAGAACTTCTCCGCCCATGTTTTGACTCCTTGCATGATCATTTCGACTGATACCGTGCCGACGAATAGGGCTGTGATACGTCCTGCGATCTCTATATACCTCTGGATCAGCAGTTCTCGTTTAGGTTTGACGAAATCATGCAATGACTTGAGTCCGATCATGATGAGGATGGAGACCAGAACGGAAGCAAGCACAACTCCGCATGCTGGTGCCATCTCGTGTCGCTGGCCAATGATCACACTTGCACTGATCGTACCTGGCCCGATAAGGATCGGCATTGCGATCGCACCAGTGAGGTGCTGCGATTCGCCCCGAAGCATCTCGATCGCTGCGGGGCCGCGGAAGACAAACTGCAGTCCGATGAGCAGGAAAATAATGCCACCGAAAATCTGGAATGAGGCGAAGTTGACATTCAGGACGCTGGAAAACACTGTGTCGCCAACAATGGTGAAGAAACAGAAAGCCGTTGTTGCCATCAGGCCAGCACGGATCAGTACAAGGGTAAACTGCTTTCGGTCGAGCTTCTCTACAACATCGATCAGGTAGATTATCAAGAGGAACGGGTTGAGAAGCACCAGCATCAAGGCCATAGATCTTAGGTAATCTGTCATTTTATCTCTTTTCTAACAAGTTATTGTACGAACGCTTGTAATTAAACGTCGTGGTTTGTTGATTTGTGTTGAGTATTGCAGTAAGCCTGAGTCTTGTCAAAATAAACTTAGTTTTTTGTCATGCACCTATGGGTTATTCTGTAAAAAGCGTTTGTAATATCTGGTTTTCCCATAGCAAAATAGGGTTAGCGGATCTTTTCTGGCGATAATTCCGCATTCGGGTCGGTGGCGAAAGTTCCGGGTGAGATGAAATTAAATAAATCTGGTTAATCAGCCTAAACGCTCCCTCGCTGCCTTCAAATGTCAAGTTGCGTTGATATGGCCCGGACAATATTCTGCATGTCTGACGCTGACAAAGAGCCAGCCTTGTTGATCAAGCGCATCTTGCTGACGGTTGTGAGTTGATCTGCCATCGCTTTGGATCGCTTTCCCTTGAAAGAGACGTAGGCTTCACTCGGGTAGAGCTGGGCTGTAGAACCAGTGAGGGGCACGACCTGAACACGGTTCAGAAACTGATTGGCGGCATCATTGCTTACGATGACAGCAGGCCGTTGTTTCCGGATCTCCCCACCCACGGAGGGGTCAAAATTGACCCACCAGACCTCAGATCTCTTCATAACGCACGTCTCCACAGGTGGTTTCAGCCCACTCCATTGCTTCGGATTCGCGGACACAGTCGGCTGCCATCGCTCGATATCCAGCGTACAAATCATGTTTGACCACATGCGGTCGGACTAGGTCCTCGACAAAGCGGCTGATTTTGCGAGGTCCCACGACTTGGCGTAGACCCTCGTAGACCTCTTCGTCGATCGTCAGTGTGAGCTTCTTTTGCACGGCATCAATCCTCTCTTTTGTTTGCACGTATAATACACGTGTAAGACAGTAACGGTCAAGTCGTAATCAGACTATTTGCTCTTGCATTCTGTAAAACTGTTCGCACTATCTGGGATTTTATAGGGAAAGTAAATATGTGGAGTCAATTTTGACAATAATTCGTTCGTGAAAAACGGAAATAATTGATATTGGCTGTTTTTTAGCTTTCCTGTTGCGGTGCGGGGCTTTAAAATGAGTTGCATTATTTTTGTGGAAACAGGGGGATTGAGTATCGAGAGCTATCAGTAATTCGGTACATCGAGTTATATGATTTCGCATATCACTGAAAGAAAGTTTGGATGCGGCACTGCTGCATCAGGGAGAGAGAATATATTATGATTCAACGGGGAATATCGAGAAGAAAATTTATTAAGAGATCAGCTGCAGCCAGTGCCATTTATTCATTGGTGCCTCATACGGTACTTGGTGCTAATGAGCGCGTTAATATGGGTGTTATCGGAACCGGCAGTATGGGTGGCGGGCATTGCGGCAGTTTTAATAAAGGCGGCAGTAGGGTTATAGCAGTCAGTGATGCGGACCTGAGTCGCATTGGTAAGGTTCCTGGTGCTGTTCAGCATCAGGATATGCGTAAGCTGCTTGAAATGAAGGATATTGATGCGGTTGTGGTTGCCACACCCAACCATTGGCATAGTCTGGCGGCTATCTGGTCTATGCAGGCCGGTAAGCATGTTTATGTTGAGAAGCCGGTCAGTCACAATCTCTTTGAAGGACGTCAGATGGTCAATGCGGCCCGCAGATACAACCGTGTCTGTCAGGCGGGTACGCAGCAGCGTTCCTGTCCCGCTCCGCAGGCTGTGGCCAAAGATATCAAAGCGGGAAAGTACGGCAAGGTGTTATGGGTGCATTGCAGTAAACTTGGCTCAAGACAACCTATTGGTAAACTGACAGCTCCTGTAAAGCCTCCTGCGAGTGTTGATTATAATTTATGGGCGGGACCCACTCCTATGGCGCCTATTATGCGCACCAAATTTCACTATGACTGGCATTGGCAGTTTAATTGGGGTGATGGAGAGATGGGCAACTGGGGTGTGCATTTTCTCGATGATTTAAGACATATGCTTGGTTGGAATGATGTTCCGACCAATGTTATGTCATTAGGCAATCGTTTTTGGGATGACAACGGAGATACACCCAATATGCAGATGGCCTTGATGGAGCATCGTGGCGTAAAAGTTGTTGTCGATATTAGAAACCTTCCGGGGGTCAGAGGCGGCAAAGGAGGGGCCGTCTATTTAGGCAGTCGCGGTGGCAACTATATTATGTGTGAAAAGGGGTATATCAAGATCACACGCGGAGGTGGCGCAGCGTTTGACCTTGATGGCAAACGTATTACCAATTATAAAGGTAATGGTGGCAGCACTCATAGAGCTAACTTCCTTGAGGCGGTCAGATCCGGGGATAACTCCACGTTAGCTGCTGAGATTGAGGTGGGGCATCAGAGTACGGCTATGTGTCATCTGGCTAATATTGCCTGGCGGCTTGGTAAGGAGATGCCTGTGGATCAGATCCGCTCATTGGTGAATGGGCATAAAGATGCGCTTAATACCATTGATAGCATGCAGGCTCAGCTTGAATTCAACAAGATTGATCTTGAGAAGATGCCTATGCTGGCAGGGCCCAGGCTGACCTATGATAATGTAGCGGAACGTTTTACAGGTGAGCACGCTGATAAAGCCAATCACTATCTGCGTAGCGCCGGACGGAACGAGTTTGTTGTTCCTGAAAAGGTTTAGGAACATTTATCTTTATCTCTCGCGGAGGCGCAGAGGGCGCAGAGGTCTTTGTTGCGTAAATATTTAGACAGGATTATAAGATGAAAATGATAAAATACCTCATTATTGCGATACTTCTTTTCTCTCTCTGTTATACAGCGGCGGCGGCTCCTGTAAAGCTCATTTTTGATACCGATATGGGCAATGATGTTGATGATCTTATGGCCCTATGTATGATTCACAATTTACAGAAACGCGGGGCCTGTGAATTGCTTGCCGTGACGATCACTAAGGATCATCCGCAGGCGGCGGCTTTTGTGGATGCTGTGAACACGCTTTATGGTTATCCTGATACTCCGATTGGTGTTGTGCGTAATGGAGCCGCCAATGAAGCTGGAAGATTTAACTTGCTTGCGGATAAAAAAAATCCAGATGGCACATTGCGTTATCCGCATGATTTAAAGAGCGGTGCTGATGCCCCGGAAGCCACCGGACTGATTCGGAAGATTCTTGCTCAGCAACCGGATGGAAGTGTTACGATTGCCCAGGTTGGTTTTTTTACCAATCTTGACCGTCTGCTAAAATCAAAACCTGACGCCGTTTCGTCGCTCAACGGACGTGATTTAATTGCGGAAAAAGTTAAGCTTCTCAGCATCATGGCCGGGGCTTTTCAGACAGTGTCCTGGGATACCCGTCATCTTGAATATAATGTAAAGCTGGATATCCCCGCAGCCCAGAATCTGGCAAATAACTGGCCCGCGCCCATTGTTTGGAGTGGCTACGAAATTGGAGTGGCAGCGGCCTTTCCGCATGTGGTCATTGAACAGGATCTTGACTATATTGAGCACCACCCGCTGAAGGAAGCCTATATCCTTTTTGTTCCTCCGCCACATGATCGCCCTACCTGGGATCCCACTGCTGTGCTTTATGCCGTAATGGCTGATCGCGGTTACTTTGATCTTTCGCCGGTCGGCACTGTTACGGTTGAGAATGATGCCGCCACGCTCTTTCGACCGGCTCGCAAAGGCAAAAAAGGACTTCATCGTTTTCTTGTGATGAGCCCTGAACAAACCACTCGCGTTCGCGAAGCTATAGTGCAGTTGAGTGTGGAACCGCCGCCACTGAAATAGGATCTACGATTTGCCGGTAATTGCTCCGTGTACCTTGTTTGCCAGATCCTGCTTGGTAAAAGGTTTCTGTATGAAATGTATCCCCTCTTCCAGTACGCCTTGGTGGGCAATGACATTGGCTGTGTAACCGGACATGAACAGGACTGTGAGATTGGGATAGGTAGACTGGAGTTTTTTGGCCAGGTCCTGACCTGTCATTTCGGGCATCACCACATCAGTCATGAGCAGATTGAGTTGGTCGGCATGCTCTGAGGCAAGGCGAATGGCTTCGCTTGGAGTGCCTGCTGCCAACACTGTGTAGCCCAGCTTTTCGAGTATCATTGTTGTCATTCTCAGGATCGCGGGTTCATCCTCCACCAGTAGGATCATTTCATGGCCCCGCACCTCCGGTTTCGGCAGATCTTGCTCCTTTGTCTGCCCCGATTGGCCGATATAGATTGGAAGATATATCTTGAAGGTCGTCCCTTGATCGGGTTCACTATAAACATTGACGAAGCCGTTGTTCTGTTTAACGATACCGTAGATCGTGGCCAGTCCCAGCCCTGTGCCCTTTCCGGACTCTTTGGTTGTGAAGAATGGCTCAAATACATGTGCAAGTGTTTGCTTGTCCATGCCGCATCCGTCATCGCTTACAGCAAGCAGTATGAATTTGCCGGGGATGATTCCCTGGTTTTTTGAGCAGTACTCTTTATCGAAGAGAGTAGTTCCTGTTTCGATAGTGATTTTGCCTACGTCTGTAATTGCATCCCTGGCATTAACACATAGGTTGGCCAGTATCTGGTCTATCTGTGAGGGGTCTATATGGACCAACCCCAGCTCCTCGCCCGGCTTCCAGGCAAGGTCAATGTCCTCTCCGATCAGCCGACGAAGCATCTGGAGCATTCCTTCCATGGTCTGATTTAAATCGAGCACTCTGGGTTTCACCGTCTGTTTACGGGCAAAAGCCAGCAGCTGTCGTGTCAGGTCAGCTGAACGTTCTGCTGCTTTTTTAATTTCCTGCATGTCCGTGTGGATCAGTAAGGCAGGATCCAGCTGCTCTATGACCATTTCTGTATGACCGATGATTACACTTAGCATGTTATTGAAATCATGGGCCACGCCTCCTGCTAGGCGTCCTATGGACTCCATTTTTCGGGCCTGGGTAAGCTGGGCCTGCAATTTCATCTGCTTGTTTTCTGACTTCTTGCGCCTCGATATATCATTTCCAGAACCGCGATATCCCTGAAACATGCCGTTATCGTCTATAACCGGAATTCCATTTATTAACAGCACAATCTTCTGCCCGTCTTTGGTTATGACCGTACTCTCTAGATCATGGAAAGAACCTTTTGTTGCAATAAAATCAAAAGCCGTTATCTTATCATTATCTATGTTTTCTTTAGGAAGGAGATCAAAAAAGTGTTTCGTGGTGATGAGTTCCTCAGGTTGATAACCCAGTACTGTGTATGACACGGGACTTACGTAGGTAAACAAGCCTTCTTTATTGATCTCCCAGCTTACTGTCCGGCTCTGTTCCGCAAGTTGATTGTAGAGTACCATAGCAGACTCGGATCTGTTACGAGCAAGAGCCAATGCGCGGTTTTTTTTAGAGAGAATCAATAGCGAACCAGTCACGATACATAAGAGCAAGACCAGAGCTGTCAGGCTACTCATAATCAGGATACGGTGTTTATCATAAAATGCGAGGCGCGGATTCAAAAGAATTGCCTGGGCGCGGTGCTTTCTGGACAAAATGATGCCTTGTTGCTGTAGCACCTGATCATCAAAGATGAATAAATTAGGGCTTTCGAGTATTGGTTGTATTTCGGCAATCGGCTTGCCATGATGATATTCCAGAAATAAACGTGCCGCATACATGCCCTGTTTTAGGCTACTCGCAACATAGCCCCCCAGTACGCCTTCATTAATATATGCATCCTCCATGCTGATGACGACGTGTCCTTTAAGAGCAAGGCTCCGCAAGATATATCGGAGCGGTAGCGTTCTTCCGTTTTCATCGGTCATGCTGCCCAGGGTGGTCAGAAACAGATATTTGCCAGGCAGGCCGTGTATTTTTTTTAAGGCAATATCCAGCCTCTTCTCAGCAATAAACTCCGCACGTAGCTGAAATGGTGCCAAGTCTTTGCGAATATGTTTTTCGATCATTTGGTAGATGGCACTGTTATCTCCGACAAAAATGAGGTCATTGGCATCTTTGTCTATGCTTAGCAGCCACTCAAGATTTGGACCAACCTCTTTATTTTCAACAACTCCTGTGAACAGGGAAGGATCGAGTGCCTTTAATAAGTTGTTGTCATTCACCCCGGAATAGAAAACAGCGGTGCCGGGGAAGATGTGGCAGAGATGGGCACGGGCAAACAGCAAGGCGTTGTCGTCTGTGACATAAATTGCCGCCAAATTGCACCCCTTGTACTTCATCTGTAAATGGCGAGCCATCTCATTGGCATAATCCTGGTCATAGGCATGCTGTTTGGTATCCAGATACTCGATGCTGAAAGTAGCATTCAACTGCGTATCTTCAGTAAGTGTCTGCATGAACCCATCATGCTGGCCCTTGGTCCATGGATAATCCTGCGAGTAGGAGTGCAGGATAAAAATATGGGTTGCAGGTTTTGCCGACAGTACTCCTGGTAAAAAAAGAGAGAGAGCCAAAGCTATGCATGATACCCCTCTTATTGACAAGAGGGGTCTGATAACAAAAATTTCCATGCCACTTTTCCCTTTCCAGAGGAATTCAACGAAATACAAACGAATATTTAATGTATCACAATACGTAACCCGTTATCATCTGTAAAAACATAATACTAAAGTATTCTTATTTAAAACTATAAAAGTGAGATTTGTTCAAACAAGCAACCTCTTACATTGCCTCAGTATAATCATCAGTAAGAGAAAACTTCGTTTTCCCCTTGATGTCGCGAGAGGAGGCACCGATCTCAATGGCGTACCTGCCGGCATCAGCACGGAAGTTCTTTGCTTTGACATCAAAGTAAGTCAGATCTCCCGGTGTTACTATGAGGGTTACAATCTTGCTTTCACCCGGTTTCAGATCAACTTTAACAAAGTTCTTGAGGGCGCGGACCTCGCGTTTCACCTTCGGGAACCAGGCAAGGTCGCGTACATAGAGCTGAACGATCTCTTTGCCTGCGCGTTTGCCTGTGTTTGTGATATTAACCGAAACAGAGATTTCTCCGTCTGCTGACATCTTTTTCGCGGAGGATTTAACTTTGCCGTATTCGAATGTCGTGTAGGATAGACCGTAACCGAATGGGAACATCGGCTCGATCTTCTTTTTGTCGTACCAGCGGTAGCCGACAAAGATACCTTCATTATAGAAAGAGTTTGTTCCGTTATAAGTTTCCGGTGCAGCCGTCGGAGTATCCTCAATTGAGAAAGGACATGTGTGCGGCAGTTTGCCGGAGGGGTTGACATCGCCGAAGAGAATCGCAGCCAGGGCGTTGCCTCCCTCCATGCCTGCATAACCGATTTTAATGAGCGAGGCGGCGGTGTTAATCCAGGGCATAGCCATTGGAGAACCGGCGTGGCTGACAATGACAGCCTCTGGAGCCCATGTCAGCACTTTGGCAATAGCTTCATCGTGGCCGGGGGGCATGAGCATATTCGGACGATCAGCACCCTCGCATTCCAGTGCACGTCCGTGGCCGTGTTCAGTTCCGGTTAATACAATAACAGCATCAGCTTTTTTAACAGTCTCTTCCATCTCTGAGAGAGAGATTCCTTTTTCCGAGGGCAGGCGCCAACCGAAGAAGCAGGTCGATTCGCTTTCGCCTACGGTATACTCAACCTTGATGGTATATTCCTTTTTGGCGGTCAGAGCAATCTCGCTATAACCGGTGGGTGTCGGGAACTGGGCTTTCCAGTTGTCCATCACGAGTTTGTCATCCAGATAAATGCGGGTGCCTGCTTTTGCATTGGCACGTGCTCCGAGCACATAGGTGCCGCTCTCAGGGACAACAACCTTGGATTCCCAGCGGACGGAGAAATCTTTTGGTTGAAGCTCTTTGACCGGGGCGTTCATTTTCCAGTCAACATCCAGGGTTTGCTGGAAACCGGTTGCAGCCGGAGTGCCAGTAAGTGTCTTGTTGGCAAAGTAGCTGGTCTTCCATGCGCGGACTGTCATGCCCTTGTCTTTGGCTGTGGTATCGAATGTATTGATGGAGCTTTCAGGAAGAGGGGCTAGCTTGGCATTCTGGTCATCAAGGGTCAGAGGCATATAGATGACATTAACCTTGTCGCCGAGACGGTTTTTGATGCCTTCCAAAGGAATCACCTCATACGGAGGTTTGCCCTCTGCGCTCCAGCCACCGTTGCAATGTTTGGTGACAGCGCCTTTGCCCATTACAACAACATTCTTAACTCTGTTCGGATCAAGAGGAAGGACGCTCTTGTCATTTTTCAGAAGGATGGTACCCTCTTCGGCCACACGACGTGCGAGAGCCTGATGCTCTTTTGTGTTGATGCAGCCCTTGTCACGACTGCGGCCATCGAAAAATCCGATCTTGGCCATCACATACAGAGTGTGAAGAACCATGCCATTGATATTCTCTTCTGTAATCGAGCCATCCTTGAGAGCCTTTGTCAGTGCATCAGGCTTAAAAACGCGGATCTGTTTGCCGGCATTCATTTCTATGTCCGTGCCACCCAGGACACCTTTGACGGTTTCATGAACGCTGCCCCAGTCGGTCACGACGAGTCCTTTGAAACCCCAGGCTTTACGCAGGATATCAATATTGAGGGTGGGACATTCACTACAGAACTCCTCTTTGCAGACACCCGGTATTGTGAGCTGATTATAGGCGTTCATTACGGCCAGCGCACCGGCATCTTTGATAGCGGCGCGGAAGACAGGCAGATAGATCTCATGTAGTGTTCGTTCGTCCATGGTGCAGATGACAGAGTTGCGGTTGAACTCCTGACTGTTTGCTGCAAAATGTTTTACACAGGCGGAGCAGTCGTGAGACTGAACGGCCTTAATATATTCAACTATCAGGGGGGCAGCGAGAGCCGGGTCCTCGCTCAGGTACTCCCAGTTGCGTCCGCAGAGAGGGGTGCGCATGATGTTAACGCCCGGTCCCAGGATCATATCCTTATTGCGAGCACGGAGTTCCTTGCCGATCACATGTCCGTAAGCAGAGGCAAGAGATGTATTCCATGTGGCGGCGAGGACCTCAAGGGTCGGCAGTGATGTTGATTGGTCACAGGGGTCGTCAGCTTTGTTTGCCTTGCTGAAGGTCATGCGGGCCAAAT
The DNA here is from genome assembly GCA_027858965.1 of Kiritimatiellia bacterium. Taxonomy (GTDB): domain Bacteria; phylum Verrucomicrobiota; class Kiritimatiellia; order RFP12; family UBA1067; genus M55B167. The sequence goes on from JAQIBS010000248.1 coordinate 31,093, forward strand.
CGGCACGCACATTGCAGGAGCTGTCGGAAAAATAGAACTCCTTGTTAATACCCACCCGTGGAATTGGATTCAGGGACATTGTGCTGATGCCTGCGCAGAGCGAGAGCTTTTCCGGCAGTGTCATTTTTGCAAGGACCGCTTTGGCTTCAGCCATTGCTTTGTCATTGGCTGTCTCTTTGGTAAAACTGATTAAAGAGAACATGGTTAACAATAATAAGGTCAACAGTTTTTTCATAATGAACCTTCTTTGTGAGTGTGAACAATATATATATGTTCTGTCAATGGATGTTGGGTGCATCTGCCGTTTGGTGTGTTATGGGTAAAACACAAATAATAAAATATCATAAATTTTGTTTTTTGAGTGGAAAGATATTGAAAATCGTTAGCATTGCGTTATAGGAGATGAATGTGTAATATGATAATAAATTTGAAAGGATTTGTTATGAAGAATTTAAAATGGATTTTGACGTTCTCTCTTGTGTTGAGTAGTTTTTTGTCTGCGATCGCTGGCACAAAAGAAGCCAATTATGACGAAGCAAAAGTTCCGAAATACAAAATGATTGACCCTTTGGTGATGGCTGATGGTACAGGAGTCGCAGACAAAAAGGGTTGGAGGAAACGTAGGGCTGAGATACAGAAGCTGTTTGAACAGCAGGTCTATGGTAAAACACCTGAACCCAAAACCGTGCGTTTTGAAGTTGTTGAACAAGGAACCAGTGCATTGGATGGTAAGGCGGTGCGTCGTCAGGTCCGCGCACACTTCACAGATAAACCCGATGGTCCGGGTATGGATATTCTGATCTATCTTCCGGCAAAGGCAACTGGGCCAGTGCCGATATTTGTAGGACTGAATTTTAATGGCAATCAGACCATTTGTGAAGACCCGGGTATTCGTATTTCAAAAGGTTATATCAGAAACAACCAGAAGTATGGTGTTACAAACAACAGAGGTATGGAAAAAAACCGTGGTCGGTCATCTCACTTATGGGCTGTTGATATGATACTGTCGCGAGGCTACGGTCTTGCTACTATGCATTGCGGTGAAATGGAACCCGATCATAGCGAGGGCTTTTCTGAGAGCGTACGCGCTCTTTATCCGTACTCAGTAGCTGACAGTTGGGCTGCCATCGGTGCCTGGTCCTGGGGCTTGAGTCGGGCGGTTGATTATTTTGAAACAGACAAACAGATTGATGCGAAGCGCGTGATTGTAATTGGTCATTCCCGGCTGGGAAAGACCTCGCTGTGGGCCGGTGCCTGCGATGAACGTTTTGCGATGGTTATTTCGAATGACTCCGGGTGTGGCGGTGCCGCTTTATCAAAACGCGCATTTGGTGAAACTGTCGAGAGAATCAATGGAAATTTTCCGCATTGGTTCTGTGGTAACTTCAAGCAATACAACAGCAATGAAGCAGCTTTGCCACTGGATCAGCACATGTTGCTTTCAATGGTAGCACCCCGTCCTCTTTATGTTGCCAGTGCTGCCGAAGATCTCTGGGCAGATCCGCATGGCGAATTTCTTGCTGCCCGAGCAGCTTCGCCGGTCTACCAGCTGCTTGGAACGGCAGGATTGCCGGCCATGGAGATGCCGCAGGTTGATATGCCGGTACACGGACGTATCGGCTATCATGTCCGCACTGGCAAACATAGCGTAACCGAGTTTGACTGGAAGCAGTATCTGAATTTTGCGGATAAGAATGTGAAGTAATGCGCTCGCCGCGCATTACTTTATTCCGCTTCGCGAAATTGCATTATGGAAGGGCCAGTTTATTAGCAGGCTTCGCCTGTGTTTGCTTTAATGTTGGGCTGTTGGTATTGCCCGTATATATATGCTTCGTTTGCTTTCTGTTGCTTGAAAAGGCGCAGAGGGATTATGGCATTAAATTAAAAGGTTCCTTTTCAATAGGGGGATCATCCGCATGATGTTGACTTTGCCACCAATAACGGGGCAACGGGTATTTACGTGCTTACCGGACATGGAATGAATCATAGAGATCAGATTCCTGAAGATGCCGTTGTTGCATCGGGAATTGGTGAGGCGGCAGATTATATTATGGGAGCAGTATGAGAGTGATTAGATGGATTGTTTGGCTTGTATTGATAGCATCGGTTGGCTTTGGCCAGGAAAAGTGGGAGCACTCCGTTGTTGCCTCACATCTTAATGAGTGGTATCCGCTGCGGCTTGATATGGTAGAGGATGCGGGCAGGCTGACTCTGCATTCAGAAAAAAACAGCAGGGGATTTGCCCTGATCCGCAGGATGCCCGCACGCAGATGTATTTCCATAGATGCGGAAATCAAGGTGTTCCGGCGACTATGTAAGAGTGGTTGGAATTATGCAGGTATAACGCTGTATCAGGATGATGCCAACTTTTGGATGCTGGCACTGGTCGAAGGACCTGATGGAACGCACAGTGTCGATTTCCTTGAGAATCATGCAGGGGTCTGGCAGGCTCAGAATGCTGCTGATACCGCTTTGAAACGTGAAGGGACTGTCTCTTTTCCCTGGGTTGCGGGAGAGTCATATAAACTGAGTCTCTCCATTTGCAAGGGGTTTGTGCGGGCGCAGGTTGCTGACACTGAAGGTGATCATGTGATCAATAAGGCCTTTTTTCAGCTGACAGATGTTCCTGCGATCCGTTATGGACGTCCAGGGGTGATTCTGAATGGCTCTGATGCAGCTGTCTGTAATGTCAGGGTAGGTTCTTCTTTGGCGCCACCTGTGCCGATCGGCATCAATCTTCAACACGGTTCCCTTGGCCGGCTGGCGTTGCTTGATGATGATCTTCCCGGGCATGACCGCGCCGCTAATTCCTGTCTTGCCGATGCTTTGACAGAGAGGGGATTTGGCGTTACCCTCCTTTCGGCAGAACAGCTTGTTGCCCCTGATCTGCTAACCGCTGACATATTCGACATTGTGGTGGTTCCGCAGTGCCAGAGTATTCCGGTTCAGGCAGGAGAGATTCTGACTCAGTTTGCCGGAGGAGGAGGGGATCTTATTTTTCTGGGCGGCCCTATGTCCCGTGAGTCTCTGCTTAAGGTTGGCGAATGCTGGCTGGACAAGGCTGGCCAGAGAGCTCTTTATAAGGACGTTGTTCCGGCATTTCGTCCCTTTGAGATCGGTCCGGATTTTGATGTTTCAGCATGGCGGCGCTCCTCTCCGGGTGACAGCAGGAGCTCCTCTTTCCGTGTTGTTAATGAGGGCCTTGATGGCACTGCCTGTCTCAGGATGGATATCCCTGAACTGGCTGGTTGGGATGTACGAAATTCACCCAAAATCCCGGCTCTGTTCGCTAAAGGTGATAATCTTTTTACATTTCTGGCAAAGGGCTGTGAACGCACCTCGCAGCTGGCTGTTGAGATGATGGAGGAGGATGGTTCCCGCTGGATAGCAACGGCATCACTGACCTCTGAATGGCAACGGGTTGGTCTACGTTTGGTGGATTTTAAGTACTGGCGTGATTCGTCCGTGAAAAATCGAGGAGAAAAGGGCGACCAGCTGAATCCACAGGTCGCGGTGCATCTCGGCTTTGGTTTGTCATCATCGCATACACCGACCGTGCCTAGCGGAAAACATACTCTCTGGATTGCGGATGTCGGTTCAGCCCTGGACCCGCTTTCCGCTGCTTCACATATATCGGATAGCTCCTCAGTATATATTGAAACCATATCTCCCTTCTATAAGGTTCATGTGATGAGCGGTGATCTCTCGGTTCAGGTTTTAAAGGAAGCGTTCACTGAAACTTCGCCTGCTGTGATGCAGTCTGTTCATCCGCAGAGTGTGGTCTGCGCTATTCCCCGTATGCTGGGTGAGGGTTTTGAACGTAATGCGCCCTGGCGTTTTATTCCTCTGGCTACCGCATCTCGTAGCGATGGTAAAACCTCTGGTGTCTGTGAATGGCTGTTGCTGAATAAACGTCCGTTGTCCAATGGACAGGCAGTGGCTGGTTTCGGCTATACTGATCCTGCGGTCTGGTCATCACCGATTGTAATTGATCGCATTGTGCAGGTGGCGGTAGGAATGCGTGGAGGTATGTTCTTTGCAGAGGCCGGCACAGAGCATTTTGCCTACTGGCCTGGTGAACCGATACGGATTGGTGCACATATCCGCGCTTTTGGTAAAGAGCCGCGAGAGGCAACCGTTGAATGTGATATTCGCAGGGGAGATCAGGTGCTCTGGCATAAGCGTTTTCAACAGAAGTTTGAAAAAGGGATGGCTAAGATCGAGGTTGTCTGGCAACCTCCCGCAGAGGCTGCGGAGTATGCCATTGAATTCCGGCTGATTGACGCTGATGGAGATGTTGCTGATGTTATCCGTCACGGCTTTGCGGTACTGGATACCTCCCGTGCACCGAAAGCGTCGTTCATAACAGCCAGGGATGGAGATTTCTGGCTTGAGGGAAAGAAATGGTATCCCGTGGGTATCAACTATTGGCCACTCTATATTTCCGGTATGCAGAAGGAGGATTATTGGGCGGGATGGATGCGCGATGGCTACTACGCTCCTGCCCTGGTTGAACGTGATATGAATCTCATGGCAGATATGGGGATTAATATGCTGAGCATTCAGACTCCGCCGGTGGGTGAATATCGCAATCTGCTCCATGTTCTACGACTCTGCAAGAAATACGGTATGCATGCCAACCTCTTTATGGGGCAGGCTTCACCACTGGCTTTCAGAGAAACCGAGCTGAAGGAGTATCTGGAAACGGCACGTATATCCGACAATCCAACGGTTTTTGCATACGACACAATCTGGGAGCCCGGCAATCACGTTTTCAAGAACGATGCCGCCCGTGCCAAATGGGATGCGCAATGGCGGGCATGGATCAATGAGCAATACGGGTCGGTTTCCAACGCGGAAAAGAACTGGTCATACAAGGCTCGACGCAATAGTGCCGGGGATGTCATCTCTCCTCCAGATAAGCACTTTCGTGAGGATGGTGAGTGGCGCATCATGATGGCGGCTTATCGGAGGTTCATGGACAATCTGACCAGCCGCAAATGGAACAAGGCTTCACGTAAATTGCGGGAGCTTGATCCTAATCATCTGATCAGTTTCCGGCAGGGTAATACATTGCCTTATGACTTTGCTCTGACCGGTCCGGTGAAGCATATCGACTTTATCTGCCCCGAGGGTTATTCCATTCGCAATACAGATGAGGGAGAGGATGCGATCGGTTTCATAACCCGCTATGTGCACCATACAACAGGTGGCAAACCGATCATCTGGTCCGAATTCGGTAAGAGCGTATGGGACAGAGTTCAGATGAAATGGAAGCAATCGGCGATTGTAGAGCAGGGGTTGTATTCGGAGCGTTTTTATCGCACCGCACTTGCGGCCGGTGCCAATGGTACTGCTCCCTGGTGGTGGCCGGGTGGTTACCGTGTGGGTGAAGGCAGCGATTTCGGTATTGTCGAACCCGATCTCACAGAGCGTCCTGCAGCGCAGCTGATCCGTGAGTATGCGCCCCGTTTCAAGCAGTCCCGAGAAAAACCGCAAGCTGATACATGGATGACCTATGACCGTGATGCGCATGCGGGCGGATACTGGCGGGCTGCTTTGCATGAAGGGGGAGAGGCCTACCATCGTGCTGTCACGCAGGGTCGCATGCTGGGCATACGTACACTGGGAACTGGGCACGACTCTGTGACCGTTCCGCTCACCGCCGTTGGCAATCTGCCTTGTGACGGCACCAATCCACCCAAATATCTTGATGCTGAGTTCAACCTGTTGCAGGTCATGGATGTAACAGGAGTCTGGCGTGATGTTGCAGATGGCTCCGAAATTCAGGTGGCAACTGGTAAATCTGTGCGGATACGCGCATCGCTTGCTAATATTCAGGAGGCGGCCTGGCTGCCACCCTCTGAAGCAGGAGACTCCGCCGGTGGAGTTGCTTTGGTTGCTCGGGTCGCTGGCAAAGAGGTCAGCTGTTATCCCCTCAAGCGCCGCACTTCATATTTAGCTGATGCTGAGTTCGGTGAATTGATGTTCCCGCAGATAGAGAAGGACACCTTGCTCTCTCTGCGTTTGGAGGCACGAGGGCGCACCCCCTTCGGTGAATCGCGCATCTTCACCTTGCATCTTTGATTTTTCAGTCGTCTGTCGGCAGGGCGCATCTGCCGTTATGTTGCGCACAACATAATCGCAGTTATGTTGCGAAGAGTATTATGTTGCGTACTTTGGTAAATATTCGTAAATCGTCTTGTATTTGATGCTGATAGAGGATTCTGAAGGAATTTACGCAACATAATGTCAGCGA
>JAQIBS010000020.1 GCA_027858965.1 Kiritimatiellia bacterium
GGTGATTATTTTGGTAGCTCGGTAGCAGTGGGATGGAATAATGTAGTGGTCGGTGCGTATGGTGATGACGACAATGGCAGTTCATCTGGTAGCGCTTATGTATTTGATGTAACGACGGGGGAGCAGCTCTATAAGCTTCTACCAGGGGACGGTGCCGCGGGTGATTATTTTGGTAGCTCGGTAGCAGTGGGATGGAATAATGTAGTGGTCGGTGCGTATGGTGATGACGACAATGGCAGTTCATCTGGGAGTGCCTATGTATTCAATGCCTCGCTTCTCCCGTTATGGGTTGATGATGATGCGACTAATGATCCTGTTCCGGGGGATCCATCCACCAGCGACCCTCTCGAAGACGGTTCTATCGAACATCCTTACGATTCAATTCAAGAGGCTATAGATTCGTCAAGATTTAACGTTCCTGTTTTTGTGTTAGATGGAACCTACTCCGGATTTGGCAACGGTGATATCCGGCTGAACGGAAAAGAGATCACTGTGCGTTCTCTGAACGGAAAAGAGACTACGAAGATCGAAGGGAATTTCTACAACGGGTTTATCTGCGATACAGGAGAGACAACTAATAGCATCATTCAGGGCTTCACGATTCATACATGGAAAGATTTCTTCGGTAAAGCTGGGGTGTTGTGTAACGAATCGAGCCCTTCTATTATTGACTGTCATCTGTGGGACTGTGGGGAGGCGGGTATTCTTTGCATGAACAATGCGGCTCCGTATATTAAGTCCTGCAAAATCACCGAAAATCAGGGAGGCATCCGCTCTTATAATAGTAGCCCGCTCATCGAATCCTGTATGATCGTTTCCAATGTAAGTGAAACGGGGGCTGGACTGCTGTTTGGAGGAAGTTCAGCCGCTCGGGTGATTAATTGTCTTGTTGCCGGGAATTGTGCGTCGAATGAAGGCGGAGGTGTGTTTTCCGATGCTAACGCAGTTCCTGCAATGATTAACTGTACTGTTTTCGGAAACAGCGCGGTTTCGCGTGGTGGCGGGATCTCCACCATCGGAACGCCGGTTCTTAGGAACTGTATTATATACAACAACTCCGCTCCGGACTCGGCTAACATTTATTATACAGCAGCTCTGGATATTCAGTACACATGTATGAATGCTTTTTATCCTGGAATAGGAAATGTTGCGTCAGATCCTTGTTTTATAGATCCCGCAGCGAGAAACTTCAGGCTTGCAACAAATTCTCCATGCATCAATTCCGGTATGAATGTGGCTGTTCCTGGTAGCGATGACCTGGATGGCGGCGCTCGGATTCAGTCTGGAACCGTCGATATGGGTGCATATGAATATTCCGGTTCTGATTATCTTGTAGACAGTGACGGAGATGGATTGACGAATGTAGAAGAAGCTCGTCTGGGAACAGATCCAAATAAATCTGATTCGGACGGGGACGGGTTTTCCGATAGTTGGGAGCTTTCAAACAGGTTGAATCCCTTACTGGACGATACCGGTATTCTCACATATATAGGAACAAACAGCCCCGACTTCGGATTTTACACTGAAGAATCAATCGGTGACCTGGCTATGGGCGAGGTTCTGATTGGAGTTTCTAATTCAACTGTCACTTTGAAACTACAACTCTTGCAATCGGATGATCTTGTGACGTGGACAAATGCAACTACGCCGGTGGAATGGTCTATGCCCGCAGAAGAGAAGGCGTTCTTCCGGTTGCGTGCAGAGCCTTAGAGGGGAGAGCCCCGGCCTTACCGACCGGAGCTTCTCCTTTCAGTTGAATTTAACCATGCCGCTTTTCCGGAGAGACAGGGCGTCATCCGAAGCGATAATGATGTGGTCGAGCACGTTGATATCAATACAATTATCTCTCCTTGTAAAACAGCAAGTCTGCGGTTGGGCTACACAGCAATCTTCCTGCCGCTGTTTTCATTCACAGAGATGCCGGAGGCCGGTCTACAGCGTCCTCTGGCCCACTTCCAACGTGAGCTGACTATAAAGAGCTGAGGCGGGTCGGTAATAAGAGAGCGGTGGCTGAGTCTGGGTTCCACTCTGAGCTCCTATTGGTGTCACTAAAATTGAATCGTGCCGAATAGTGCTTGAGCCAGACAACTTAATGGTCTTACATTGTTAATGTTTTTGTTTTGATGATCTTGTCTTGTCGTAAATGTATGATAGGTGGTGGTATGAAAAAGATGATGCGGGTTATTATAACTGTTTTACTAAATTGATGCCGATTTATAACTGTTTTACAAGATTAATAACAGTTTTACCAAGTATATGCCGATTTTTAAGTTTTTATCATGTTTAATAACAGTGATGCACTGGAAATTAAATATTATTATGCCACATAAAGCCAAATGCATCCCGAAATGAAAAATTCATCACCTCGCTGGAGCTTGCGGAGAAGGAAGACTATAACAAGTCTGGTTAATCAATTGCATTGAGCTGATGCCAAGCCGTAGTCTTGGAGCGGTTGCAATGTGAAGGAAAAGCCCGCCTTCGCCGCTCTGCGGCCTGCGGGCATGGTCACACCACTCCTGCAGAGACTCCTCAAGAAGCCTGGCGTACTTGTCAGCAAATTTCTGCTGTTCAGATTTAAACTCAGCCTCCAGCTGGTTGAGACGGCCCGTTACTTCGCTGAGCTTACGGTTAGGCAGGAAGCGGGCGATGCCGTTCAGGAACGGAAACGTAGCTGATTCCACCAGCGCATGAGCCCTTGACTCTATGAGTGCGAATGCAGCCAGAGCATCCTTGGGCATCAGACGTTTATGGCCGAGACTGATCAGACGGTCAGTCACGTCATCAGGATCAAGCCCGATATCCTGCGCCTGCAGCTTCTTGTGTGCCCGCCAGTAGCGGATATTTACGCTGATCAGTACGCCTTCTCTGGTCAGTACGTTCAGCAGGTTGTTGTTTGTTTGCATAGTCATGGTCCTTTCGTGTTGAGTTTGCTGTGGATTAGTCCAGTGGAAAAAGTCTGAAATACAGCTTTAGTTGGTGGTGCGATTGGTATATAGTAATCTCAATGTATGTGCTAGCTTCAGGGTTCGTATGGGGCCGCATGTTCATCCCTGCTTTTTATAGATAAAGACAAAGCCGAAGGAGGAAACATGAAGTGGTTAAACCATAATCATAGTAGCAATGTGCACAGTTATTCGTTCAGAAAGTTCATCTACATTACGGTCCTGTTCGCTGGAGTCATAATGGCAAATGCTTTCGGCGACATTATTCCGGTCGGTAAAACGGATGCGGTGACAATCTCTGATGAAAACTCTGGAGACGGAGGAACCTCTTATCAACTGGGTGGTGTCGGCCTCATCAATGACGGTGAAATGGCTGGCATCGAGCTCTCTCTGACTGGCCCCGGTGTACTTTCATTTGACTGGAAGGTTTCGAGCGAAGCAGATTATGATCTGCTCAGCTTTTATGAAGTCGGGGTTGGCGCTACAAACCAGATCTCCGGTGCCGGTGGAGATTGGGAGCATATTACTCTGACTGTCGATGGTGATTCAGCTGCTGTTCATACGTTCAGGTGGGAATATGAAAAAGATCCTGTCATGGAATATGTCGGCAATGATTGCGGCTGGATTGATGCAATAAACTGGGCTCCCTTTTATATGTTTACTGTGAATAATGGTATCGGGGATGGAGCTTTTACAAATGGCACTCTGGTCAGTATCAACGCTGATCAGCCAGCTGATTATTTTGAATTTGACAGGTGGACAGATGATACCAATACAGTGGCCGATGTTTTCGCACCTGATACAACTATCGTCATGGCGGGAACAGGTCTCGTTGTTACCGCCACCTACAAACCAATTCTATATCCTCTTGAGGTGACTTACGGCAGCGGCAGCGGCTCATATCCCTATGGCTCAGAGATTGAGATCGGTGCGGACAGCATAACCGGAAAGATGTTTTATCAATGGACAGGCGCTGTCAATAATGTGGCAGATGTGGCAGCACCGACAACTACGGTTCAGACGGTTGACGGGACTACAGCAATAGCGGCAATGTACAGCATGGCTGTTACTGTTAATAACGGGGTTGGTGACGGATGGTATCTGGAGGATTCACAGGTAACTCTTACAGCCGATCCTGATCCTATGTACCAAGAGTTCTCCGGTTGGAGCGGTGACGGTGCCCAGTATCTTGATGATCCCTTATCCCGGACAACGACCTTGACTGTGCCTGATAGCGCAACCTCCCTTACCGCGGAGTACGCCATGTCAATTGCCCGTGTAGCCGGATGTTACGGACGCAGCTTTGCGGAGTCTGGTGTTGAAGGCGGCGTCACTATGAACGACTCTGTTGCATCTCCCTCAGATACTCCCGTGGTACAGCTGGGCGGCAGCGGGGTTATCCCTGATAACGGATTTGCCGCATTTGAAACCGAGGTATGGGGCAGCGGCTCTATAACATTCATGTGGAAGGTTATGAGCGAAAGCAATGCGGACTACCTGAAGTTTCTTGTGGATGACACTGAGGTCGAAGCTATCTCCGGTACGAGAGATCCCTGGGCTCAGGTTACGAACAGGGTTGAGGGTGCAGGTGTGCCCCATACACTGCGGTGGGAGTACGTAAAGAACGGATCAATTGCCAGCAGCACTGATGCTGCGTGGGTTGATAATATTGTCTGGATGTCAGATTATCCAGTACCGGTACGTAATCCGGATATCCTGGATGTGGTTGTTGACAGTGAAGCACAGGGTGTTCGCTTTGTCGGAGAACACGGCGTTCATTACATTGTTTACAGTAACGCAACACTTGATGCGGATGGCTGGGTGCCTATGGAAATTGAGCCGGTCGCCTTCAGTGAGTTTAACGGTGTGCCCGTATTTCAGTCGCTGGTTATGAGTGCCCCCGCAGCAGGCAGCTGCTTCTTTAAGGTTGGACTCTCCGCATACACTGTCACCTTCATAAACTGGGATAACAGCGTTTTAAAGACAGAGCAGGTAGTTCAAGGCGCATCGGCAACTGCCCCGGCAGTTAATCCGACAAGGCCAAGCGATGATACTTATCAATATGCCTTTACCGGCTGGGATGCTGCTTTTAATAATATACAGAGTGAGTTGACTGTAACAGCGCAATATGAGGCCACGCTTTTGCCCATATACACTGTCACCTTCGTAAACTGGGACAACAGCGTTTTAAAGACAGAGCAGGTAGTTCAGGGCGCATCGGCAACTGCTCCGGCAGTTGATCCTGCAAGGCCAGCTGATACCTTTTATCAATATACCTTTACCGGTTGGGATGCTGCTTTTAACAATGTACAGAGTGATCTGACTGTAACAGCGCAGTATGAGGCTACGCCTGCGCCTGATGGTATGGTGCTGATTCCTGAGGGGACCAACAGCGGAACAGATCCAGACTTTGGAGCTTACTCTTTGACGGTGGATACATTCTACATGGATGCGACTGAGGTAACCAAGGCGAAATGGGACCTGGTCTACACCTGGGCGGTCACTAACGGCTATAGCTTTGATAATGCGGGCCTGGGCAAGGCATCTGACCATCCGGTGCAGACCGTCAGTTGGTACGACTGCGTGAAGTGGTGCAATGCCAGAAGTGAAAAAGAGGGACGGACGCCGTGTTATACTGTGAGTGGCAGTGTGTATAGATCGGGACAAAGTTCTCCGACATGCAACTTCAGTGCGAACGGATACCGCCTGCCGACCAACGACGAGTGGGAGTATGCCGCCCGTGGCGGACTGAGCGGTAAGCGTTTCCCGTGGGGCGATACGATTGCGCATAGCCAGGCGAACTACTACAGTTCCAGCTCATACAGCTACGACATCAGCCCAACGCGCGAATGTCATCCTGATTATGATGATGGAGGATATCCCTACACCAGTCCGGCGGGCTCTTTCGCGGCGAATGGCTATGGGTTGTATGATATGGCGGGCAATGTATGGGAGTGGTGTAATGACGCGTCGGGATCCTCCCGCTGCATCCGTGGCGGGAGCTGGATCAGCGACGCGCTCATCCTCCGTTGTGGCATCGAGGGCTGGGACGACCCGGGCATCGCCACCGACGACTACGGGTTTCGTGCTGTCTGCCGTTAAGTGCCATAAGTGCTCCTCCCAGACAGCAGGCAATGAGTGGAGGCTGGGGAACTGCACGCCGTGGGTGAGGGACGAACCCCGAGCGGCAGTTAACCGCGCCGGAACGAACCGGGCTATCGCTGAAGGCGATCGATTTTATTTGAGTAAATTATGAAACGAGTCGGAAATATATTTGAGAGGGTGGTTGAACCTGATAATCTGCGTCTGGCCTTCTGGAGGGCTAGTCGAGGTAAACGCCACCGCCCGGACCAGCGACAGTTTGCCGCGAATCTTTCAGTGGAGATTGAGCTGATGCGACGCGGTCTTGTTGAAGGTAATTACCCTGTGGGGCGGTACACGCGTTTTATGATTTATGATCCCAAGGAACGCGAGATCTGCGCTGCCGCTTTTCAGGAACGTGTTCTGCACCATGCCTTGATGGCGGTGTGTGAACCGCATTTTGAGCGGTGGCTGATCTTTGACACCTATGCTTGCCGTAAGGGCAAGGGTCAGTTCAAAGCGTTACGGAGGGCACAGAGCTTTGCTCGAACACATGAATGGTTCTTAAAGGCTGATGTGCGCAAGTTCTTCGACTCTGTACCGCATAACAGGCTTAAGGTCTTGCTGCGCCAGAAGTTTAAAGATGAGCGGCTGCTGGGGTGGTTCGACCGTATTATAGACACCTATGAGACAGAGCCGGGGTATGGTTTGCCAATAGGGAATCTGACAAGTCAGTATTTTGCCAACTTCTTTCTGGACCCCCTCGACCGTTTTGCAAAGGAGCGACTACGTCTTAAAGGATATGTGCGTTATATGGATGACTTCGCACTGTGGCATAACTCGAAAACCGAGATCAAAAACATACGGGATGATGTTGTTAGCTTTGCAGCTGGTTCACTGGGGTTACAGCTGAAGGGGGAGCCCTATATCAACCGGGTGCGCCATGGCATGGACTTTCTAGGGATGCGGGTTTTTTCGGATAGAGTTGAACTGAATCGCAGGAGTATGCAGAGGTTCAAAACAAAAGTCCGGCGATATGAGTGGATGCTGTCGACAGGTTTGATGACAGAGATTGATTTTCAGGATCGGGTGACCGCTTTGACTGCGTTTGTTCAGCAGGCTGATACAGCGGGGTGGCGGAAACATTTTTTTAGGGAACCGGCGTTAAACGTCGGGATCAAACCGCTACATCCGTGGCGGGAGCTGGAACAACAACGCGAACAACCTCCGTTGTGGCAACGAGAACTGGAACAACCCGGACAACGCCAACAACAACAACGGGTTTCGTGCTGTCTGCCGTTAAGCACCATGAAAAAGCTGGAGGAGCACTTATGGTACCCGCCGGTTTCCTGTTTCCTTAGTTGGAACAAAGAGAGGAGGACGGCCTGATGTTAGTAGCAGAGGCGAAAGCTTCAGGCTGTTTTTATTATGCAGTATAACATATTTTTTGTGTCATTGATGGATGCGGGAGAGGCACAGGAGGAGCTGAACTCTTTCTTGCGATCCAAAAGGATATTGGCGGTTGAGAAGGTTTTTGTCAATAACGGCTGGAGCTTCTGCGTTGAGTGGCTTGAGGGCGGCAAGGCTCCGGCAACCGCTAAAAGAGGCAACCCTAAAGTGGACTATCGTGAGATTTTAAGTGTCGAGGATTTTGCGCTCTTCTCCAAATTAAGAGATAAGCGCAAAGAGTTGGCACAGCGGGATGGGGTTCAGGTTTATACTATCATGACCAATGAGCAGCTGGCGGAGATGGTGCGTTTGAATGTTGAAGCAGTTGAAGAGCTGAAGCGAGTAAAAGGTGTCGGAGATGCCAGGATTCAGAAATATGGAGCTGATTTAGTGGAAGCCTTGATGACGGCAAAGCGGGCTGTCTGCCATTAAATGCAGCGGGATGTCTCTGCTGACTGGTACGGGCAGTCTATAAACTTTGTTGCCGATAACCGAGCCGCCTTGCCTCCCATCATGCGAAGGCAAGGCCTCATTTACTCCGCACAGCACATCACGCCGCCAACCTGACAGACACCCTGGCCCGCTCAATGTGCCAGGCCTTACAAGCAGCCTGGTGCGGACACCCCGCGCAGTAGAATCCCTGCTCGCTGGGAGCAAAGTGCTCAGCCTCGATCATACTCTCCGCCAGCTTGGCCAGCTCAACGATTCTCAGAAAATCAGTCTGGCCACGCTGTGTAACATGCTCGAATACGGGTGTCTTGTTTTTCACGACTACATCAAACCTGAACTCCGGGATCTCACCATGTATCAGAGAGTACCCGTACAGAAACGCTGCAGGTCGATCCGGTTATCATCTCCATTACAGCCTATCAGCATAAGGCAGAGAGCCAGACATATAATCCTATTTACGGCATTTGAAATTCAGAAACTGAGTTAAGTGATTGTTAATAAGGAAGTTGTTCGTTTTATGAGCTTCACCCAATGGGTGAAGGAGTTTCTGAATTTCAAACCGCAAGGGGTTGCCAGTTTTACCGCATCTGCGGCGTTGCACGGCTTCCAGCATAGGTCACTATAGCTGAAAACCGTGCGCCTTGCATCTACGGCAAAATGGCAACTGCCGTTTTTAGGATAATTTTACGCATAACGATTTTCTCCTGTTGATGGGGTTTCGGGTAATGAGTTATCGGCATTGCCGTAGGCTGCCTGGATCGCCTTTGATATCAGTCGGGTAATCGGGATGCGTGGCTGTGAGGATTCACGGATGCTGTGCAGCAGCGCCATGTCGGACTCAGTGATCGCACTTGCCGGCCACGGGTATGAATAGTTGTTCACGTTGGGTCTCCTTGGGGTATTGGGTTAAATGAAAAAGGACACGCTGCCGGATGATCGGTAACGTGTCCTGTGTGTGTTGTTGTAACTTCTTTCGGGGCGGTATTAAGCAGCAAGGGTTATTTAAACATTGCCGTTAAGGGTCAAATATATTTCAACAGCAAAAAACTAAGTTAGCTATTGCATTCAAACTAAATTATCATTATTATTAACACATTAAATGACGTATATTGAATATTGGAAACAAGCAATGTTGCCTGCTTCTAATTTTAATATGCGGATATCAGGCAAATTTGCCTTATAATCACGGTTTAGTACATTTGGAATGATTGCCCAATCATTTGGTCCATGGACTAGAATGCTCAATCCACGAGAGGAAATACCAACTCTCCCTTTGTCGGATCGATTAACAGATGAAGCTAAAGCTAACAATGTGGCCCCAGAGCATATCTTAAATGAAACTCATTATAGAGAGTTCTTGGAGTCAGTTCTAGAGCATGGATTATATGCATTGAGTTTGTTCCATGAACTCAGAGACAAATATAAACAAGAAACCTAACCAGATCCTGGACCCTACTTGGACAACGCCCGTTTTGAAGGCGAAGTCTGTTTCCCAAGCGGGTCAGGATTAACGTTGGGCAAGAGAAAGGAGATCGACGTGAGAAATGTGGTCAAATTCATCGCGGTGCTGCTAGTCGGCTTCGTAATCGCAGGCTGTGGGAGTCGTAAGAGCAATGGCAGTTCTGGGTTCTCTCCTCATGACTTTGCTTGCAGTGGCTCCACGGGATTTGTGAAAGATTCAGTGAACGCCGTGAACAACAGCGGTAAAGTCCTTACGAATATCCGCGGGGCCTTCACAGTCACGGGCATTCCGCGATTCAACCCAGAACCGGAAGTGTCTCACGATGTTCCCATGTCGTGGGAGAGATGGGGCATTGGCGAGACCAAAGCCATTGAGTTCGGCGGTTTCGCCTCCGCGAGGATGCACAACATCCGACTCCGTTTCAAATGCGATCAAGGCGCTGTTGATTTCAACTACACCCCCTAAGACAGGAACATCACAATATGAAGCGGCCTGACATCACGATGCTACACAAGTATATGTGTGCAAACCGTGCGCTCGAAGTTGTCTGTACCGGGCAGATCTACTTCCCGAAGGCAGCACGGTTCAACGACCCCTTCGACTGCCAAATACGATTTGAACAGACCATCACACCCGAGGAGTTCGTCGAAGCGGCCTTCCGCACCTACCGCAACGATGGTCACGACTGGCCTTCCATCAAGAAGATTCTCGATTCCTGCCTTAAGCCTGATGGATCCATCACAGACTCGAAGCTGGGAGAGATCGCGAGGGTTGCCAACGAGTTCCAGAGATCAAACGCAGGACTGGGGGTTCTGTCGCTGTCAGAGGACCCGCTCTCAATCTTGATGTGGGCTCACTACGCTCAACAACATCAAGGCGCTTGTGTCGGTTTCCGACGCGAGCCCTGCAATACTCTCGGCGATGGCGACATAACCCATCCTGTCGAGTACTCAGACGTCTATCCAGAAGCCAGATTTGCGGAGATTTCATCTGGGACGGGATCACTATCGCAGAAGGTGCTCTTTACAAAGGCCCGCGATTGGTCCTACGAGAAGGAATGGCGTCGTACATGTGACCAAGGAGACCAACTCAAGAATGTGCCCGGTCCGGTCGGCCAAGTGATTCTTGGTCTCCGAACCAGTCCAGAAATTGTGGAGAAATTCAGAGTGGAGTGCGCCACGAAGGAAATCCGTCTCATGAAGTGCACTATCGACGCTGGGAGATTCAGGCTGTCAGCAGAAGACGTGCCCAACAACGAAATCCAGCCTACAAAATGACCCGCGAGCGCGGGCCATTTTGCGGCTGATTTCAAGCGTTCGCTCAAAGGACAAATGACACCACAAGAAACCGAATACCTTGACGATGCTATTCAATTCGTTGTCTCCGAGTTCCTTCAGGATCCGAATGTATTTCTGACGGAAGACGACCTGAGAGTGCATTTGTGCAGCAGATTGCTCCGTCATTTCGGAAGCAAAGAGTGCACGCATGACGGCGATCGCTCAATCGCACTTCACACAGAAGTGCGATGGTATGGAAGCGGAAGTATGAAAACTCGTTCCGACATTGTTCTTGTTGAGGTATCTGACCTCGATGTTCTGCGGCACCGGTTGATGCCAAGCAAAGGCTTTGGTTTCAAAATCCCGAAGGCGATTATCGAGCTGAAGTTTCGACGTCCCAATGGAAACTCAGATGCGCAGTTCGTGAAGGCGATAGAAGACGACCTAGGCAAGTTAAGGGATCTGCATCGGGTGTTTTCAGAGGATGGCGCGGCAGGCTATCCTCAGCTTCGAATGATCGTCTTTGACAAGAAGACGCGATTGGGTTCTCTGCCGCCAGCACCTGTCGGAGTAGCACTTCGATACGAATTCGCAAACAGGAGCGAACAACACATTGGAGAATAGCGTCTAAAGCCGCATTCTCAATGCGGACGTTCTGCGAGAGGAGAAAATATGGAAACCACATTGTACGATGGTCGAGGGCACCCGATCGCCTATATTGCCGACGATGCTGAGACGATCTATCTCTGGAGCGGACACGCAGTAGCGTACACCGTCGACGAGAACTTGTACGGATGGAACGGGCAACACATCGGATGGTTTGTCGATGGGGTGTTTTACAACATGCAAGGTCAAAGGGTCGGCTCCATCGGAGAACGATGCCCCTATGCGAAGTACGCTCAACCAGCAAAATATGCCAAGTACGCAAAGTACGCAAAATACGCCCGCTATGCGGCGTATGCGAGGCCCGCCCTTAGTAGCTCGTATTCTGGAGAACCCTTTGAGGACTTCCTGAAACAAGGTGCGATGGGAACCGTATAGGACCGCAGAACAATAAATAGCTTTCAATGTGTCGAAGCATACATGGAAAGCACGTGCTGGACTAAGCAGCCAGTTCAATCAGTGCGAGGCAATAGGCTTCATCCATTTCTCCCAAATCAGGACCATTGCCATGGTGTCCAGAGTTCGCAGAGGAGAAGATCTGACTGCAGATCCTGACGTTCAGTAAACCTCTTAACTTTGGCCTACTGGTCGCGTGTTGAATGTCATGCTATAACGTCGGCAGGAAAATACAAAGCCGGAAAGCTGCCGAGTGGCTGGTTGTCCCAGGGACGTACTCAAAGCCCCCTGAGAGCCTCTCTAAGCCCTCCTGAGACACAGGCAGCCCTTCGCCGTGTCCTTCCGGCTGACTCTCTCGCCGTCTGCGCAGCGTTTACAGTGCTAAAAGTATTGTGTATCTGCTGGAGGTTTCCAGTTTGGCCACAAAGTGCCCCAATGTCGGTGATTTAATGGCCATATCCCTGAAAACAATCACCAGACGCCCATCCGGAAGCTGAATGCCCTGATGACGATCACCGGTCAGAGACCAGGCGGTATCAACCGCTTTGCTCCAGGTTTCACCCTCATCCTGACTGCGATGATACAGACCGAGATACGAGCCGTCTTTACGACGAACATTGCTGCTGAAGGTCATAATGCAGTAGAGGTCATCTGACTGAGGAGGCATCTCTTTCCAGCTGACACCGTAACACTTGAGATCAAAACCGACGGCAAATGGGTTAAGACCTCAACTGCTAAAATTGACCCAATGGCACGCACCGCCCTCTTTCGAATTGAAAACTGGAAGCCGTCAATGGGGTGAAAACGGGTGAGAAGCAAGGAGAGGCTGAACTGAAAGTTCAGCTGTGAATAACGGAGGAACGGACTTAACGGAGACGGGCCATCCATATTGCTATTTCGCGTAGCAGTATCGGATAATTCGGTGCGCCGAATTATTCCTACAGCTTGCGTTTAATGACATCACGGGCAAGAGCGCAGCCTGCCAATGTAATCTCACCACTTTCAACAAGGGGTGAACCATCGGCTGCGGTATTCTTAGCAATCTCAAAGGCCGTATAAAGATCAACCGTCTCAACCCCGTAAACATCAGCCACACGTACAACAATCTCAGCCACCTGACGGGAATCAAGAGTTGTCTTATCTGACACCACATCTGCGGAAAGCTCTTCATAACGCGGAGGAACCACAAGAATAACTCTGGGAGAGCCCTCTGCTGAGTGAGTCAGGAGTCCGCACATCGCTGCGAGGCGACGTTCAAAACCTTCTACGCCCCCCTCCTGTGATATACAACCCAGGGATGGCGCATAAACAACCGCATCTGCTTTTAAGGCATCATTGATTTTCGTAAAGCTCTGCAGCATTGATTTACCGGAACGCTGGCTGCTCCTTTCCAACTCGGAAAGACTCTGCCATTGCCATCCGTAATCACCCTGATCTTTAAGGCTAAGCTGGGAATTACTCAACCCATCATAGATAAATCCATCCATGACAAGTACATTTTCAGCAGCGATATGCTCAGGAGATGCCAAGACCTCTCTCTCGGCCGAACGGCGGGATACAACCAGAACAACAAAATCATCACCCTTTTTAAATAATTCGCCTGAGATACCGTCAGGCACAATGCTGATGGGGTCCTGCTGGAAACTAACTTTACCAGAGGAGAGCTCACAACCGCAGTGCTCCAGCGACCATGAGATCTGCTTCACATTGCCTGCAATCATCTCAGTGAGATATTGCCGGCCCCATCCCTGATTGGTTATCATCTTATCCGACCGCAGAATTTTTCTACCGGAGACAAGCTCCACCTCAGATTTCAAAGTATACTCCAGCCCATCTTTAGCAGATGTCTTGACCCGGACAATCGGATGAATCTTATCATTACCGTAACAGGCCGCTTCAAGTCCGGTCATTCGTGAACTGATAGCATACTCACTCCAGACTGGTCCGTTATAATCAATAGAGGCAATATGCTGCGCACTCTCACCATTTTCGTCAGCTGTCATTGTTAAAGAAAGCTTAGCGGGGAGATTAACAGATGCCACCGTTTGTTTAAATTGTTTTTCGCTGCCAACAACTTTATCTGCCACATTCCAGAATAAATTGTAGCTGCCAGACCAACATACCGAACGACTTTTAAAATCAAATGGCACAAAGCTGGTATCAACTCCGGCAAAGCGATAAGCCTCTCCTGAAGTTACAGTGCAGAAAGGTTGCACATTTCGATCAGAGCTCTCCATACGACCTTCACTCATATTCACCCCGGTAATCATTTTCACATCAGCAGCCACACCCTCTTCGCCTTCACGCTTCCAGGCTACACCGGTATCAATCTTCTGACGACACAGCGTACGAACTTCAACCTGATGTAATCCGGCTTTCAACTCAAAAGCATCAGTAACCGTCCAGCCATCAAATGGCTGATAAACTGGGTGCTCGAGCATATCCTTGCTATCAACTTTTAGCCAGGCGGGTGAAACACCTGCCAGACCAAATATAAACTTGCCATCTTCCGGCACAAGGACCCAGGTATTTAAATCAACCAGATGACTTTTTCGACGCCAGTCGCCACGATACCAATCCTTATACGTCTTTCCTATTTTATCAAACGCAGTGATTTCAAAAGTTTTTAACGCACGGTCATAACGGGTGGCAAGAGAGTCAATCTCCTGACGGGTACGCGGATAGTCCATACCGGCAGTCCGTCCAACCACACCATGTAAAGGCGCCACCTCTTGCATCACACTAGCAGCGGATTGAGCCACTTTCTCCCCGGGAATCAGATAAAGATCGATGCGACTCCGTTTGGTAACGCCTGTGACATCAATCAAAATATTCAAATTCTGACCATCATTGAATATTACACTCACGGGCAATTTATCTTTGGCAGAATAGACCTCAACTGCACTCACAAACTGATTGGTAATATTGACAGGAACCTTTGTCAGAATATAATTGTCAGCATCCCGTATAAAGCTGATACGGCAAGGTGCCTCAGCAACAGTCCAGGCAGGACGCGCTTTAACACTGCCACCCTTGCTGAAACCAATATCAACAGAGATCACAGTAATTATAAAAAAGGCTATGAGTAACTTCACAAAGCCTCTTTCTTTTAACACATATCTACTCATAAAAACTCCAGATCGTCTTGGTTGCATTCAAAGTAACACAGCTTAACAGGGCAACAACCGGACGCACCGTGTACTTCTGTATGCAGTAAAAAATTCAAAATCTCTTTTTACAACTTAAATCAATAAAAGTTAGTTATTTACAGAAAGGCACGCTTTCTGCTATTTATTGTGTTCATGCGTGGAAAATCCAAAATCATTTTACATAAAATTCGCAACAAATGCTTTATTGCCACAAGAAGTTATGTGCAGAGTTCATGCCAAAATCGATTCAAAAAAAATAGCGGGTTCACCCTTCTTGAACTTATGGTGGTAATTGGCATAATAGGAATTCTCAGCTCAGCCCTAGTCGTATCAGTTCAATCCAGCTACAGAAGTGCCCGTCAAACCAACTGCAAATCCAATCTGAGGCAGTTTGGTGTGGCAATAACAATATACAGGGGTGAGAACAACAACATCACCCCAGAGTGGCTTTCCAGTCTCTATCCTGAATATTTGGATGACCGCGCAACATACGTATGTACTGCCGACATTAATAATGGAAGAGAGGAACCCCGGCCAGAAGCATTGACAAGTATGCCAGGTATTGGCAAAAATGAAATCGACAATGATTCTAGTTTCTGGGACAACGAAAATAACAGCAGCAGGCCAAATAGCTGCAGAGCCATAGAAGCTTGTAGTTATTTATACGAGTTCTCAGCAGCCCCCACATCATGGAAAGTCCCAGACCGAGCAGAACTCCCCGTTGACTACTGCATGCGTGATTATAAAATGGATCAAATGAGGTTTGGTGACAGAGCAAATATAGTTAATAACTCAATAATGCCCTATAGTGCATCTCGCATTCCCATTGTCCGGTGCTACCATCATTTCAAGGACATGAAAATTACGGGATACGCCAATTTAAGTGCAAAAAACAGCCGCCGCACAACTAGAAATTACATAACCATTAACGTAGCTTACGCAGGAAATGTTTTCATAGGCCCCTTATGGTGGGAGGGCACGATACACCCCGGCGATAGTCGCTGATTGACTAAACTGAATTTATCATTTATCACATAACCAACAGGAAACAGACATGAACATTACTTCAAAGCATATTATCACCTTATGCTCACTCATATGGCTTGCAGGCTGTACCAGTATCAAAGCCCCGGAACCTATACCCGAAGCACCGCCCACAAGAAGCCCCGCTGTTGCAGCTGCTGATGCTCTCTATGAAAAAGGACAAATGCAGGAGGCAATCATAGCCTGTATTGATATAGAACGCAAAAACCCTGAAGCGCAGGGGCTGCTTGAGCTACAGGCACGAATAAACACCCAATTGACCGCTGATCGCAAAAAAGAGGCGGAGCTTAGATCTGAGATGACAACTCAACTTAGCAGTGCTGATGCCAAAAAGTTTGCCATCACTCCCGATAGTTACCGTCAGAAAAAACATGTTGTGGGCGAAAACTCCTCGTTGCGTTCCACTTCCACAGCAATGCAGAAAGCACTGGCAATACCTGTAAGCATCCACCTGGTCAATGCAGACATTAATGCCATTATTGCCCAGATTGGACAGTCGCAGAATATTAATATCATTGCCGATAGTGATATCTCTGAAAAAGCTCTGACCATCCATGCGGAAGATACCCCTCTGATTGAAATACTGGAGTATATCGGACGCAATCTCAATGTCACCTTCTCTGTTGGAACCAGCCTTATATGGGTGACACCCAAAGAAGAAATTACTACAGGAGTTCCCTTGCTCACCCGTATCTACAAACTGCGCAAGGGCATGGTTGGTTCAGAGCTGGGCAAAACTGCCAAAGGCAAATCACTCTTCAAGGGTCGTGAGGATCGTAACAGCAACAAAAATAGTATGAACGATGAACAGGACGGTGGAGATAACGCGGGAAACATAGGATTGCTGGAGTCAATCGAGCGTTTTGTCCCGCAACCGGAGGGTGCCGATTTTCTTTTCAATGATAAAGCCCACGCTTTGATTGTCAAAAACTCGCGCGAAAACCTTGAGTTGGTAGAAAATTTAATTGAAGCTATGGACGTGCGCCCTCTGCAGGTCCTGATCGAAGCCCGTTTTGTCACCACACAGGTCTCCGACCTTCGTGACCTTGGTATTGAATGGCTGTTTGATGATAGAGGCGGATCACGCGCAGATGCCAACGACCCTAGTGCACCGCTGGGTGCCGATACCTTCGCATCCGTGCTTGATTTTAACCACGATGCCCTGACCGGCGAAATCACCGGCGTAAATGATAACGGTGTCGGCGGTGCCACTGTCGGCTACCAGTTTCTGTTGGGTAATACCGCCCTGCAGGCTGTCCTGCATGCACTGCAGGAAAACGGAGAGAGCCGCACCGTAGTTGTTCCACGAGTCACAACACTCAACAACCGCGAAGCAAGTTTCCGCGTAGGAGAAGATACATCCTACTTTGAAGAGGTGGACACCAATATCATGACTAGCGGCAGCAACTCTAGCAGCGCTGAGTCCCGGGATAATGTGACATACGACTACGACAGTCCCACAATTGTTGAAACCGGTTACTCTCTGGTCGTAACACCCAGTGTTGGATCTGATCTGGCTTCCATCAACATGGTCCTGAGACCCGAGATCAGCGCTATCAAAGAGTGGAAGACCTACCGTCTCAGCTCTCTCTCCAGCACGGTTGACGGCGAAAGCGAACCGGAGATCGAGATTCCGATTATTTCACGTCAGTATATTGAAACAGAGGCCGTGGTACGTAGTGGAGAAACAATCGTTCTGGGCGGATTAGTTGATACCAGCAAAGAGGACATTGTCTCAGGAACCCCGTGGTTGGTTGATCTGCCGTTGATCGGACGCTGGTTTAAGCATACAAAAAATACAGAAACTGTTGACAACATCCTAATCTTTGTTACAGCCACTTTAATCAGTGACATGGGTGAAGAGCTTATTCCTCTGAATGCCAAAGACCGTTACGGAGTACCAATCCCCGAAGGTAGCACCACCCCGGATGTACTCAAAAACACCCCCCCTGCTGACACAAAGCCCCCCGCAGCAGCAACTGCGGCAAAATCACCTGCAAAAGCTCCAGTGGCAGCGCCCCCTGTTATCAAAAAGGCAGCGCCCGCTGCACCAGCATCCGCATCTCCGATTAAGACAGTTAACTAAAATCTTTTTACGATATTTTTTAACCACAGAAAAACGAAACTATTTTTTTTATGGCCAAACAGAAACAAATTATAGCTCTTGACGCAGGCTCGCAGAACATACATGCGATCTGGATGCAAATGCGTGCGAATAAACCCTTTGTGTCGCGCGTGGAATCCTTTTCCCTGCCACTTGATGCAGAAAACCCCAATGACCTGATTCGTCAATGGGTCAGCAAACACCATCTATCCAAAACATTCTGCAATGTCTCCCTTGATGGCAACCAAACTGTTTTTCAGGGTGGACGCATTGATCACACCGATCCACGTACGGCACAGCAGGTTGCAGCGATGGACATCGCCCAGTTCAATGAGATGGCCGGCGATGAGATGGTATTTGATGTTGCGGACTTTGAATACGAACAGGAACCGGGAATGCGGCGTTACATTATGTCGATGGCACGCCCTGCCGCAATCGAAAAAGCTCTGCACAAAACGGAGCAGATGCACCTGCGCCCCGCAGAGCTGATATCCTCTCCGGTCGCCCTTTTTAACGCACTTGAATCATTTACCGATGATCATAAGTCCCCCTGGTGCTATATCAATATAGGGAACTCTCAAACCGATGTCGCCATTGGCACCAAAGAGGGCCTCCTGTTTGCCCGCACAATTAACGTCGGAGGAAAAATCTTTACGGACGCAGTATCTGCGGAAACAGGGTTACCTAAGGCTCAGGCCGAAGTCCGCAAGCAATCGGATTGCGGTTTACATGAAACAGATGCATGCTTTGAATCTCTGCGTGCGGCAACCGACCGCTGGATATCCCAGTTCAACGCCTGCCTGGGTGTATTCCGAAGCCAGTTTCCTGAAAAAAAATTACAGATTGATAAAATCGTCATATCCGGTGGAGGAGCACGCCTTAGGGGTTTTAAAGCCTATTTATCAACCAAGCTCACAACTGAGATCATGGCAGCAGAGGAGTTGCCTAATATCCCTTCCTCCTACAAAAAATATATCGGACAATCTGATATCGCCTATGGTCTGGCACTCTGCTCCTTTAAATTCGCTATTACCAAGCTCTCACTCCTTCCTGAAGATCTTAAAGATGAAGTCGTCTTTCGTGCAAAAAAGCCATGGTGGATAGCGGCCGCAATCTTCATTTTTATTGCCATGGGGATATACAGCGCAACAGGCATGTATCTATTCAAGCGAGACGGACAAATCCTCAGCGCAGAGAAAGCTCGCCTGCGCACGCGCGAGCAAATAGATAAACGTATTGCCCAGCTGAAAATAATGGAGTCCCAAACGCTGACCAACTCCGTACCTCTGGCCCGACTTTTAATGAATGGACCGGTTTCACGCGAGCTGCTCTCGCTTGTTTGTTCATCAGTTGACCCCGATGACTGGATCACCTTATTCTGCGATGAAAAGGTTTATAATGCAGAGGAACAAGCTGAACCTGACACATTAGCTCCGATTGCAAAAAGTGCCCGCAATCCATTCTCTCTTTTCAGAACTATGCGTCCAGCAGCCGCAAGAAAAGCGGCAGCTCCAAAGAAAGATGAGACACAGGCGAAAAAAGATATGGTGGACAGCCTGGATCAAGTATTTATTGTTGAGGGATATACCCCAAATCCAAGCTTAAAAAGCGTACGTGAGTTGATTGAACGGCTGAAAACATCTCCAGCTATTGCACGCGTAGATTTACGTAGTGATGATCAGGTTCTGGCACCAACGGGCATCCCTGAAATGGAATTAGCCCAAATCCCCGACTTCCGTCGCTTTGTTATTGAAATTGAGGTATACCGACCATGAACAAATCAGATCTGGATATATTAAAAACCGAACGCGCCCAGGTGATCTTCATTTTGCTCTTTATTATAGCAGGACTCTTCGGCACAATCCGATACGTTGTTCTCCCGCAACGCCAGATGGCAGATGACAACAAGATCGTACGCAGTCAGCTGGCCCTTAGTAAATTTGCGGGCTACTCCATCAACAGCATGCAAACTGTTGCCCAGCATGAGATGCAGAATTTAAAACAGCTCTCCAACGAATGGGCACGCATTGCAACTCGGTTGAGCTCGTATGAAGACCAGTCCATAGTTCAGAATATCGGAGTTGACCGGATTGACTACAAAGTTCGTCTCTATGAGATCCGTGAAAGACTTGAAAGCAAGTCCAGCGAGTTAAACATACCGCTGGTACCTAAAGAGCTGGGACTAGTTGAAGATCTCGACAGCGGCGAAGCCGTACGTGTTCGTATGCTGCAGCTTAAAGCAGTGGAAAAGGTTGCCGATCTGACACTGGATCGACAAATTACACGACTGGTCGAAATTTATCCTCTTCCCCCTGTGGAACACAAAGATGCAAAAGGAAAACACATTTTTACTGAGTATCCGGTACGCATTGAATGCGATATTGATTTTGCACATCTTTATACCAGTTTTCAGTCGGTGTTTGAGGAAAATCAGGTATTTGCATTTCGCAATATCCGTATAGAGTCAGGGCCCACTTTTGATGCAAAACTGCGGGTAAAGGCTGTCTTATCAGCCCTGCTGTTTGATTAACGCAACTGTGGTTAAAATGGTTAAAAAGGTTAAAAAAAGAAGACGTTCAGTTAAGCATACTGCAATATTGCATTATGCATACACAATTAACAACTTGAACCACTTTAACCTTTAACCTTGAACCACTTAAACCTTTAACCCCTTTAACCTTTAACCCCTTTAACCCTTACCAAAGGAAAAACTATGAATACTATATGGAAAGGCATCATGCACCTGAACGCCAAAGCGTTCTGTCTGACCATGATACTGGTCTGTATTGGAGTCACGCTCTACTGCGGTTTCAAAATCAAAACGCCGCCGGAGCCAATTAAATACGCCACCGAAAAAACTCCTGAACTGAGCGAAGCATGGGAGATAACTATTCTGGACTTTGTGTCGAACCAGCTCTCCTCCAGTTCTCTCATCATCCCGGTTGACCCATTCCGACCCACCATTGAGGCAATTTTCACCAACGCCGCTGAACGTGCTGCTTTCATTGCCGCACTCAAGAAGGCCAAGGAGGATGCAACCGGTGTTGCAAAAACCAAAGATGGGAAGAAAAAAGATCCCTTTGCTCACCTGAGAAAAAAGGCAAAAGTTCCAGGACAGAAGCTGGGGCCTGACGGCAGACCCATGATCACCCCTATCCTGACATACATGGGCTTTATCAAACGTCCTGATGGAACACAAGCTGCCATGTTTTATGATTCAGCTAATAAAACCACAATCTTCTATGATGAAGGCAACGCTGTACATGGAGTCGACATTGTTAACGCAGACCTGAAGAAGGCAACCCTGCGTATGGATGACGGATCAACAAGAAATCTGAAAATTGGTCAAAAGGTCTCACTTGCCCCGGAAGAGTCAAAGGCTGCACCTAAAAAGGTAGCGCCTAAAAAACCGATTGCTAAAAACAAACAAGCCAACAAGGGCAAGCTGACCCCGGCTCAAAAGAAAGCTCTTAATGTAAAACGCAAAGCTGATGCCGCGGCAAAACGCAAGGCACAGCAGATCAAGAAAGCCAAACAGAAGAAAAAGAATTTCGCCAACCGGTAGCAAAATGCAGAGCAACCTACATGCTACACGCCACAAGCTACAAGCTGGTTTGTGGGCACAGCCCACGTTAGGATTTTATGGATACCAACCAACAGATTAGTTATTACACTGAAGAGCTGATCACAGAGGCTGCACAACGCCTGATTGACAAAGGTTTGCTGACCTTTGACAAGCTGGCTGACCTTCAGGGTCGCGCCTCTTTGACCCTTAAAGGCATAGACACTCTCCTGATGGAAGAAAAGATTGTCAACGAAACCGATTTACTGAAAACATTTTCCGACGTCAGCAATATCCCCTTTCATCCCATCGGAGATTTCAAAGTGGAGCAGGTAGCGATTGACATGGTCACTCCTAAAGTGGCTCTGCGCCACCGCATTGTGCCCATTTCCTTTAAAGATGGAATCCTAATGCTGGCAACCAGCCGTGTCCCCTCCCTGACAACTGTTGACGGACTTCGCATGATTCTCGATGCAGGAATTGAGTTTATTCTCTGCCCGGATGGCGATGTATCCATGTCTTTAACCCATTTTTACGGCTTGGGTGCTGAGAGCATCGATCAACTGATTGCTGAAGCCGAAGCCATGGAAATGACAGAAAACAAGCAAGATAAATCCGATATTGGCGTAACCACGGAAGAGACCGGTGTCGTACGCTTCATTAATCTTATCATAGCAGAAGCCATCCGGATGGACTGCACGGATATTCATATTGAACCCTATGAAGACACTCTGCGCCTGCGCTACCGTATTGACGGCATCCTGCAGAAAATACCACTTCCCAATGGTGTGGAAAAACTGCGAAATTCCGTTAGCTCCGCTGTCAAAATCATGGCTGACATGGATATTGCTGAACACAGAAAACCGCATGATGGACGTATTAACGTACACTGCGGTAACAGCGACTACGACCTACGTGTCTCCGTACTGCCAACCAGCTGGGGCGAAACCAGCTGCCTGCGTATTCTCAACCGCGGCACCACCCAGGTCGATCTTGATCAACTGGGTCTCTCCCCCGCCCAGCTTCCAAAAATTGCAAAATTGACCGAGCTGCCCCACGGAGTTGTCCTGATGACAGGGCCAACCGGATCTGGAAAGACCACCACACTTTACGCACTGCTGGCCCGGATCAATCAATCAGGCACAAAAATCATCACAGTGGAAGACCCGGTTGAATATCAGATGTCCGGAATCAGCCAGGTTCAGGTACACAGCAAAATCGGTTTAACCTTTGCCTCAATACTGCGTTCAATCCTACGGCATGACCCAGATGTTATTCTAATTGGAGAGATTCGTGACTCTGAAACCGCTGATATAGCAGTTCGCTCATCACTCACAGGACATCTGGTTCTTAGCACACTTCATACTAATGATGCTCCCAGTGCAGTTGCCCGTTTGACTGACATGGGGGTCGAACCCTATTTAACCGCCTCATGCGTTGAGGGAATTGTTGCTCAGCGTCTTGTACGGCGCGTCTGCAAAAACTGTTGTGATGATGTTACGCCCCCTGAATCGATTTATAACGAAATCCAAGGATTTTATCCTGAGCAGGTAAAGGATGCCCGCTTTACACTAGGACATGGTTGCCCCACTTGCGGATTCACTGGATACAAAGGACGGAGCGCCATCAATGAGGTAATGCTCATGAGCGATGCTATCCGCAGTCAGGTGATTGACCGGGCACCATCCAATCTCATTAAAGACCAGGCCATTTTAGAGGGCATGCTAACACTGCGTCGTGATGGCTGGCTGCGTGTGGTTGAAGGCCGTACTTCGATAGACGAGGTTATACGTGTGGCAGGCCGAATGGAAGAGTAATTCGGCACACCGAATTACCTGATTCCGCTACGCGGAATTGTTTTATAGAAGACCGGTTTATTAGTTGCTTATAGCTCAGAAGCTGCAACAAACAGCCTCCGGCTATGGCCGTCAAGAAAACAAGAAGTTGAAGCAGCAACTTGAGCTGGTAGCTGGTAGCAAATACAGCAGAGCAAACTACAAGCTACTGGCTACAAGCTGGATTGCGGGCGAAGCTCGCATAAGTGCATTAGTTCATTAATGAAAAGAAGTCTATCAAGTCGGCAGGAATCGATAGAGGTCGATGAAAAGAGATATCACATATAACCGCAGAGGCGTAACCCTGCTTGAGATTAGCTTTGTTACCGCAATCGCCGCCGTTTTAATGGCAATGATTCTCGGTCTGGCTCATCACATGACCGCTGTGTCCAATATTCGCCGAGCTCAGAGCGACTTGGGTGCATGGCACCTGGCCATGGACAACTGGTACGAAATCTTCGGTGCTTATCCTGGAGAGGTAACTGAGGAAGGAGTTATGACAGAGTTTCTGCTGAGTCATGACGATGAATACTTGGAACTATCGAAGGTTTACTACGAATGTCGCACAGAATTTTATATCAATGGATATAGAACAAATCAACTCTTTACCAGTTGTTGTACACTGCCCACAAGCATCTACGACCCATGGGGGGAACCCTATAGATACTTCAGAGATGATAACAAGCAAGCATACAAGTTATTCTCCTGTGGTCCAGACACTGAGAGCGGAAACGTAAATTTTAAGGGTCAAGACAACCCAGACAGCACAACGCTTGACGATATATTTTTTGAAAATTAACTCTGAGATTGGCACCGCATATATCATGAGACAATCTAAAAAACAAAATCTAGAATCCAGAATCAAAAACGGCTTCACGTTGATGGAGATGCTGATTGTTATCTCTATCATCAGTGTTCTGCTGGGACTGCTCTACGGTGCGTTGGAAAGAGCTCAAAAGTTCAGTCGCCGCGCAATTACCTACACCGAGCTTAAAAATATCGAAGCCGCATTTAAGCAATATGAAGCGCACTATCATCGCTGGCCAACCAACTCGCTGGATACAATAGAAAGCGGTGAAGATAAAGGATTCATCATAAAAGTCGAGATGGCCGCAACTCTTCAAGGAGAGAGAGAGAAAGGCGGAGCCACTTTTGATCTAATTAATCCCGCAGGCATACCCTTTATGGAATTCAGCAGATATAACTCAGACATCCCCGTAAATCCATTTAAGTCGCTGAATCAAAATCAAGCGAACACACCACGAGCATATAGAGTGCTATTCGACACCGATGGTGACAAACAAATTGAAATATCTCAAAACATCTTGCCCGTCGGTGTAATTGCACCAACGGACCCGATAACCGCATCGATTGTTGTTTGGACATACATCCCAGCAACAAGGACAACCGATAACGCGGGTACTTATGATGCGGCAACAGATGTGATCCTGGGAAGCTGGGGATCCTTTGCGACAAGGTAGCAGAGAGTAATTAAAAATAAAATGAAACCACAGCCATACAATCGAAAAGCTATCTCGCCAGCGCAGAATGCGCTGTGTGTAAAGCCGTACAGCGGCTTTACTATTATTGAGCTTGTGATTGTAATTGGAATACTATCCATTCTGTTGGCGATATCGTTACCAACCGTAAAATCAGTCAGAAACGCAGCTGAACGTCGTAAAGCTGGCATACAGGCAACCCTGCTCACCCAGGCAGTAATCAAATATAAAACAGTCTATGGTTTTTGGCCAGGCCAGCTGACCGAAAGCAATAACTACACAACAAAAGACCCCCAACTGGAATTACGCAATGATTTCGAATTGAACAACAACGAGATGATCATACCAGAGATAATCTCCCATTACGGCAATGACAGTTTCACAGTGACAACAACTTCCAATGGCGGAAATGTTAAAACTATATACATTAAAGATAACTATCTCTATCGCGCATTAAACACGATTGATCCAAATCCAAACACTAAGAATGGTTCTCTCTACCAAGCCAACCCTTTGAATCCAAAACAAATCGAATTCCTTGACCTGGATAATAAAACCGTCTTAGAATCTACCGACTTCACAGACCCTTGGGATAATCAGTTTATCGTTTTCATGGGGCTTAACCCAAAAACCACATATACTCATGAAATGACATTTGAGATCAACGGCCCCATCTCCTATATGAGTGTCAGCAACACAACTGCGTTCGCATTCTCAATAGGACCAGAAGCAAATGAGAGCAGAAAATACATCTACTCGGCAGGGGTACAGTACCATGAAAGATAGACGCTCTGCATTCACCCTCTTTGAACTGCTTGCCGTGTTGACGGTGACTGGTATCATACTCATGGTTGCCCTTGGTGGCTACAACTCATGGAGTACCATGCACGCCTGTACGGGAAGCGCCCGTATTATGAAAGCGGGATTAAACCAAGCTCGCACTTTGGCTCAGAGTAAAAATAAATATGTTTTATTCGATTATAATAATGAGCCCATCAATCAAGCGGACACACCTCAATTTCAAATATATATCTGCACTAATGTAACCAGTGCAACCGAAATTTTAATTAGCGATCTAGATCCAAATGATCCAATCGATATAGAAGATCCAGACCTAATCACGCTTGGCACATTCCGGTCCGCCCCTCGCCAACAGCTCCCAAAACATGTCTCTATTGGAGCGTTAGACTCTCTTAAGGGCCCAAATACACGCCCGGATCATAACGCAGCACACCTTGCATTCCGGCCTGATGGGTCAATCATACAAGAAAGGGATATTACTCCCCATAGCCACTATATTGGAATATACACAAAGCGTAAATTTGACGAAAAACCGATAAAACGCTACTTGAGGATAGATCTCACGACAGCGTCAATTGAAATTATCAACGACGAATAATAAGACAGGTTGAAGATTATACATGACAAGCAAATACCATAACTTAAACATAACAAACAACGGGTTCACTTTAATTGAAATTGCGTTGGTACTATTGGTTATTGGTGTAGCCTTCCTAGGGATTATGGGGCTGGGACATGGCGGCCAGGAATCCGTCAAAGAAGCCGACAACAACGCCAGATGTGATGACCTAGCTTCAACCCTCTTTAAGACTTTAGAAGTATATAATCAACGCTTCAGCGAAATACAGGCCAATACCCCTGAAAAAAACTGGTCCAGTCAATGGTATGCAGCAATTGGAGAAAACAAACTTCAATTCCCTCCGGTAGCAGGTATGAGCAATCTTTACAACCTAATGATCAACGAAGGCTACACCCGTGCAATAGACAACAAATCAATCTATTTGGACAACTGGCACCCATATTACGCACTCATTATGGCAACAAACAAGACATCTTCTGTTTTTAGTCAACCCAATATGTTTCACGTGAGGCTGCAAATTCTGCCTGATGGTGACACATACTCAAGCGACGAACGAATTTACACGACAACCCTGATCAAAAATGGGGGGCTGCAATGAAAAGGTTATTTTCATCAAACTCCGGCCTAACGATGATTGAGCTAGTTAGCGCAGTATCATTATTCATAGTGATTCTGGGAGCGCTTACTATGGCACTCAACAAAACAATCGAAATATGGAGCCCTAAACACACAAACCAAGACGAAAAAATAGTCGCACAAAAAATTCTTAACCTTCTGGAGCAAGATCTTAGTTATGCTGTCGCCGATAATGGAGTGCCCTTTGACACAAGCATATCAACAAATGCACCAACATTTATTGCAAACCCCACTATAAACGTCAAGAAGTTGAATATTCTTCTGGGATTTATCAAATACAGCTCATTGAATACGCCCTCCGATATAGCCCCTGCTCTCGACACTGTTTTCTACACCTATTACGAAGGAGCTCTATTTCGACGTATAATACCTCTGGATTATGAGGATGTTGATGATCCCGAACATATTGGTGTTTTGTTAGAATTAGAGAGGGCAAAAGTTATAGGGGAGATAGGAATTCACAATAAGATGATAGAATTCATTAATAATCCCTTAAACAACCCTGAACCGACGATAGATATTGGCTTATTTTCATTGATCGCAACTAAAGTCGAGATCAAAAATGTATCCATTGAAATCCCAGATGCTTCAACAGGTGAGAATAATGAGATTGAATCATCTGTACTGCCGGATCTGCTGTTCTTCTCTCTCAAGCTATACAATGACCGTGATTGGCCAAAATTTGTGAATGCAGAAAAAGCCACGAATGATGATGAGAAACTCACACAACTAACACGACATCTAGGCTTTGAGAGCTCACGTATGATACAATTCAGGACGGTATCAGGAACAAGACTAAAGTAAAGAAGTGTATGCTGCTCTGATAGCCGCCACTGCATATGTATTGAATGTAGCGGACTCTCTATGAGAGGCACAGAATTGGCCATAAACCAGTAACAGCTTAAACCATAAGAATATCATGTACACACCACTCCATAGATTTGAAAGTTCCAAACCCGATTCTCGTTCGGGTGTAGCGCTGTTGCTCACCCTAGGAATCCTCTCTGTTATTACGATTTTGGCGATGACGTTCCTACTATCAGCCAAGCTGCAAAAGAAAAATTCTGCATCAAATCATGACCGACTAGCAGCCAAAAGCACGCTCAATACCGCACTTGCCCTTGCAATGCAACAAATCGAGAACTCTCTAACCTATCCAAACTATGTAGATCCTAGCAAAGAGATGCCGTATGAGGGTGATACGCCCCCTATCTACCAGCGCCTTTCCCCCATTAATCACT
The DNA here is from genome assembly GCA_027858965.1 of Kiritimatiellia bacterium. Classification (GTDB taxonomy): domain Bacteria; phylum Verrucomicrobiota; class Kiritimatiellia; order RFP12; family UBA1067; genus M55B167. The sequence continues at coordinate 28,172 of JAQIBS010000020.1, forward strand.
GGATAGACCCTGAGCGACTGGAGAAATTAGGATTGAGCACTGACATTCCATTTCAGTATAAACACATCTTAACCTCCCGTACAATTATAAATCTTCAAAATAATGTACCGAACATCAATTTATTAACAGATGCAGCTCTAAAACTAATCCCCCCGGCTCTGACAAACAATCTTCCGACGGGCCGCGACGCACTACGTAGCGCTTGGATTTTATCGGGCAACGTCGACCCTGATGATAACCTTCGCCAAAGACTACAGAACAAGCCTACGCGGGTAGCCTATGCGGTGGTTAATTGCTCCAGCACTATTGATGCAAACGTATTGCATAGCAACTCAACTGACAAGAAACAACAACGGACATACTTCTCCCAGCAAGATCTCACAGACACATTGAAAAATAAAACAACAGAATTGTACCAATATTTGGTGAAGTCTAATAAGCTGGACACAACGGAATCCCCTCTATTTCACACATCCTACGACCCCAATCCGAACACCTTCCGCTACCTAATTGGCAATGATATCGTAGGCACTGAATCTTTTTCTTCCCCCGCCCCGTTAAACCTTAATGAATTGCGCATACCCGCTCCCGATGATTTTGCTGCCATCGGTTTACTAATCGATAAACTTTATTCTGGCAATAAAAAGGGGGTATACAATAAATTCGATATCAACAGTATTACTAACTATCTCCCTTCATACAACCCCAAAATTACAGAGACAAGTTATAACCGCTGGTATAATGACAACAATTTCATTGAAAGCTGGTTTAACCTCACAAAAATAATACCAAATATTTGTAAGGCAAAAAGCTCTTCAAACGAGACATATAAATTTGAAGATGGAGACAAACTCGCCTGGTCTATCGCAAATTTCATCGATGGAAACCGAATACCCGAGGTATCTATTATTGATCTAGCTAACAACGATCTTCCAACCCGTGACACCTACGCCATCGAAGATGTGCCATTGATCAATAAAATAACTGTATTCAATGTTGAAGATGGTGCAGGCAATACAGGTTACGCTGGGCCCGCTGACAAACTGAGTAATTACGATTACTACAACATCACAGATCAATATCCGCCCCTAAGCAACCACTATGCGGTAGCTGTGGAGCTATGGTATCCCTTTGCTCCAAACTCACCATATGGCGATAATAATGATGTCCATCCATTACTGCCCGCCTGTTACGTAGGTATTCACACAAATGAATCTGATGTTATCACAACCACGAACCGTCCACTAAGTAATCGCGAACTTCAACGCTTTTTTGATGGTATCTTCGCCAGCACATCAAACACCGTCATGGAAATACTCTTCAACAGATGGGCCTGGGAGTATGAACAGGAGGTAGGTCCCGGCTACCTGATCAACCATCCTCTCTGGCAGGAAATCACTGATCAGGGTGACCTCTGGTTTACTCCCGCCATGACCAACCACCCATCATGGCCTGTCGCCGATACCAATGGCAACTTCGATATAGAGAACACCCCCATCTATGAGGCCTTCTACCCCCACACCTACGATGAAATAACAACAAACATCACTGGTATCGTCTCAACCAACACCTACACATACGAAACATACACCAACTACTGGCTGAGTATGCAATCAACAACAGGTGAAACAAATGAATTTATTTATGGTCAATATGTGTTCGAACATGACTATATGGTCATGTTCTGGTTCAACCCTGAATCCGGACAGACAACCAGTAACCTAATGAGCGACATTGTCAACGAGGATGGTATCGCGGTGCCATTGGACTATGAATCTAACAGAGCCACCTATCTTCTTTTTGGTGACACCCCTGAAGACAATTACATTATTTATGAAAACGTGGAATCGGGTGAGTTAGGCACCAACTTCATCGCAGGCATGGTTCTCTCACCAGACACTAACACTCAAAATTTCGTCACCTACACTAACTTCTTTAACGAATCCAGTTTGGAACGGATTGAGCCACTCGACATGCCGGATGAATTTGAATCATCGCTCAACGCTCTCTTCGGCTTACTGCCAACAAACGACATCACCGCTTTTTATGACTATATGCTGCTCACACCGGATGACTATATTCAGGAAAATTGGGATGATATCTTTAGTTACTTCCAATCTAATCCATCTCTGCAAACAACAGCACTCCCCCGCATGGAAGAGCCATCACTAGGAAACCTTGATGCAAATAGCAGCAGGTACTACCTTAAAAACTATGATGATGATGATGATGATGATGATGATGATGATGATGATAACAGCCGCAACTATGTTGAAGAACACATATCAACAGACAACATCTATGGCTATTTCTGGACTGTTTACCCCACCCAAACAGTCTCGTTTCTTCAAATAGATAGAAAAGAGGATGACTTAGGCAAGATTACATACACTACGAACTACCTGGCCATTGGAGGTGAAAATAAAATCTGGATTCGACCTGCCGTTACAATTCAAGGTCCCGATACAATGGCGACGCAAGATGGGTCTGGCAATATTGAAAGAAACATTATCGATAAGATAGTTGATGAAGCTCTACTCCACGACAAAAAAGATAATGAAGCACCAACAGTAAAAGCCTGGACAGATGAGGGAAATTTCTATGTAGTTGAACCACGTAACAATGCCTATGAGGACAGATGGATACCATCTACATATGACTGGGACACACTAAACTACTCAACAACACTCAGTACAGGGGTAAAAGAATTACCATTTATTCACTTCAATACCCTGCTGCACTCCATCGGAGATCTCGGACATATCTATAGCAATTATAAAGAACTCACCCAAAATGAAGACGGAGTACGCCTCCAACTTGGCGGTGATGGATCTTCCTCAAACCCTGGAGGCGGATACAGCGACAATAATACAGAAAATGCGCCTTATAACACCCTTAACTTCGATACAAAATCAGGTGCATCTCTGCTGGACTTTTTTACTATAACAGAGAATAAACCTATGCGGGGGCTCATTCAAGCTAACACCACCCTCGAACCAACACTGGACATTCTTTTCAGCGATATAATGGTCGGCTGGACAAACAACTGGTCAAGCAAGGCAGATAATGAAACAACATGGAAGAAGCTAGATGCAGACAATCCCAATTGGGTTGACCTCTGGAGAAAAGCACTGACCAATGACCAGCACAACACAGGCTGGCGCTGTTTTGCGGATATGCTACCTGATCTTTCAACCAATAATGTCATTCCCATAGACAAACACAACTACACGGAAGATGTGCTACGCGGGATCATCGACAAAGTCTCATTCCGTCAGAACATCTACGTTATCATACTGGCAGCCCAGACACTTGCACCGGGATCAGATGAATCCAACAACCCCACCGTTCTCGCAGAACAACGCGCGGCTGTCACTGTTATCCGAGATGCCTACTCCGGCAACTGGACCATCAGCGAATGGAGAAAATTAACGCAGTAAAACGCAGCAAGCTGCGTTTTAGGTTGAAGTGGTTGAAAGAATTGAAAAATTGGTTGCCTGCCTGTTGGCAGATAGGCGGTTGCGGAAGCTACGGTTAATTGATAAAATATTATCGTTTTCAACGGAGGTCTCTTATGAGTCATAAAATCAGACAATTTGTTAGTAAAGGATTCTACAGGTAAGCGAATCATCATTGAGCTTCAATATAAAGATGAGGCAGATTATTTTCACAGGATGGCCTTTGGTGTCAGTAAATTGATTGCTGCATCTATCAATGAAATATTCCCCACTTTTTATATTCTGCGAATTAATGATTTTGATGATTTGCCCAAGGATGGATTGGATCAGTGGATATATTTTCTGAAAAACGAAGCGTTGCCGGAAAACATTACTGCAAAAGGGCTGAAAGAGGCCCAGGACAAACTGGATATAATGAAGCTCAGTACGGCAGAGAGATCGGCATACGATGAGTATCAGGAGCAGCTACGTATTGAAGCCAGCGAGATAGAGTTCAGAAAATGCTTAATGGATAAACTCAAGGAATCTCAGATTTAAAGTTGAAGTGGTTAGAACTGTAGGATTGCTTCTATGAAGCAAGATTGTCTATCCAATGTACCTGCCAAAGACTCGCCATGATAAGGAACACTCTTTATTTGGCTCATAGAGCCAACGCTACATCCCCAGGACGCGCCTTTTGAAAGTAACTGACATCCCAACTTTTCAAACACTCAAACCATCAAACCCTTAAACCCTCAAACCTTCAAACCTTTTAACCCACTTTAACCTTCAACTTTTTTAACCCCTTCAACCTCTTCTAACTATGATCACATACAAACTGGTAATGCCCGAGCATCTGAATAAATTTGGCGATCTCTTTGGAGGTAATATGCTCAAATGGGTCGATGAAGTCGCTGCAATGGCTGTATTCATCGACTTTCCCGGCTCACGATTCCTAACTATTGGCATGGATCAGATCGAGTTCAAACGACCTGTAAAAAACGGTGCTGTTCTTAAATTCGTAATCACCCCTCTCAAAGAGGGACACACCTCTGTCACCTACAGCGTCAGCGTGGTTGAACCAAACCACTATGACAACCCCTACTTCACTACCAGCGTCACCTTCGTCCGTGTTAACAAAGAGATGAAAAAAATCCCGGTCAGGGATTAATAGTGCGAAAGTTCTTATTATTGTCCACAAAGAACACAAGGAGCGCAAAGAAAAAGTCATATTCAAATTAACATATATAAATCTTTGTGTTCTATGTACTACAATCATTCAAATCCTTGTTTTCTGTGCGCGTTTTTTATCTCTCACAGAGTCACAGAGTGCACAGAGTAATATCTTTAGTGGTTTTCTCTCTGTGTTCTCTGTGACTCTGTGAGAAATAATTCTTGGAGCAGTAATATCTTGTAATCCTGTCAAAAATAATGGTTGCGGCTATGCTGCGCTATGTTCTTTCGCATGCCACGTCGTCATGTCACGCCGGACAAAAGAAGGCGGAAGACGCGAAGCGCGTAGACGGGTGGATAAAACAAAAGGCCGTTCAGCAATACTGAACAGCCTTCTTTTCGTGTCGGCTCTATGCTGTGGATGATTTAGCAGCAACCCTAAAGCCTCAAAAAAGTTTTGACCGACAATTTCCCGAAAAGAACAATTGATTGTTCTTTCAGTCGCTTAAGCGACTATACTCCACTGCAATCAGCCCTGCGTGCAGGGCTGCTCATAAAACGGCCCTCCACACAGCTATTCCGCACAGCGGAATTGAGTCATCCGGCGCGCCGGATGACTACTGCATCGGCGCCCAGTCATCGGTACGGAAAGGTGATGCAGGGAATCCCTCTTTGTTATAGAGGTTACATCCAACCGGATTGTTAGCCCATGCATAACGTACAGCAACCGGTTCCTTTACCTCAGGAGAGCTGACAACCACTGTCTTGCCGACAACTTTAGCCTCTGCCACAACAAACTTCTTGTCAGCTCCGGCAATCGCAAAGGTCTTCAGCGCCCCGCCCTTTGCTTCCAGTCCACTGCCGGCATCATCAAAGCTAAGCACAATCTTGCTGCCATCTTTTTTCATCCCCGTATACAGAGGACTGCCGGCAACAATTTTTTTACCATAGGTTCTTGCCAACGCCTGCTGAGCCAGACGATATCCAATGGCCTGTTTATTTTTCGGATGAATATCTGTGGCATTACCAACATCAATACCAACAGCAATTCCAAAACCTTTCATCTCTTGATGACATTTGAGAAAACTCTCACGAATAAAGGCCCATGGACTATCTTCCACCGGATTAACCTGAGCTTTTCTGAAATCAACCAGCTGAACGGCATAAAAAGGAAACTCCGATTTCCAGACCCGACGCCACTCAGAAACCATGGTTTCCATCATTTCGCGATAGAGAATTGCCTTTTCATATGATCCGGCATTACTCTCGCCTTGATACCAGATTGCCCCGCGAATGCCATACGGCACAAAAGGATTGATCATTGCATTATAGAGGTTAGCGGGATAGTGCTGTGATTTATGAGGATGAATAGACTTACGTGGAGCACGCGGTGCTTTCTTACCAGCAGCCTTTGCCGCTTTCACCTTCATCTGCCAAGCCTTTTTCTGCATCTGATATTTTTTCTCAGCAACTGCCGGATCAAAGGTCTTTGCACTCTTATCAGCAGTGATCTTATAATCCATAACAAATTTATAGGGTTTCAGTGCAGCCATGGGAGTCCATGCCTCAATACGTGTTCCACCCCAGGAGGTACGAATCAATCCCACAGGAACATCCAATTCCTTGTGCAGCCTGCGGCCAAAGAAATATGCAGCCGCGGAAAAAGAACCCACATTCTCCGGGGTACAGACCTTCCACATGCCGGGACATGTATTTTCAGGTTTGAGTGATGTCACACTACTTGTTAAGAACATACGGATCAGAGGATAATTTGCAGCAGCCTTCTCCTTATCAAAATCATTAGAGCGGCTGACCGACATCGACATATTCGACTGTCCAGAGCAAAGCCATACTTCACCAACCAGAACTCCCTGAATCTCCTTCTTTTCGCCAGCATCATTAACGACACTCAATATACGCGGCTCTTTGGATGCTTTCAGATCTTTCAGCATAACAGTAAATTTGCCATCTTCCCCGGCTTTCACTGTCTGCTTCTGATCCGCAAACGAAACCGTTACGCTCTTACCCGGATCATCCCAGCCCCAGACGGCCACAGCCTGATCACGCTGCAACACCATTCCATTAGAAAATACAGAAGGCAGCTTTAATTCAGCAAAGCCTGTTCCACCCAATGCCACCACCAGTAGCATAACCGCAATCTTCTTCAACCGACAATTCATAATATACATCCTCTTAGAATTAATAATGGATAAATGATAACATGAAACAGCCTGATTGCAAAATAATGATTTTGATTACAGCACAAATTAATGAGATGACACATATGAAAATATCAAGGTTCGTCCAACTTTTTCATGGGTAAATCATCGCTACTCGGTATCGGGACCGCTATCGCTATCGGACAAAGCAAGCATCAGTTTAAATTCGATACCGATACCGATTGCGATACCAATAACCAAGATCAACATTCACGTGTACACTACAGATTTTGGAGCTATCAATACCATTTCAGCAATCAATAACCTCCAACTGAAAAAAAGTTGCCCCACACAAAAGCAATAGCACATAAGCATATTAAAACATGTTTTATAAAAAACAGACTTTCGTAAAACGTCCGATTAATGTATATTACTATCACTTGGTCACATGGGGGATTAGCTCAGTTGGTTAGAGCGCCTGCTTCACACGCAGGAAGTCAGCAGTTCGAGTCTGCTATTCCCCACCATTTCTTTTCAGTCGACAGTTTCCAGTCGCCAGTTTTCAATCAACGGCTCATTAGAGTGCTTTAACAGAGTTCGTATCTGAAGTCTTATCTTCAAATTCTTTCACATCCTCCTCCGACCATACGCCCATTTTACCTTAAAAATGATTCTGTCAATAATCTAATCGCTTAAGCGGGCCAAACAAGAACATGAGAATTATCACAATAATCCAGACAATGAGAGAAATCTGAGAAATTTTAAACAGTTTATACCAGATGGTTGTTGGAGACTTTATGTCGGTTTAATTGGCGAAAGATTTCCTGATCTTTTGACTGCCAGAACAGGCGGACCCCACTTGAATAGAATTTTATTTTCCGGTAGATTTCTGGATTCAGGTTTTCGCCCCATATAAGACCCACGTCCATGATATTAAGTTTATCCTTATAATAATCGGATAACTCTTTACTATGCCTGCAGGACACAACCATTCCTGCAATTTTATATTTGTAAAGAGGGGTAACTGTGTGTTCCCGACCATCTTCGGCTGTTATGAGAAAAGACGGCCTGGTCGTCTCAGTTTGAACCGGAGATAAACGGGTGGCTTCAGGAAATGATACGTAACGGGGCAACTCACGTTTTTTCATAAAAAAAACAGCGTCAATCCGATAAGAGTCAGTGATATAAAATGCTTAACTTTCCGCATATTTCTTATAATATTTTTGAGGCAGAATGATTTTGAGGCAGACCCGTAAAGACGAGAAAAGCTGGCACTTTGCGACAGCAATGACCGAAAAGAGCTAAGCCTAAAAACAGTAATGGACTAACCAGTAGAACACTAAAAACACTAAAGCATGCTGTGCTACGCTCTTCGTGGTTCATTTCCGTTTCCAGGCTAAATAAAAACTTAGCACATAACCAAAATAAAAACACGCGCGGCTTTTCTTGCCGCGCGCAGGTCGTTCTTAATACATCACAGAAAATCGCTTCATCAATCTATGCTTTATTCTTCTTCTCTATCTTCAATTGTTTTTTTTCCTTAGGTGACAATTTGGCTTTTTTCTGTTGTTCCCTTTTGCCTTTATCTTTTTTTCCAGTATCGCCCATGGTAGTCCTCTTTCTTTATCATGTATAAATGTTCAGATGTGAAATAAGCAGAATTGCTTTTTCCCCATATTCAATACGATTATGATAATAAGAATTAAGATTTAATACAAGAGCAGAATTCGCGCATTTCAGTTCCGTTGAATTTCCTGGTAAGTTGAATTAATGCAAAGGAAAGTAGTGCAAGCATCCTGCTTGCCTCAATAATTAGCCAAGGCCATCAGCCAACCTAAAGCCTAACAGCCTAAAGCCTAACAGCCTAACAGCCTAACAGCCTAACAGCCTCAGCAACTACTAACGAAGCTATGTGCATTATTAAACATACGCATCCAGGGACCTGCTTCATCCGTAAACATATCAGCCGGTTTGTAGGAGAGCTGTGCAGACCTGAATCCACGCTCAGGATGTGGCATCATGATTGTGACACGTCCATCGGTGGTGGTGAAACCGGTCAACCCGTCCTTGGAACCATTAGGATTCCAGGGATAGCGCTCTGTGGCAGCACCATTGCCATCCACAAAACGCAGAGAGGCCAAAGCATCTGCCTCATTTGCAGCACTGCAGAATTCAGCACGTCCCTCACCATGCGCTACGGCAATCGGTATCCGGGAACCCTGCATCCCTTTAAGAAGAACAGATGGTGAATCCAACACCTCAACGGTGGCATAACGCCCCTCAAACTGCTCTGAGATATTACGTTTGAACTGCGGCCAGTGTTCAGCACCGGGAACAATGTCCTTTAGCTGAGATACCATCTGACATCCATTACAGACACCCAATGTAAATGTATTGGGACGCTGGAAGAAATTCTTAAATATATCCGCAAGTCTGGCATTATAGAGAATGCTGCGAGCCCAACCAGAGCCAGCCCCGAGAACATCACCATAGGAGAATCCGCCACAGGCAACCAGTCCGCTGAATTTATCCAAATCAAGGCACCCACTCAAAAGGTCGGTCATGTGAACATCAACCGCATCAAATCCCGCCAGGGAGAATGCAGCCGCCATCTCAACATGTCCATTGATCCCCTGCTCACGCAGGATAGCCATCTTAGGTTTCTCACATACCATTTCAACTGAACCAGCTGCTTCATTTTCATCGGGGCTGTACGTTAAATTGAATTGCATTCCGGGATCGCTCTCATCCAGGCCGTTGTCAAACTCCTGCCAGGCGCAGTCAGGATTATCGCGCAACGCCTGCATGCGACAGGTCAAAGACGACCATTTGCGACGCAGCCAGGTGATATTTGTATCAATCACAATCTCGTCCTGCACTGAGATCTTGAAATCCCTGTTTTCCGAAACAGACCCAATAGTTGAAACAACTCCATCCGCAAGACCATACTTGGCTAGAATTGCAAGCACCTGATCAACCTTATCGGCCGCAACCTGCACCACCGCACCCAGTTCCTCGCTGAAGAGAGCGGCCAGTGAATCCTCACCCGGCAGGGATGCACTAACTCCACGACCACCAGTGAATGCCATCTCAGCCAAAGTTACCACCAAGCCGCCATCGGAGCGGTCATGATAGGCCAGAATAAGTTCATTCAGCACCAGTTCCTGCATGGCCTCAAAGAAAGATTTGAGCAATTTCGGATCATTAATATCCGCTGTCTGATTACCCACCTGATTATAAACCTGCGCCAGAGCACTTGCCCCAAGGCGGTTAGCCCCTTTGCCCAGATCAATCATAAGCAACCGGGAGTCGCCCTGTTTTAAATTGGGTGTAACACTCTTACGCACATCCTCGACTGTGGCAAAGGCAGTAACAATCAAACTGAGAGGCGCCATCTGCTTGTGACTAACACCGGCTTTATCCTCCCACACGGTACGCATTGAAAGCGAATCTTTACCAACCGGGATAGAAACACCCAGCGGAGGACAGAACTCCATTCCAACGGCCTGAACAGTATCAAAGAGACGGGCATCTTCACCATCCTCACCGCAGGCACACATCCAGTTAGCAGAGAGCTTAATATTGCCAATAGGGCCGATACGACTGCAGGCAATATTGGTTATGGCTTCTCCAACGGCCATACGAGAGGAGGCAGGACCGTCAACCAGCGCCACGGGTGTGCGTTCGCCGGTGGCCATTGTTTCACCGGTATAGGCTTTGTACCCGGTGATGGTGACAGCAGAGTCGGCAACCGGCAGCTGATATGGACCAACCATCTGATCGCGACAGACCATACCGGTAACAGTTCTATCGGTAATTGTAATTAAAAATGTCTTATCGGCAACAGCGGGAAGTAACAGAACCCGTTCCAGAGCATCCATCGGCGTAATACCATCCAGAGCCAGATCAGGCGGAGTGTTATCCACACGCACCACATCACGCAGCATCTTAGGCGGTTTGCTCAGAAGCACGTTGATATCCATATCAATCGGTGTATCATTAAAGTGAGTATCTTTCAGAACCAGTCGCTGATCATCACCTGCCACACCAATAAAGGCAGCCAGGCAGCGTTCACGTTTACAGAGGTTCTCAAACATCTCGCGATTCTCCGGGGCAATGGCCAGAACATAGCGCTCCTGAGCTTCGCAACACCAGATCTCCATTGGATTCATCGACATTTCTTCGTTGTTGACCGCACGCAGATCAAAGGTCGCTCCGGTCTCTTCAACCAGCTCTGGGCATCCATTCGACAAACCACCGGCACCGATATCGTGAATGCTTACAATCGGATTATTAGAGCCCATGGCCACACAGGCATCAATGACTTCCTGACACCTGCGTTCAACCTCGGCATTGCCACGCTGTACAGAGTCGAAGTCCAGAGATTCATCATTACTGCCGGTATCCATAGAAGAGGCCGCGCCTCCACCCAATCCAATACGCATGGCAGGACCGCCCAGCTGAACAATCAAATTGCCGGGCTGCAGCTCCTTTTTATAAACATGTTCACGCAAGATATTACCCATACCGCCAGCCAGCATAATGGGCTTGTGATAACCGATAAAACGATTGGCAACCATCTCCTCAAAGGTACGGAAGAAACCACAGAGCTGCGGACGTCCAAACTCATTACCAAAAGAAGCCCCGCCGATGGGACCCTCCATCATAATCGAAAGCGGAGATGCCAGGCGTCCGGGAAACTCAGCGTAATCTTTCTCCCAGGGCATTGCAAATCCAGGCACATGTAGGTCGGAGACCATAAATCCGGAGAGCCCCGCCTTTGTTTTGGAGCCGGTACCAGTAGCAGCTTCATCACGGATTTCGCCGCCCACACCTGTGGCAGCTCCGGGGAATGGTGATATCGCTGTGGGATGGTTATGCGTCTCCACCTTCATCAGCATATCAATCTGATCCTCTTCAAAATGATACTGCTTACTAGCACCATCAATAGCAAAGGCTAACCCCTTATAACCTTCCATGACGCCAGAGTTATCGGAGTAAGCCACCAGAGTGCCATCAGGGTTGCACTTATGCGTATTCTTAATCATGTTGAAAAGGGTCATATCCTTTTCATCACCATCCACAATCCAGGAGGCATTAAAGATCTTGTGTCGACAGTGTTCAGAGTTTACCTGGCCAAACATCACCAGCTCGGTATCGGTCGGATTACGGCCCGCTCCTGTATAGCTATCAGAGAGATATTCAATCTCATCCTCGCTCAGAGCAAGGCCCATATCCTGATTGGCCTTTTTCAAAGCGTCAACACCCTCAGCCAGAACATCAAAGACCTTGCCTTCAGCAGGAGGACGATGAACAAAAATATCATCCAAATTCAGATAAACACCCTCGGTCATCTTATCATGCAGAACATCAAATGCCTTTTCCAGATCGGCCAGAGCGATCTCGGTGCCATCCAGGGTTATGACCAGATGCATACCGCGTTCAACACGCTTGATCCCATTGATAGCGCAATTCCTGAAAATATCGGTGGCCTTAGATGACCATGGAGAGATAGTGCCCTTACGCGGTGTAATATAAAGTCCCCTTTTAAAACCGTCAAAGCTCTCCGCCCCCAACAAGGCGCAGGAGCGTTCCATGGTCAGCTCATCCAGCTCCCCCTCTTTCTCCAGAAGATATACATAATTTGAAACAACATTCAGCTCTCCGGAACAACCGAGAGCCTCCTGCATTGTTTTAATCAATGCGTCCAGTCGAAACTGAGAAAATACGGGAATTCCCTTTAACATTAGCGGTGTCATATATATCAATCCTCAATAAGGGCTTAACACCCATTAACTCACTGTGAAATCAGGAGAAACAAACACAGGTAATTTATCATTTTTTAAACTTCCAACACAAGCAAACGAAGAGTATATTTGTATTATTACTGATTCAAGCTTTGCCCACAAGCCAAAAGCCTACACCACGAAGAACACAAAGAGCACGAAGTTGGACGGATAAATTAATAATTCCTTCGTGGCCTTAGTGAACTTCATGGTTAAAAATGTAGCATTGGTCAACCTTTTCAACCATTTTAACAGTCGTAAAAGCCGCTTAGGATATTACGTCAGAAAGATGTAAATAAACATGAATAAAACTCAATTCAAGGTGATTGTCAGCGCATTGCTGATAACAACAGCCACTGCCATTGCAGAGACAAAAGCCGACTTTGTTGATATGTTCAACGGCAAAGACCTGACTGGCTGGCAGACAACCGGCAACTGGGTTATGGAGAAAGATAATGTCGTCACCCTCAAGCCCAGAGCCGGTGAGGAGGGCTGGAAACGCTACGATGCCTACATCCGAACTGAACGCAAATATAAAGATTTCATTCTCGATCTTGAATTCAAATTCAACAAACAGGGAAACTCCGGTGTATTTCTACGAATTGGCGATATTAAAGACCACGTTACCAGCGGCATGGAGGTCCAGATTCTCGATACGTACGGCAAGAAAAACCCGGGTCCGCACGACTGCGGAGGTCTGATCAAAACCATAGGCCCCTCCAAAAACATGGTCAAGCCGGCAGGTGAGTGGAACCGCTATACAATAACGATGAAAGGCAACTCTCTTAAGGTGGTCCAGAACGGCGAACAGATCATTGATATTGATCTCAGCAAAAGTGCAATGAAAGACCGGCCTCTCGAGGGCTACATCAGCTTTCAGGATGAAGCCAAACGCATCTGGTACCGCAACGTACAAATCAAAGAGCTTTAACAATATCCAATATTCAATATCCAACCGAACAAGTAAAAAGGCGGCAGAGCGGCAACAAAATTCATGATCTAAATACGGAATCACTCTTCTGAACAATTTCAGGCGCAGCCTGCTAATAAATCGGCCCTCCATAATGCTATTCCGCGCAGCGGAATCGTATAATTCGGTGCGCCGAATTATTTTTAGTATTTCTGCAAAATATCCAGCATTTCACGATCAAGTTTGCAGCCTTTAAAATCCTCGTACTCCACATCCTCACGTCCGCTATCGATAATCCCGTAAGGACCTCGAAAATCCCGTAGAGCCCAGCCGATATCGGCCATCTTCCAGATCTTGAGATAATCCTCCATCCATTTCAACGTCACCTTGTGAGGAGTGCGGTTATAGGCACCGAATTCACCTACAAAAACAAAGTGCCCGGCTTTGCGCTCCTTCTCCCAAGGGGATGTCAGGATATCCCTCAAATAGGCCACTCCTCCATGCACCCGGTCCGACTTAAAAGTCTGATAGGCATCAAAACCGTTGAATGTAATCACGGAGTTGGTTTTACCCCAGGCATTTTCAAATGAAAGCACCGCCTGCTTAAAATCTGGACTCTGCAGATAGATCTGATCTATCTCTGCCCAGTCACCCGCACTTACAGAGAGCGTCACAGTGCTCTTATCATGCTTGATATCCAACTCCAGCGTCCGGTTATATTTACCCTGCACCAACCCCCAGTCAGGAATGTCCTTAACATCACTCCACCCTGAGCCCTTGCCAGCATGCAGAGGATACATCTTCAGATAATCATCATTAACAGCAACCTGCAGGTCAACATCACCAGAAACCATCCCCGGTTTAATGATAAAACGACAGGCAGGAATATTCTTTAATATAAGAGGAACATTCAAGGGTGCCTTTTGCGGAGCCAGCAACGGACTGACCGCACCAGAGGGAGGCCATGAAGGCAAACGAGTAGGATTACCGGCCCACTCCGCGCGATAATGCGAAAGGCCATGAGGTTCATACCCTCTGGTGCCAAGCCCAATACCATACTCTAACAGCTCCGGCGCAACCTTGCGTCCCCACTCTAATCCATCTGTAATAATTAAACGCTGCGGATTTTGCACCTGAACCGATTTAACCAACGCACTGACCACTCTTGTATAATTTGTATCCGCAACTTTATCGGATGGTTCATTGATAAGATTAAAACTGAGATACTCAACGGCTTTATGCTTATAGCGTGCTGCCAGATAACTCCAGTGCTGCGTACAGACCTTCAATGCCTCATCATCAGTAAAGAGATCCTTCTCTTCAGGCGGATCAATTGAGACATATCCCGGAGCCCGGTGCATGCAGAGCATAACATGCAACTCATGCCGGTTAGCCCATACAATGGCCTGATCCAGAGGTTTAAAGGCATCCCCGTCAATCTTCTGCCAATCATCATCCTTAACCCAGAAACGATAATCCAGAGGAATACGGACAAAGTTAAAACCCAGTTCATGGATCAACTCAAAATCCTGCTCTACAAAATATCCGGGAGAGGCACCCAGAACCATCATCCCGGTAAGATTAAAACCACGCCAACGCTCTTTCGGTCGCCATGGGTCAGCGTGAAGAGATGCAGTAACAAACACTGCAAAAAGCAGAATAACAATACGCTTCATAGATATCCCCCATTTCAGGTGTCAGGCGTCCCGCCTTCGCCCGCAAGCGGGGCTACGGCGAGGCAAGCAGTCGTCAGGTGTTAGTGAAAATTGAAATGCAGCATCAGTTCACTGTCAACTGCAATCTGCACACAGCAAACTGCTCACTGTAAACTGTAAACTGTAGACTGTAGACTGTAGACTGTAAACTGTAGACTGTAGACTGTAGACTGTAGACTGTAAACTGTAAACTGTACACTGTCATCTGATTTCAAGCTCATCCCCTTTATCAACCAACTCATGCAGATGCAGACGTTCATCCGGCGAATTATTCGGCTGGTGCAGCGCCACCATGAGCTTTCCATCAAATGTTTTAAAGATCATACCATGCCCCCCGTTCTTGCGGTAGATCACCCGTTGCTCGTTCCAGGGACCACAGACCTTACCCGACTCAGAATGCGTCAGCACAATGCAGTATCCTTTGCCGGGAATATGAGTAGACCAGATCATAAACAGCCGGTCGCTTTTCGGACTGCGATAGAGAAAACAGCCATCGGTCACCTTACCCCGCTTCGGGTCCTTAATACTTCCAGGGGCATCGCTCGCCTTAAAAAGCAGTTTAGGTTTTCCTACCGGAGCGGCAAGATCATCCTGTAGTTCCACAACATCCATAGTGCCGTCAATGGTCTGCACCCACTCATGACAGAAGATCATATAGGGCGTACCATCCTCAATATGCAGCGTGCCATCCAGTGCCATCCACCCTGCAGGTGTATGCGGACCTTTCTTAACCGGTTTGAAAGAGCCCTCAAGAGATTCACTAACATAGATGTGAGTTCCCCGTCGATTCATCGGCGGCCAACTCTTCTCATCAATTGGCTTCTTTTCTAACAATTTCTTATGATAGGTCAGTGTAACAAACAAGTAGTACTTGCCATTATACGCATGCACCTCCGGAGCCCAGACAAATCTGATCTTTTCAGGATTCCTAAGTTTCAGCACCGGTTTCGGCGGATTCCAGTTCTGCAGGTCCTTGCTGGTATAAACCTCAACTCCTTTAAAATCGCTGCCGGCACGGTTAGCCGCCTGCGCATACATGTAATAACTCTGCGTTGATTGATCCGCAACGATAAAGGGATCGCGAATGCGAATATCGGCAGTTTTAATCAGCTCTGCTGAAGCCGCAAATACGCAAAATAAAACGAGATAGGGAAATATAATTTTCATATTATAAAATGTAGTCCAAGAATCCTGCTTGGCATATTATTGAGGCAAGCAGGATGCTTGCACTACTTTCCTTTGCCGTAATTCATTTTCAGGGATGTTCAACGAAATTGACTTGCTCCTGTTTCTGATCAGGATAATGACTATGATTTAAGAACAAACCTGCTTACCCAACCGGGGTAACACCTTTTTTCAAGATAATGTTGCCGTATTTAGCCAGCTCACCGGTCATAACAACGGCGAAGGCATCCTCCATCACGCGATCATAAAAGCGGAAACGGTCAATACGTTCAACAGCGGGAACTACATCCAGATTCTTTGCCATTGCAGCAACATAGCGCGTTTCAACTGAGGGATCAAGCGCATCACCTTCAACCGCAGCCATCATAATCAGCGGAGGCGAGTAGCTATCCAGTTCAAAGAGCGGAATAATTCCTTCGAGCAGTTCAGGGATACGCAATCCATCGGCACGTAAAACGTTAGCACACATGGTGTATCCAGGAAAGTGGGCATCAGCCAGAACCAATTCATCGCCATGGCCCATTTCAGCCATGATTTTCAGAAGATCAGGAGAGATTAGAGGGGAAATTCCTTTGAGCATAATTAAATTCCAATTCTTTAGTATTAATAATATTAATATTATACACTTGCGAGAGTTACGTCGCAATGAAATATCGTCAGGAAATATGTGAAAGAAGTTAGGACATAGATACAATAGATACAGCGCGCGTGTTGGGGTCAAACCTAAAAATAAAAAATAACGAAAAAATTCATTGGTTACATTGTTCTTCCAAACAAGTTTCGATTTTTTTGACCTTACTCTTCAAAGCATCATCATCTTTCTGAACCTTCATCAATTTCCTGATCTGGCTTCCCACCGCCGCACCACTTGATAAATTCAACACCTCAGCTACAGCCCGCTTAGTCATACCAGAGAACCTGCAAAGCATTTGAGCCGTAACCGGCCGGATCATACACCCCCGCTGACGCGTACAGATATACTCTTTATCAACTCCAAAAACATTACAGACAGCATCAACAACAACATCTGGAGGAATCGCTTCCACCTGATCTCTGAATGCGGCATCCTTCGGCACTCCGCTCTCTTCAACCAGCGCCTTATACAATCTTCTCACGCGACAATCAAACTCCAGAGATCCAATCGAATGAGGTGAAGCATCCTTCACCTGCATAAACTCATCATCGCTCTGAGCGATCCCATCCTCAACAAAACTTCTGTATTTCTTACGTGCAACAGAATCTCCTCTCGCATCAACCATAGCTAGCACCGGTTCATACTCGACAAAATCCAACGCCTTGGACTTATCAACATATCCACCATAGCTACTCCAGCCATAAGAGTTCAATTTAGCCAGGCGTTTTTCCAAAGATTGCATTTTAACGGTGGCAATACATACCGGGTTCAAATGAACATAGCGTGTGAGAGAAAGCAGATAAGAGTCACCATCTACAAGTTTCGCCCCGAAACGACCTTGAAACAAATGCCCGGAGTAATTGTTCTTCAGATTGTAATAGACGGTGTAGCCAGTTGTCAGACTCTGCATAAAACGGCTGATATTACCCAACGGAGTTTCACATACCAGATGAATATGTTATGTAAAGTAACTGATTATGTGAAGTTCATCAACTCTTTCTCTTTCTAGCCCTTTTATTATACATTTCCCCATTAATTTACTGCACATAATTCTGGTTGTTGAGTGAGCTTTTCAAGCCACCTCAGCATAGATGGTTTTTTCCAAGGAGGCTTGCTTTTGTCCTTGGGTGCATCGACTGTTTCAAGCATTTTACGCTTCATTTCCATATCTATTTCAACGTACATATGTGTTGTATTCAAAACCGCATGTCCAAGCCAGTAACTTATCATTGTGATTTCATTATTGGCATGCAGCAGGTGCATGGCGGTGGTGTGCCTGATGCGGTGCGGATTAAGAGGTTTAGCCTTCAGCGCGGGCTGTTTAACCTGGGCAAGAAAACCATACTTTCGAGTTACATGGCGTATGCCAAAGCGGGTAATGGGGCCTCTATTGGCGTTGAGAAAGATCTGTTTCGTTTCCGGGTCTTTAGGTGTGCGCTGCCTGATATATGCGTTCAATGCGGTTACTGTTTCCGACCACAGCGGGCAGGACCGATCTTTATTTCCTTTCCCATGTAATTTAACCTGGGGTGCCTTATTCAGTTGTAAATCAGTAAGTTCGATGCCGATTATTTCGCTGACGCGTGCGCCGGTGTTGTAAAGAAGCATGAGCAGAGCTTTATCTCGTATGCCTGTGCGGGAGTTTATGTCAACTGCATCTAGAACTGCCTGCATTTCCTCCTCCTTTAGATAATCGATGCTTTTATGTCTGGTGCGCTTCAGTGGAATACTTCGAACTTGCTGGCATTGCTCAACAAGGACGGGTTCTTCACGGGCAATGAACGCGAATAAGCTGCGGATAGCCGCTAAACGGGCATTACGGGTGTTTGCAGTGCAACCTCTCTCCTGCTCAATGCTATCAAGAAAGCCGAGAACTGTCTTTTCGGTAATATCTTCAACATCCAGTTTGTCAACAGAGTGTTTAAGCGTCTCAGCCGCGTAACAGAGTAACAGCTTAGTTGCGTCCCGGTAGGCAAGGATGGTATTGATTGAGAGCTTTCTTTGTATGGGCAGATAATGGCTGAAAAAACGCTTCAGCAACGGCGCGATGGAATGTGTCATGATTGTTCTCCTTCTGATGCGATATGATTGAGGTAATGATTATGGAACCGGCGGCTGACTTCACCTTGAAGTTCGGCCGTCGGCTGCAGGTATATCAGTGTCGAGCTGATATCCACATGGCCCATATATGTGGCCAGCGCAGGCAGCCGGGCATTAATATCTTCGCCGTCCTGATACCAGGCCAGCAGGCGATGAACTGCGAACGTGTGCCTCAAGTCGTGGATGCGCGGCCCGGTATCCTTGTGGTAAGCTATATCGCAGGTTTTAAGCACTGTCCTGTACGTGGCGTAGACCGTCGGATGACTCAGCTGCCGGCAACACTCGTTTAGCAGCAGAGGTGATTCCGGTATATTCGGTTTCTTTTTGCCGCGTTGCTCCAGATACTGCTGCAATGCGTCGCGGGTTGATTCACTTAAAACTATCCAGCGGGCTTTACGGAACTTTCCCTTGGCAACATAGAGCCGCATCTCTGCCGGAAAGAAGTCCTCGATGTTCAAAGCCATGGCCTCTCCAATCCGGAGTCCAGTACTGTACAACAGGCCGAACAGCGTCCAATAGGTTTGCGGGCGTAATGATCCTGTCGGAGTCAGCTGTAAAGAGGCCCGCAATAATGCGGCGACCTCCTCTTTTGTGAAGATGTAGGCTCTGTGTGTCTGATGTGACGAGGGAGTACGTAACGCTTCGGGGATATAACTGAGCGGATCACTCAGTGCCAGATATCTGCATAATTGTCGGACAACACAGAACCGGTTGCCCTGAGAGCGCGGGGCAAGACCGACGAGTTCTTTCTGATACGAATCGCAGGTCTCACGTGTTATGCGCCTCTGCCATATGTTCTGTCCGACCAGAAAGTGGTCGAAGTATCCAAGAAGACGGGCCTGGCTGGCATAGTCTGTGCCTGAAAGACATCGGAGTTTGATAAACTTCCCGATCTCTTCCGCTAAACAACTGCAAAGGGTCCATGCTCTCATGAGAGCACCTCCTTTGGCCATTCCAGAGCAACCTGACTCAATGCGTTGAAGTCAACCTTGGTATATATGAAGGTTGTGGATAAATGTCGATGTCCAAGTACGTCAGCGACCGCTTTGAAAGAATACCCTTCGGCAACTTTCCGTGTCGCGAAAGCGTGACGGAAGGCGTGTGAGCCCTTGCAGGACACATTTATATCTGCTTCAATATGCCGACTGACGATAGCGGATAACGTACTGCTACGCGGCAGGCTCCGGTAAGGTGCGCGGCCTGTTATAAACACTTCCGGACAGGCGCATGCCGGTCGCCCTTCACGTAGATAATTCAGGATGCTTTTGCCGACCTCCCGTGTAATAGGCAGCAGGCTGTCCTTGCCGTTTTTAGTGGCTCTGAATAAGATCTGTTCGTTTTTCCAGTCAATATCACTGAGTTTCAGAGCTCGGACTTGGCCGCCTCTGACTCCGTAGGCGTGCAGTATGGATATGATCGCATAATCCCTAATGCCAACCGGAGTGCCGCAGTCAACAGAGTGAAGGATTGTCTGCGCCTGGGTTTCGTTTATACCACGCGGCACCCGCGCCAGCTTGTATGTGCGCAGTGTCGGCACCGCTTGATCAAGATGCAGATGGATGAAACCCTGATAGAAACAAAAGCGCAGAAATGTGCGCAGTGCAGCCTGCATTGAGCGGCGGGCCGCGTTTCCCATTTTATCTGCAATATCAAGAAAGAATGACTCAACGTCATCCGGCATCAGCTCACCCACGCCATCGGATGTGGCTTTCGCCCCCAGCGCATTCAGAAATTTCACCAGACTGCTACGCCGAACTTTCAGGGTTCCCTCAGCAGCATGCTGATGATCTTTCATCCACCACAGATAGCCGGAAAGCAACGATTCATAACAGGGCGTGTCTTTCCACACCTTAAATAAACCATTGTCATCAAGGTGTTTACAGAATCGATTGATCGATAACCGATTCCGCCGGAGGTGTAATTCCAGTGGTCCCCTGTGCCTGCACAGCAACCTGTAGTCGGCATAAAAGGCATCAATATCGCTTTGAGTCAGATGCTCTTCCCATTTCCACTTTTCATCCGCAAGCCATGTGTTCAGATGTGATACATGGCTGAGATGCAAACGAATTGTACCTCTCGAAAACCCTTGATCCAGCAATTCGTCACAAAAGTTATCCAGTAAGTGCCCCAAGGGCTCACTCCGCAATTTTGCCAGAGTGCATGAATAGGTAAAAACTTGTTCCAGTGCCATGACAGCCTCCTTTTCAACCTCAATAATTGAGGTCTCTAAGAAGATTCATAGCATATAATTATGTTGAGTAAAAGTTTTGTAGAGAGAGTAAAAGGCCTGTTAATAAAGAGAAAGAGTTGATGAACTTCACATAATCAGTTACTTTACATAACATACACATCTTCTGATCGAGTCTCCTGAAGGTAATGTCAGTCGTGCAATGCAGTGGCTGAATACCAGTTACAGTGTCTGGTACAACATTAAACATGAGTGTGCCGGAGCGCTTTTCCAGCCTCGGTTTAAGAGTATTCCCGTTGACAGTGAGGGCGCGTGGGCATTTTATTGCGCCATGTACATTCACTTGAATCCTGTGCGGATAAAGGCTTTGGGGCTTGGCAAGGAAGACCGGCAGCGGGATAGAGCGGGAATGCTTCCTGAAGAGCCGAAACCGGAACTGGTGTTGAAGCGGCTTGAAACACTTCGTAATCACCGATGGAGTTCATATCCCGCTTATGCCGGATATGCAGAAAGGCCGAAGTGGCTGTATTGTGAAGAACTGTGGCTGCACGGAAATGAAAAATCGGCTGATCCTCAAAAAGATTATCGGGAGTGGATTGAGAATTACATCAAACAGGGTGTCGAGGAGAAAACATTCGCAAAGATAGCCGGCGCACTCATTATCGGCAGTGCGCAATTCATGGCCAGGCTGCGCAAGAATGTACTGAAAGACAGAGGTGTGAATTCAAACGAGAGAAAGTGGCGCAGGCTGCTTCCTTTTGATGATGTTGTGAATGCGGTCGAGCAGGTCAAGGGTGTGCCTTGGAATGATTTTGAAAACCTGTATGGGGACTGGGGCAGAGATCTGGCTTTATATATTGGCCGGGTGCGTTGCGGATTGACGCTTCGGGAGCTGGGGGAGCAGGTCGGGTTGAAAATGCAGACAGTTTCAAAGGCCGTTTCACGTATCGGGAAAAGGTTGCGCCATGATAAGGAGTTGCAAATCGCATACGGACATGTGCTTAAATTGCTGAATAAAAAAGAAGGTTAGCCTCAAAATGTCGCTTTTCCATCTACGACCCCTATGCTTCACCTATGCTTTCAATTTTCATTTTGATATCCAGAATCGGCAAAGCAACATTTTCCATAGTTTAGCATTGACCTACCGTATCCAAGAGGCTACACTATCTGACATGGTTGAAATTCGTAAAACTGACACATTTTCCAAATGGATCGATGGATTGCGTGATATACGCGCTCGTGCACGTGTCCAAGTAAGGATTGAGCGTCTTGCGCAAAGAAACGCTGGAGATGTAGCACCGATTGGAGAAGGGGTTTCGGAGTTGCGAATTGATTATGGGCCAGGATACAGAGTATATTTTAAGAAAATCGGAAAAATCGTGATAATTTTACTGGCTGGCGGAAACAAGAAAACGCAGTCCAGAGATATTAAAACAGCATTGCGGCTAGCAAAAAATCTTTAGGAGTTCTTATGAGTAAGACTAAAACAACAAAATATGATATCGCTGAACATTTACGGACACCGGAAGAGATGGCAGCATACCTTGAGGCTTGCCTGGAAGAATCGCAAGGAGATGGCGCTTTTGTTGCCAAGGCTCTCGGTGATATAGCCCGAGCAAAAGGGATGACGCAAATAGCCCGTGATACCGGATTGTCAAGAGAGAGCTTATACAAAGCCTTATCAGGAGACCGCATGCCCAGTTTTGACACAATACTCAAAGTTGTCCAAGCCCTTGGATTAGAGTTGCGTGCCGCTCCAATTCAAACCTGATTCATTATGTTGCAAATTATGGGAGCTAGAGAGACGCGCACAGCTAAGCTAATGCACCAGCCTGCTTGTAAGGCTTAATTTCTGACAATTCGCTCTGCTCCTTAACACCGACAGCGTAAAGATCCCAGCGTAACTGAAGGTTCATCCCGAAATCCTCAGTGACACTAAAGTAGCGAGCCAAACGCAGAGCAGTGCTAGGTGTTATACCCCGACGCTGATTAACAATCTCATTAACCCTTTGATAAGGAACCTTTATAGCATCCGCAAGCTCTTTTTGCGTCATGCCCATCGGAATAAGAAACTATTGCAGCAACATCTCTCCCGGATGGGTTGGTTTTCTATTTGTAGGAACTCTGATCATTATCTTAAAAATTTTCAACTAATTGAGATAGGGATTCAAAATAACGTCTATGGGTTTTCCTCAAGGCATTTTCATCAGAAGCGTTAAGTATCACAACTTCCCTATCAATTCCCTGCTTAAGATTCTTTAACTCAAGCTCTAAACGCTGATTTTCTGCATCAACTCTCTCTTCGTCTGAAAAAGATTTAACTTCCTCAAGTTTGCTTTTGCTACGATCATATGTAAGTAAAAAAAATCATAATATCTCCTTTATGTCATCAATAGTTGACATCATACTGCGGATCTCATTTTTAAGATTTTCTTTCATCTCAAAGACAAACTCTTTATCCAGTAACTCAATCAATTTCTCATCTTCTAATGACGCACCCTCAAATCTTGCTAATATTAATTTATCATGCTCAATTTCATCAACAACTTGTATCTGAGCCGCCATATCAGGAACAACTATCCTGCATCCAGAGATATCAGCCATTTGCGATAAACGCATCGGACTTCTAAACAGCTTTTCACATATTGAGATAGTTGTCTTAGCTGGCCTACCAGAAACAGCAACTCCCAAAATCGTTCGAAGCTTGTCGACCACTTCTAAATAAAATGGGGAAAAACTTCTCCTGTAATGATCAAGTTTTTCAAGATTTTCATCTGTAAGGCTCAACCGTAAAGAATCACCCAGTTTATCTATACTTGATTTTGTCATGTTATTTCCATCAGAATTAATAAATATCATGTCATGATTGTTGTATCATCACAACCAGAAAGCAAAATGAGTTTATTGCAATCGAGGTAATCGACTAAACACATTCTATTTTCTATATACTACGGAGCATAGCGACTCATTTTCCCTCTTCACCCTTCAATCTTCAATCTGTCCCCTCTAACTTCATAATCCACAAGACGAGGTACGTGGGGCAGTGCGGATTTTGATTTTTGAGGCGAAGCCGTGCCCGCGAAGCGGGACAAAAAGCTCTTCCGCGTCGTCCCTCGCACCTCTTCAACTTTAGCACTTTAGAACTCTCGCACTTTAGAACTTCTTACCCCTTCACTCACCTATCCACCCAAGATCATCCTTCTTTCGGTCAATGATGCGACGCAGCATCCAGGCCAGCATCAGCAGAGCGGCAAACCAGAGCCACACAGCCCAGAGCGGCCAGTTATGGACTTCAAAATGCGTAAACCGGCAACCTGATATAAGAGAAGCTGTTTTAATCATGATCGTGGTAAATACAGCTGCCGCATTATTAAAACAGGCGGCCAGCCATACAGAGAAAAAACTGGCAACAAAACCCAGAACGCCAGCGGTGACCAGCATCAGGGCACATGGGGTGATAATCATATTTGCAAGCAGTCCCCCGGGCGTGATCCGCTCAAAAAAATAGGCACTCAAAGGCATTGAAGCCAACCAGGCCGATGTCGTTACCGCCATTAACTCCGCAATAAAGGTCAATACAGCAGCACAGCGACTGAGATATGCCGCTTTTTTATAATCCTCTGAAACAGAGTAAAGACGGGACTGAAGTTCGAGATCTTCAACCTTGAATGCCTTTTTAAATATTTCACAAACCGGCTTGAATAAAACAATCAGCCCCAGCATAACACTGAAAGAGAGGATGCACCCAAGGTTAAAAATATATGACGGAGCAAAGAGGTGAACCACAAGCGCAGTGGCAGCCAGAGCCGACAATGCGTTGAACCTACGGCCAATAACGGGAGCGGAAAAGTAGAACAGGGCCATTATACAGGCGCGAACAGCGCTGGGACGCAAACCAGTTGCAAAGGTATATATAAAAAGCAGCGGTGCCAGGATGTATACCCAATAATAACGAGGAACACCGCACGAGGAAATAAAGAGAACCAGGACCGATGCGATCAAGGCAATATGAAGGCCGGATATAGCAAAGACATGAATCGTACCCGACCAGGCAAATTTCTGTCGCAGCGCCCAGGGTATTTTACTTTTAAAACCCAGTAATACCGCCTGATGAATAGCAACAACATCATGCCAGTCCTCAATGCCGATAGCGATACGACTGGATGCCCCTTTACTAAATTCGGCAACTCTGACAGCCAGAGCTCCTGATTCACCGGAACTCAAGCATTTTGAATGGCTCTCACCGCTGTTTAGAATCAGCCGGGGGTCTCCACTACGATCCTCTCCCACATACATTCTCCCGGCAAAACTCCACTTGTTCCCACGTTCAGGGACCTTGGTAACCAGCCCTTCTTTATCACCATACCAGTTAACAATCAAAGGAGCGGTGATATGTCGCCCCCCTTCAATCAAGTGAACATCAGAAACTTTAAAACGATATCTGGCTGCGCGCCCCTTGAGTGGACGAACCGATGGATTATAAGCTACCGTACATTCAACAGATATAGCACTTGATGATGATTCTACAAAAGAGATATCAGATCTGATTCTATAAATGTCATACGATGAACGCGCAAAACCGGCCACAAAAAAAATCAGAACTAAAAATATTTTTCTGACAAATGGCTTGCAAAGCCAGAGAGAGAGAATGGAGAGTGCCACAAATATCAGGAAGAGGGAGAGATAAACAGCTGGAGTAAAACCGAAAAATTTATAACCACCCCAAACACCGGCAAGAGAGGCCGCTGTTACTGTAACGATCAGTGGAATTTTTGCACAATCACGCAAAAAGATGACAAGATTTAAGAAAAGAGGTCCTAAACTCCTGCAATTTATTTTGCTCTCGCTATTACTATCATTCTTTTTCATGTTTTTTTTGCATGTTTATTTATCGCTAATATTATAACCTATTAATAGTACATGAATTAAAAGACTGTACAAATGACAATACACTTTTAACACAAAGGCACAGTGACACTGAGTTATTAACCGAAAACACCAAACTCTAAAAAATGCTTGGCATCCGTCTTCTTTGCGTCTTTGCGCCTTTGCGGGAGAATAGTCAAATAACCGGAGCAAGCACTTCCACATCGGCACGCATCCGGGCAATATCCTCCGGCTGTATTTCAACATCACCGGCACCGGCATTCTCAATGATATTGCTCTCTTTACGGGCACCACAGAGTGCGCAGGTCAGACCGGGCTGTGCAATAGTCCAGGCAATAACCAACTGAGCAACGGTACAGTTGTATTTGGTTGCAAGGCTCTCCCAGCCCTTGACCATTGTAATCACCTTGATACGGTTCTCGGGGTTGAACCAGGAAATACGATTACGCACTGCGGAATCGGTCAGCTTATAATCCATGCCGATCTTACCGGTCAGCAACCCCTGTTCTAAAGGAGAGTAGGCCAGAACAGCCACATTATTTTTAATACAATAGGGCAACACTTCGCTCTCAATCCCTCGATCCAACATACTGTAACGTGGTTGGTTAGAGACTATTACACCGGCGGCACGATACTCATCCATTTCGGCACAACTCACATTGGAGGCACCAATTGCTCGTATCTTGCCGTCATCACGCATCTTCATGAGGTAGGCCATGGTATCTTCAATGGGTGTTTTATCTGGTTCTACCGATTGCCAATGCGTTTGCAACAGGTCAATACACTCGGTCTGCAATCGCGTCAAACTACGCTCGATTTCAATCGTAAGTGTTTCAGCTGAGAGCGACCGATTAACTGTATGTCCATCATAGTCAAAGTGATAGGAGCCACGCTGATCATCCCACCAGAGGCCGCACTTGGTTGCCAGCACCGCTTTATCGCGTCGGTCACGCAACGCCTCGCCAACAACCTTTTCGCTATGTCCAAAACCATAAACCGGGGCTGTATCAATCAGATTGATACCATGATCCAATGCAGCATGAATAGTTTTGATAGATTGCTGATCATCGTTATCACCCCACCATGGACCGCCACCGATCGCCCAGGTCCCCATGGCCACTGCTGAGACTTTAATTCCACTGTTGCCCAACTCTCTATATTGCATATGTACTCTCCTGTTTTTTGCATTTAAAACTCTTTAAATAATAGCATATTTTGCATTAGTAGCTATAACATCAAATTCTTATTGTTTTTGGTTAAAATATTGTGTGCGGCTTTGCTACTCTACGTTCTTAGTGATGAGGATATTGAGTTGGGACAGAGCATTTGTAAAATTTCACGCATGAGTCCTAAATCTTAAGTGATAGAATATATCAGCATTTAAAAAAAATACCTCCTTGATTATCAACGACTTACAAAAAAATACAAAATATAGTGGACAATCATCACAACAACCACTATATATAGTTACATTACGCAAAGCATTAAAACTTTACTATTTTCTGAAAAATTTACCTGGACCTGTTACTAATGAGCATTGAATCACTGAAGAATTATGTATTTACATCAAAATACAGCCGATATATCCCCGAAAAAATGCGCCGCGAGACCTTTGAAGAGGCTGTCGAGCGTGTTATTGAGATGCACCGTACCCACTTTAACGCCAAGAACATCAATGTTGATGATTTGCTTGACCGCTGCGAAAAAGCCATCAAGAAACGTATGGTACTGGGTAGCCAACGAGCCATGCAGTTTGGTGGCGAACCCATTCTGAAGAAGAATGCACGTATTTACAACTGCACGACATCATATTGTGACAGAGCTCGTTTCTTTCAGGAAGCACTCTGGTTACTACTCTGCGGTTGCGGCGTAGGTTTCTCTGTCCAGAAACATCATATTGCCAAGCTGCCGAAAATAGCCCCCCCCACTGGTGCGACAGATACATTTGTGATTCCTGACACGATTGAAGGATGGGCCGATTCTCTGGGAGTACTGCTCTCATGTTACTTTACATCTCATCATCCATTTCCTGAATTTGCAGGCAAAAAAGTTGTTTTTGATTACTCTCTGATACGCCCCAAGGGACGTCCGATCTCATCGGGCATGGGACGGGCCCCCGGCCCGGAGCCGCTAAAACGCAGCATGGAGCTAATCTCAGAGCTTCTGGAACGTTGTCTGGAAAAAGGATTGACCGAGC
This sequence comes from Kiritimatiellia bacterium, assembly GCA_027858965.1. Taxonomy (GTDB): domain Bacteria; phylum Verrucomicrobiota; class Kiritimatiellia; order RFP12; family UBA1067; genus M55B167. Next base: position 56,543 of record JAQIBS010000020.1, read on the forward strand.
TGCGTTCACTTGATGCCTATGATATTCTGATGCATGCATCCGATGCCGTGCTCTCAGGGGGCGTACGCCGTAGTGCGACAATCTGCCTGTTTTCACCGGATGATGAACTTATGGCCAAAGCCAAAACAGGCAACTGGTTCAACGAAAATCCACAACGTGCACGGTCAAACAACTCCGCCATTCTATTACGCAACGAGACAAGCCGCGAGCAGTTCTCATCGCTGATGCAATCAGTTAAGGAGTTTGGCGAACCCGGTTTTGTCTGGACCGACAACCTGGAGATGACCTTCAATCCCTGCGTGGAAATTGGTCTCTACCCGCAATTTGAAGGTAAATCAGGATTTGCATTCTGTAACCTCTGCGAAATTAACATGGGTATTGTTGACACTGCCGAGAAGTTTAAGGAGTCATGCGAAGTGGCCGCCATTCTGGGAACACTGCAAGCGGACTACACAGAGTTCACCTATCTTGGTGATGTCAGCACACAGATTGCCAAGAGTGAAGCACTGCTGGGAATTTCAATGACCGGCATGATGGAGCATCCGAAAATAGCTTTTGACCCTGAGCTGCAGCGTAAAATGGCTAAACACATCATTAAAATCAATGCCAAAGTAGCAAAACTTATTGGGATCAACCCTGCAGCCAGAGCAACTTGTGTCAAACCAGCAGGATCAACCAGTTCCCTTCTAGGAACATCATCAGGAATTCATCCACACCATGCCAAGCGCTATCTACGCAGGGCACAGGCCAACGAAGATGAACTGCTGGTTGACTTTTTTAAGGGACAAAACCCCAAGGCTGTTGAGAAATCGGTCTGGAATCCCAATGGCACCGATGTCGTACTGACATTCTGTATTGAGGCAAACCCAGATGCCATGACAAAAAGAGACCTCTGCGCCACAGACCTTCTTGAGAAGGTGAAATTAACTAAAGAGAACTGGATTGATACAGGCAAGCAGGAAGAACTTTGTGCTAAACCATGGCTCAGCCACAATGTATCCAATACCATTTCCGTTAAAGATGGTGAATGGGATGCAGTTGAAGAATATATATATAAGCATCGCCGCGCCTTTGCTGGAATTTCACTGCTACCGGACGGTGGAGACCTTGACTATCCACAGGCCCCCTTCTGCGAAGTATTGTCTGCCGAAGACATTGTTGCAACCTATGGAGTCGGTGCCGTTCTGGCCTCCGGTCTGATTGTTGATGGACAGCACGCCTTTGATGATAATCTCTGGGCAGCCTGCGACTGTGTTCTGGGACGCGGAGAAAATCTTAGTGAAGAGACTCCCAAGATTTATCCAATGCGTGTACTTGAAGCTATTGAAGAGGTCCGCAAACAGAAAAACGACTGGGTACGCCGGGCGCATAAATTTGCTGACAACTACTTTAACCGTGATTCCCTTAAGATGACACGTTGCCTCAAACGCGTCAGCACCTGCAAGATGTGGGAAGATCTGACCCGGACATATGCACCGGTTGACTACACCCAGCTTATCGAGAAGCAGGACAACACAACCGTTACTCAGACTATTGCCTGTGCCGGTGGAAAGTGCGATATTCTGTAACAGTCTACAGTTCACAGTCTACAGTTCACAGTCTACAGTCTACAGTTTGTGGTAAGTTCAGATTGAATCAATGATTCCGAATTGCAGATAACTGTGAGAAAAATAATAGTTTATTGAAAACGGAAAAAACCATTTATACTCAGTGCTTAACACAGTACAGCCCCGCATTAGCGGGGTTTTTTCACATACAATGTTTTCACAAAACTGCATTCATTATTCGGGAAGGGCATGCTATAATGAACCTTCAGCTATAACAGAACATAGGAACAAAAGAACAAAAATCCCCGCCAATGCATAAATTCATTTTCACATTCTTAATTATTCTCACTCTGCTCCCATTTCCAGGTGCAGCAACTCCTGCACCTGCAAACCCCTATTTTTCCTGGAAAACCCAGAATCAGGCACAAAAGGCATTTGCAGCCAGCAACACTGTTATCACAACAGAAAACTGCGTTTTTTCGAACAACAACAGCACCCTGCGTTTTTACAACGGCAGACGTAAAGCAGAGATTGATGATGTAACAGTCTGGCTGAATGTGGCACCGGAACTAAACAAGTCGAATCATCAATGGCATATAGCAACCATAGATATGGATCTGCTCTCGCTCTCTCTACAGTCACAAGCAGAAAAGGAACCGGCTCCATTGAAAATCGTAATTGATCCCGGTCATGGAGGAAGTGACTCAGGAGCCATTACAGCCTTTAAAGATTTTTATGAAAAAGAGATCAATCTAATACTGGCAAAACAGGTTGGAAAAATCCTTAAACGCTGCGGCTTAACAGTAATCTATACCAGAAAAAAAGATACCACACTATCTTTAGCAGAACGCTCCGCCATAGCTCGCCGGAAAAAGGCCGATCTTTTTGTTAGCATTCATGCCAACAAAGCCGCCAACACAAATGCCTGCGGCATGGAAACATTCGTCTTAACCCCCAGCGGCTATCATGGAACATCCAGTGGCAGTCCTCCACGTGGCTGGCAGATTGGAAACAAAAATGATTACAACAACAACCTGCTTGGCTACTCCATTCACAAAGAGCTTATAAAGCTGGAAAACACGATGGACAGAGGACTTAAACGCCAATCTTTTTTTGTGCTGAGGGAGACTCATTGTCCGGCAGTTCTAATAGAAGCAGGTTTTCTTTCGAACAAAGAAGAGGTAGCGCGCATGAAAACCAGTAAATGGCAAGCTGAGTGCTCGCATAAGATTGCTGATGGAATCATTGAATACTGTCGTAAGGTCAACTCATTGAATAAAGCCGTTGCCGCTAAACGTAAAAGCGATACCGAGGCCAATGAGCAATGGCAGAATTATCTCGCACAGAAAAGAGACAAACGGATAAAAACGGCAAAAGTGAAACAGGTTGACAAAGAAGAAATACCCCAATTGGCAGCCGTTTCTGAAAAAGCCATACAACCCGAGATGGCAACAGCACAAACGCAAAAAACTAAGTATGCTAAGGTTAATATTACTGACAGCAAACAACTTAAAGAAGCAGCCTCCCCTGACCTTCAATACATCTCCAGTAGCTCAATCCAATCGGTTGCCACCAACATCTATCTAAAAAATGCAGAGAGCGCCACCGAGAAGAAAACTGACAATGCGGGGTTACAAACACTGGCCGATTTTTATGAGACAGGCAAGGTTAAATAGCAGAGAACCATTTGATAAGCAGGCCTATACATCAAAAGAATAATTAATGGCGCATAGGATTCGGGGGAATCCACCATCAAATTAAACCGGGGTTAAGAAATACCCACATTGAGAATAGATATGCAAGACGAATCTACAACAGAGAACGACCAAGAGAGTAAGAGCAGTGAGCAACGCAATTTTAAAAAAACATTAATTTTTGCAGCCGCCCTTTTTCTGATTCCCTTTATAATAGCAACCCTTATGGGTGTCATTGCCAATCAGCTTTCGCCAGTCAAACAAAAAACGAAGGCTGCGCTTGCGGCTGAAAACAGCGGTAATACAAACCTGCCGGTTTGCAGTGCGACAGCAGACATATCGGAACTGCTGCAATACCGCAATGCCATGAAAGAGAGCGGTCAGGCGGTTGACCTCACAAACATTCGCATCTGGGCGGCAGCAGCCAAGCAGCCAGCACTGCTGATTTCAGTCAAACCACCAGCCCCCGGCAAGGAGTGGAGCTGGAGACTTTCGAAAGATGGCATGCATGCATTGGCCATAGAAATAGATCCAGAAAACTCCTTGTTAAAACAAGTTGCCCTCTACAGTTTTGAAAAAGAACAATGGGTATGGCAGAACAGGCTTCCCTGGCCCGAGAGTCATGAATCGCCCTGGGTCTTTAATAACACCACCATCATCAGAAGTTCAAAAAACAATCGTCGGTTTGCTATGGAAATCAATCCAGAGGGTAATATTGTATCCATTGACTCACTTGCTGGGGACGGTCCTTTCCCGGAAACAGAGATCCAGCCGGACAATAGTATCCCCGGCACAGCGATTGCGGTCAGATCAAATGTATATTTCATCAAAGACTCTCAGGATTGCTCACTGCAGGGATACGCACTCAGCACAGTACCTGGTTTATATCCTGCTGGCGAGATTGGCGAGACCACCTGTTTCTCGGGAACAGGCCTGTTAAAATTCACAGCCAAAGCAGGCATAATCAAAGTCATTGATGCATTTACCGGAATTACATTAAGCGAGAAAGCGGGGTGGATAGCTTCATCCAACACAGTCGTTTCTGCATTGGCATCAAACCGTGACGGCTCAGAGCTCAATCTGCTTATGAGTTCAACCTTTGAAGCACCTCAAGCGGTTACGCGAAAATGGCGCATTCTTTATACCCCGGAGGATAACAATCTAAACATAAGCATGACCAACGCTACATCCATTGTTAAAACGCCCCCGTCATCGACCATTCTGACTCCCTTAAAAAAATGGATCATCAATCTGCGATCTGAAAGCATTCTGGCGGTTTTTGATCATGCAACCGGAAAAGAGGTCACAAAGGTTGATCTCAAAAAACATATCAACTGCAACGGCAATCCGATTTTAGAGGCATCCCTACTGGAGGGAGAGAGTTACATATTGCTGAAGCAGAGAAACCGGGCGTTCCTACTCTCTCTAAATTCTATCGTGCATTACGGTGATCTTCTGGCACGACTGAAACTCTGCAAAAAGAATCTCTCTGAATATACCGAAGATGAACTTCTTCAAACCAACCTGGTTGACAACTCCATGCGGGAGATTGAGTCCGCCAATAGCGATAAAGCTGCAGACACATTCAATTACGCTATGGACATTGATCAGAACCAGATGGACCCTCGTCTGCTTGAGCCACCGGCTCTACCATCCATTCTGAGTTTACAGGCGGAATTCCTTGCAACTCACCATGCCTGGCTTTACGCTACCGGCAAACTGAAACAACTCACAAAAATGCAAGAGAATGATAACCGTGCTCCACGAGCAAATCCACTTCTTTGTTCCCGGTATCTACAGCTTTCCGGCAAAAATGAGGAAGCAAAAAAAGTATGCCGCAAAGCGCTCAACTCTCTTTTTTATGATTTTACTCCTTACAATCGGATGATCCGCTATCAGATGTTGAAAACATTCTTCCTTAAGGGTGATTGACACAGTTCTTCCTCTTGGAGACGCTGCGCTCTGTAAATTGTGAATTGAGGTGCTCGATGCTGATAGCGTTATGGGCCAGATGGGCCTAATGTGAGTCGCCTTTGGCGATGGGGTGCGAGGCCGCTTACTCGAACACTTAAACGAACAACTTACACGATCGCCATCGCCCATAGATTCCAATGCGGGAGGGCGCGTAAAGGCGGAATAGCGGAAGACGGAACCTTTTTAACATTTTAACCACTTGAACTGTCGCGAATTTCTTGTTTTTTATGACAGGAGTTGATTTTATAGCTACTAAAGCAAAAAATCCAGCACCCTGTGGGATGCTGGACTATAAATCACGCAGCTTACTGCTCTGAATCGCGTAGTTTACTCAACCAGTACTCCATTTGCTTACCGGCTGCCTCACGTCCACCCAGACCAAACGCCAATGCAATAGTAACAGCCAAAGCCCCCAGAGTCAGCATAAAGGCCAGATTGACAATTTCGTTGGCAACTCCGAGAGCACGCAGCCCCATGGCAAGAACAAGACCGAGAATAGCAAAACGCACAATCGATGCAACAATGCTCTTCTCATTATCCCGCTTCAGCGCACGAAATGCAACATTGGCAATCATGTTACCAGCCGCAATTATGACAAGGCTTAATGCCACATTACCGGCAAAGCCCAATAGATCACCGAGAAGTTCAGCCACCTGACCGAACCCCAGTTTCTCCGCCGCTGTAACACCTGCGCCAAGCATAATGAAGAAAAAGAGGACGCCTCCACAAACCTTGGAAAGTTTAGTCCGGCTGAAAAGTCCTCCGATGCCAATCTTTTCAGGAAATTCATCCGCGCCCAGATTTTCCAACAGAGATGCAACAAACCCAGTTACAAAGAGTCCTACAATGTAAGCGACACCCATAACCAGCGCAGCTGCCAGAATCTGAGGCACAGCACTCATTAAGCTTTCGACCATGCGCGTTGCAGGCACGGATATGGCATCAATCTTCAATGCATCCAATGCTGAGATCAGTACAGGAATAAACACAAATATAAAGACCAGCTGCTTGAGAAGGTTGGAAGGACTGAATTTTTCCGGCAAGCCCACTTTAGTAACGGCATCATCGAGTCCTTTAGTCACGACAGCAACAATACCAGAGAGCATCTTGGCCAGAATAAACCCAAGAAAACCGATAAGGCCAGCTGCCACAACATTTGGAAGCATGCCCATAACTACACCAAACATATCTTTGAGCGGATCCAGAACGCCCTCAATGCCAAGAATATCCAAAGTTAAAAGTAATACATATACTACAATAATAGCGTACACAAGACCACTGGCAAGGGCTTCAACCCTAAGCTTCTGCCCCGTTGTTTTTTCAAAACGTTGATCAATGCCCAGCTTACTCAGCACCGCTTTCAGCGCAGTTCGCACCAAACGTGCAACAAATATACCAACAACAAGGACAATGACTGCCCCTACAAATGAGGGAATGTATTTTCCCATAACTTCCAGTAACGGATTTATGAACTGTCTTACTGCTTCCATTTTTCATCTCCTTTTTTGTCATTACTACCACTATTATACCCAGTGCCAAAACAGCGATACATTATTACAAAAACCTATTTGCTATTATACAGGTTAAACAAGACGATGCAAATATATATTTACAATTTTCTTAAATAGCCAAATTGTAATATTAAATGCGACAAACATATGGACAAAAAAAATGTTCCATGTGACGATAAACCCTCAACAAAAATCGTTCAAAAAATTGCAGAAAGGAAAAAGTAACATGGAACAGAAGAATAGTATCAGGAAAGACGGGAAAGGGAAACACCTGACTTTAGATGACAGGTTAATCATGGAGGGCAGCTTAAAGGCAGGCCAGAAGCCGAGTTGGATCGCTTTAATATTGAACTGTGATCGGAGCACTGTCTACAGGGAGAAAAAGCGTGGGACCTTCCCGCACACCAACTCGGATCTGACAACATCGATGGTGTACAACGGACGGAGGGCACAGGAGCTTTACGAAAGCAAAATGGAAACCAAAGGTCCGGGGCTTAAAATAGGATGTGACATGAAATTGCATGATTTTATTCGGAACAAGATTCTAGGCGAGCATTATGCTCCTGATGTGATCGCAGGAGTCCTTAAAAAAAACAATGCGTACAGCGTTACACTATCCACTAAGACCATTTATAATTATATTGAAAGTGGTTATATCAGGGGTGTTAACAATTACACTTTGAAAGAGAAGACTAAGCGTAAAAAGAGAGGTAAAGGCAAAAAAAGAGCGAAAAAAGTAGCGTTTAAGTCAAAAAAGAGTATCCGAAAACGCCCTTCCGAGGCGGATGACAGGAAGGAGGTCGGGCATCTTGAGGGCGATCTGATAGTCAGCGGAACAGGTATGTCAGCCGCAGCGCTGCTGACTATCGTCGATCGGAAAAGCAGATACGCATTTATATTAAAGATCCCGGATAAAACACAGAAATCTGTCATAGACGGGTTAAGCAAAATGGAACGTCGAATAGGAGCGAGGCGGTTCAGGGAAATATTCAAAACTTTGACGCTGGATAACGGAAGCGAGTTTCTCGACTGGGAATCACTTGAACGTTCATCCGTAACCAAAACCATTAAAAGAATCGCGGTGTATTTCGCTGATCCGTTCTCCTCCTGGCAAAGAGGAACTAACGAGAACTTCAACGGAATGGTTAGAAAGTTCATTCCAAAAGGAGCGGATATCGGCAAGTATACGAACAAGGAGATAAGGCAAATTGAAGAGTGGATAAATAATTATCCGCGCCGGATATTGGACTACACATCCGCGAAGGATGTATTCGAGGGAGAGTTGAGCGGCTGTCAAGCATAATGAATTTTGTCGCATTTAGAGTTGCAATCCGGCTAAGGAAAACTCTTCCTGTGTTTTCCAAGAAAATGCATACTTGCCTTTTGCTGTGTTTAATCTATAATAAAGGCATTAATAGTTTATCTTTATATTAACATCACTTATAATCAAGCGGAGACAATATGAAAAGACGACTTGTATTCGGCGTATTAATTGTATGCACCACCATGGCATTTTCCTATGAAGCAAATTGGGAATCTCTGGACAAACGGCCTATCCCCGAGTGGTGGCAAAAAGCCAAATTCGGAATATTTATCCACTGGGGAGTTTATGCTGTTCCCGCTTATGCACCAACCGAAGGCAAACATGTGTATGCCAAATATGCTGAGCACTATGATAACAGGCTGCGTACAAAAAATGAGGCTTTTGTTGAATTTCACAACCGCGTTTATGGCGACAAGAAAACGTATAGCGATTTTGCCAACGATTTTAAGGCGGAACATTTTGATCCGGCTAAGTGGGCCGAGCTCTTTAAAAAAGCTGGGGCAAAATATGTGGTTCTGACCTCCAAGCACCATGACGGGTTTGCGCTCTTCCCCAGTAAGTACAGCCCACGCTGGAATAGCTCAATTCTAGGTCCCCACCGCGATTTAGCTGGCGACCTATCCAAAGCCGTTAAAGATGCAGGACTACACATGGGCTTCTACTACTCCCTGTTGGAATGGGGCAATCCACTCTACTCTAAAGAGACAATTGACCGATGGGTAAACGAAGTTAATATGCCCCAGATGAAAGAGCTGGTTACACGCTATAAACCGGAGATCATCTGGACTGATGGCGAATGGGATTACTCAGACGACAAACTTCGCAGTGTTGATTTTCTGCAATGGCTCTATAACGAATCACCGGTTAAAGATACGGTTGTAGTGAACGATCGCTGGGGTAAAAAAACACGAGGTAAACATGGTGGCCATCATACAACCGAGTATGATCTGATTCACAGCACCAACTCATCCGATATGAAATTTGCTCATCCATGGGAGGAGTGCCGCGGCATTGGATCATCATTCGGCTATAACCGCTTTGAAACAACAAAGAACTACATGAGTTCAGCCCAATGCATAGAGTCGCTGATTGAGAAGGTCAGCCGGGGAGGCAATCTGTTACTCAACATCGGTCCTCAGGCCAATGGACTCATTCCCGTCATTATGCAGGAACGCCTGTTGGATATGGGCAAATGGCTGGATGTCAATGGAGAGGCCATTTACGGAACTACCGCTTGGGAGCACAGACCGGCCACGATGCGTAAAGATAAAATCTATTATACAAAAAAACCGGATGCTCTCTACGTCATCTGCACAACATGGCCACAGACACCTGTGATTGTTGAGAATCTTAAAAATGCTCAGAGCGTCACCCTTCTAGGAAGTGACCTTAAGATTGATTTCAAAGCTGAAGGCAACAAACTTACAATTACGCCGCCACCAATCAACCCCGGCAACATGCCATGTAAACACGCGTGGACATTTAAGATCATCTCGAAGTAAACAGGGTGAAATCAAATTATTGGACTAATTTTACTAGCGTCCCTTTGGGACGTAGAGGCTTTAGGCTCTAGACTATAGGCTATTGGGTGAAAAGCGCCTGGCAATTGTTTGAAATTATCAAACAAGCTTTAAAAAGGAAGTGTATAAAATTGTGATTTTCTAAAGTCTAACCACCTAAAACCTAACGGACTGCATCCTTCTTGTCTGGGTGTAGTTCCGCTTGCGGGACGGAGACTGATGGGATGCCTGTGATTTATTTTTTATGTTCTTCAAGCCACTTCTTTGCTTTAAGATTGCCCTGTTCAGCGGACTTCATTATCCATACTTCAGCGGTTTTCATATCCACAGACGTACCTTGACCGAGAAAAAACATATAGCCCAATCTGAACTGCGCCACAGCATGTCCCTGTTCAGCTGCTTTCTGCATCCATTTCAAGGCCTCCTGGTAATCCTGATCCACACCAGCACCGCGATAGTAGGCAACGCCCAAATTGCTCTGAGCATCGGCATATCCCAGTTCTGCCGACTTTCTAAACCACGTCAAGGCCTTTTCCTGACTTTTTTCCACAAATTGTCCGACACCATACATAACTCCGATGTTGGACATAGCTGCGGCCTCATCCTTTGCAGAGGCTTTTATAAACAAATCGTATGCCTGCTCATACGACTTTGCTGTACCTAGCCCCCGATAGCAGGCAATACCGAGCTCTAGCTGAGCTCCACTGTCGCCCTTTAAGGCAGCCGATCTAAACCAGCGAACGCTCTCCTTGCTGTTCTGAGCAACCACAATACCACTCTTATACATCTGAGCTAAAGCGACCTGAGAATCTACATCCCCCTGCTTAGCAGCTGCTTTAAGCCATACAACCCCCAACTCAGGGTCACGGGTGGGATTATTTTTTGAAAGCAGAAAGATAGAGAGGCTCTTTTGAGAGGAGATATGACCACCCATAGCCGCCATTTTCAACAAAACAACCGCCTTATCCGTATTGCGAGGGACTCCGCTCTTTCCCTTTAGATACAGCTCTCCGAGATTAGCCTGCGCCTGCAGGTAACCGGCATTCGCCGCTCGCTCAACCCAGACAACTCCTTCCTCAACATCCTGAGGTACGCCTTCGCCATAAATCAAAGAAAACCCATAAGAGTACTGACTTGCCGGATCGCCGGCCTCCGCCTTTTTCATCAAATCCGTAGATGGCCCTCTTTCCCCGGATATCGAAATATAGGGAAACTTCCTTGAGAGGGAGGGGCTGTGAAACGAAAAACAACCGCTAAAAAAAAGAATTAAAAAAGAACAGCAGGCGATATTTGTAAAAAATTTTAAGGACATAGTTTCTCCACTTATTTCCACATATTAAAGAGGATTTCTGCAGGATGGTCAACAACCTAAATAAATTAGGTTCTTCATCGAATTTTATGGAACACGTCTAAGTTCAGAGATGTTTCGCAGAATCTGTGGGTTTTCATAAAAATTAACGAAGAGCCGTAAATTATAAGACAAAGTATTTATAACTAACGCGGGCTCCATCCGCAACCCAATAAAATATTTTTCATCCGAGAAAATAGCAATTAAAGTTTTTTACCAAAAAACCTCTTCCTACTTGATTAAAATATGTGAAGAGCTTAATATGCATCTCTATGTCAAACTGGAAAGTACTTCATTTAAAGCCAAACACAGAGAAAAAGTTTACGCAATACTGTAGACTTTATGAGATCCAGTGTTATGTGCCCATGAGAAAAACAACTCGAACCTACCAAAGAAGAAAATATGAGGTGGAGCTTCCCGTTTTCACAGGCTATGCCTTTGCACGCTACTCCGAGAACCAGCGAATGGAGATCCTTCAATCCAATTTTATTGTTAAGGTAATTGAACCATTCCACCCTCGTCAGTTTCTACGTGAACTGGTTATGGTACGTAGAGCATTGCGAGTAGATCCAACCCTGAAACCGATAGATTGTCTGAAAGAGGGCCAGCTGGTTCGTATTACAAGCGGACCATTCATGGGAACAGAGGGAATTGTCAAACGATTAGGTCAAAACACGCGGGTTGTACTTAATATCTCAATTATAGGCCAGGCTCTTAATATAGAGACGGACAGGGACGATATCGAAAAACTGTAAGCTTTCATTCTTTCGTGCTTTTAGTGTTTTTCGTGGTTAATATATCCGGTTACAGGAAGAATTTATACTTTAAAGGAAACTTGCTTTCTTAAACAGTTTAGATGCGAAACCATCACCTTTTATTGTCCACTTGTGCCTTTTAAAGTTCCGCCATAAAGGTCAGAGTTGAACCCTCTCCGGCATTGCTCTTAATTTCAAATGATCCATTAATCTCATTCATCCTTCTCTGCATATTCTTCAAGCCGTTATGTCCAATCCCGGCATCAACTTCAGGATCAAATCCAACACCGTCATCTTTAACAATAATTTTCAACGTATTATTCTTGATAGACATCACAATGCTCACCTGAGTAGCAGAAGCATGCTTCAGAATATTACCGATAGCCTCCCGGACAGCAAGCAGCAGATGATGGCGGGTCTTTGAGGCAACCTTCATATCAAGCAGATCTGCAGGCCGAACAAAATGAAAGCGCAGGGATGAATTTCCCAGAAAATACTCTGTGTACTGCTCAAAATAGCTTATAAATGGTTCCCATCCATCATTAACAGGATTCACTGCCCAGACAATTTCATCCACATTGCGGGCCAGCTCATTGGCAACATCGTATATTTGATCAAGCCGTTTGTGCGCACTATCCTTCTCCACATCTCCATGAGCCAGCTCACTCAGCGTGGCAACAACCGAGAGTCCATTACCAAGGTCATCATGAATATCTCTGGATATACGCGCTCTCTCATGGTGCAAGGCCTCCTCTCGTTTCAAAATAGCCATCTGCAGTTTATAGCGGTGATTCATCAACCAGCGAGCAAAAAGAAAAACAACAGCAGCAAGCACAAATGCAATCGCCAGGTAAAACCAGGGTCTCTGCCAGAACCAGGCCTCAACCTCAAAGGCAAATTTCACGCTTTCGTCACTCCAGACCCCGCGGGAACCGACAACAACCTCCATGAGATATTGTCCAGGTGGCAAAAATTCAAAGGAAGCCGAACGCTCCCTCTGAACAGGCGACCATCCCTCCTTTCGCAATCCTGAAACACGGTAGCGAAAGAACGCAGAGCTTTGCTCTCCAGGCGAGAGCGATGAAAACTGAATAACAATATTACGTACACCGGGAGAAAAGACCGTCTTACTACAAACCCCATTAATATTATCAAGTAACTTCTTACCATTGGCATAAACTCGTTCAATAACAACCATGGGGGCTTTTTTAGAAAACTTAAAATCATCAGGATTAAAAACCGCAATTCCCTCATCAAAAGGGAAAAACATTTTTCCGGTACTGGCAGAGAATCCAGGCAAGCTACCCCCTCCCAAAGCCCGTTCCCCCGGAAGTCCATCAGCTGCACCCAAACGCAGAACGCATACACCTTTGGTATGATCAGAGAGTTCACTATTGGTTAATGATTCAATAGAGCTGTATGAAAGAGAGAGCAGACCGTTTTTTGTACCAAGCCAGATTCTTTTATGTCTATCCTCTGCAATCTGTAAAACCGAATGATTAAAACCGCCAATTTTATCCTCCATGGAATAGACACACTTATTGATAACCACAAACAGCCCAGTGGTGGTCCCAATCCATAAACTGCCAACTGAATCACTGAACACAACCCGGACATACCCCTTTAAACCGTCCTTCTCACCTATCAGCTGTTTTGATCCATCCTTATGCAAGCCAATCACACCAACATTATCACAACTTATCCAAAGAGTTCCGGATGCATCACGGTAAAGATGCCTGACTGTTTCATCAATGGTAATATCAGGCAACTCAAAAGTTTCAAGTTCCCCCCTAGAAGAAATACGCATCAAGCCCTGAGGTGTTCCGGCGAGTATACCCAAATCAGGATCTTCCAGCAGAGCATAAACGGTATGCACAACAGGAATGCTGTAATCTCTCTGAGAGATAATACTAAGACGGTCTCCCGAAGATTTTAAGAGTCCGCCCCCCAAAGTTCCAATCCAAACCTGACCGCTTTTATCCTGCAAAATAGAGCTGACAGGTAGGTCTGCATCTAAATAGATTGTCTGCAGAATCCGGGCTGTATCCGCTGTCAAACGGGCGGCATGTCCTTTAAATCCGATCCAGATACTCCCGTCAGAGAGTCGATTAAAAGAGTAGGCGGTGCCATCAGTCACGACTCCATCAGAATGTACGCGTCCGACGGAGCGCTTTCTGATTCTCAGCAGACCGCCATCACAAGCCGCCCAGATAGTACCCTCTGTATCTTCAATAATGGTATTAACAGCCATGCCACCGGGTATATCCTGTTCACCGATATGTGACCATTTTCCATTTTCCCAACGATAGATACCTGTTGGATTACCAATCCAGAGCGCTCCATCAGAGACCTCAAACATCTCAGTAACGTGACCTGCATTCTCAGGAAAACCAATCGGAGTCCAGATATTCTTCTCCAGATAGGCGATGCCATTTGGGCCGTTAATCCATAACCGCCCCGACCTACCAGCATGCACACCGGAAACAGCCTCCACCAGGAAGTCAGGCAGCCGCATACTCTTGTCATCATACTTCCCATCAGAGTATTCAACCAATCCATTCCAGGCAGTCATCCATAAGCGGCCATGGTTGTCAAAATCAGCCGCAGTCACAGCTCCCAGGGTGGCACGGTCATCATAAGGAACTGGACATGCCCTCGCAACAAAGCGCGTTGTCTGGTCATCCTCAGCCGTCACAGCTTCAAGCAGGCCACGCTCCGCATATGCCCTGACAACTCCATCTCCTGATATAAGAATCCCAAGCAACTTACCGATAACGGTGGAGGAATCCCCCACTGGCCAACTCTGCCACAGCCCCTCTGTAAAGCAGCCAATTCCCTTATACCCGAAAAACCAGACACCCCGAGGAACACCGCAAACAACCCCACGAAGAGAGCCAGTCACCTCCAGCACCTCATCCGGTACCGCGAGAGCAACAAAATCAACACCGTTAAAACGAATTAACTTTGTCTCGGTGCTAAGCCAGATATACCCGCGCTGCGACTGCGTGAGCCCTGTCAAGGGAGTACCGGGCAAACGATCCTCAACCGTCCAGAGCTTCATTGTATAGCTATCGTCAATGATCTCAGCGGCAAAGCCATGGGCAGTGCAAAACAGAAGAATGACAGACAAGATTATTATTTTGCGAAATTTCATAAATATAGAAAAAGTTTAAATGTTTCTGCTGACAAACAAATCTCTTCTCCCCCCTTAGATGCTGACTTCTGAAACTTGCGGAGCTGAGTACTGCTCAGTCACGGACGCTTTCGAGGGTCTTGCCTGTTATCAAAGATTGAGTGTATTATTATCAGTTCATTCTCTATTGTGTAAAAAACCGAAAACGGAAATTTTCTAAGAAGACATCTTCTAAATTTCTTATAGATGACCATGTACAGAAGAGGATGATTTGATATTTGATCGATTGTATTTTCAACCGCATCAAGAAACCTCAGACCTAAACCTCGTTGCTGTTGTTCATACCAGCTCACCGTCAATTCTATTTCAAACCGAGCACGCTGAGTATAATACGGTTTCATTTATACAAATCCCGCAACTGATCATGCACAGCCTGAACCTCATGAAGCTCTACCTTCTCCGACTCATATTCTTCATAACGACGATCAAGTTCTTTTTTCTGCCACTCGGGCAACGGGATGGAATTATTCTTCTCGGAAACCTGATCCCATATTTCCTCAATCAAGCGTAGTTTATCATTTACGCTCAACAAACTGATATCACGTTTTATCTTCTCAGCGACAATCATTTAACCCCTTACTAAAGCTTTTTCATTAACTTTCTAATTTCATCCGGCATATTCAAGTTGCTTAATATATTTAGTATATATTTTTAATGGATAGATAACAACGCCAAAAACATCCCCACCCCCAACTCGCCAAATTCAGTTGAGCACTGTTACTTCAATCAACCCCAAAGGGGTGCTATTATTGTAGTTGAGTAAAAAAATGCAAACCTGAAGTGGTGACGTTATTCAAACACCTCTGCTATAATGTCACCACCTTCGGGGTCATTCATCGTCATCGATTTATTCTACAATAATATCAGCCCTTCGGGCTTAAATACAGAATCTTGCTCATTAGAGACCTCCACTGAACTGACATGCGTCCCAACTCGTCTACCCTGACCTGTGCTGAGCTTGTCGAACGGACGAAGCGCAGCGGCTCCCCGCCTCAATCGCTTATCAGCCGATCAACTCAAGCACTTCACTCAGCGAGTGCAAGACAGGCACACCGGCGCTGGCTAATCGCTCAAACGACTGATGGCCCTGTGCTATCAGAACACAGCCGATTTTTAGATCCCCGGCTACCTCAAAATCATGCAGCGAATCACCGATCATTAAAATTTCAGAGCGGCAGACATCCATCTTTTCAATCATAGCCCGACCCATGGAAATTTTAGAATCTCCATACATATTGTCAATACCCATAACCCGATGAAAATACGAATCCAGCTTATACTCACGCAACATAGAGTCAAGAATTGACTGCTCTGAGGCGGAGAGAATCGATTGAACCAGCCCTCTATCCTGCAGATTTTTCAAGACACTGCGGGCATTACTGTGTAAAGCAACCGAGCTGTCAGCCAGAAACATATCATGAAACTCTGTTGCCATGAGATCCCAGTCCTCATTCTCCAGAATAAATCCGATCTCGTTATAAAAGTCTGCGACTGGAAAACCAAAAAGATCACGATACTGTACAATGGTCAGCTGAGGCAGTCCTCGATCAGAGAGCATCTTATTGACTGAATTAACACAGGCACGCGTGTCATCAAGCAGCGTTCCATTCCAGTCCCAGATTATATGAGATATATTTTGCATTGGCGGAAATGATTGAGAATTTTCAAAAAAATTAACTTTTATGATCGCGGCTCTTACTTAACGTTCGCAATTCAGAGAGGTTTCCATCAATAAGCGCTTTTTTCTTAGCTCGACTCCATTTTTTATCTGAAGTTCTCTTTGAATGGCATTCTCCTCAGACAAGAATTCTTCTTTATATTCTACTTGTTCTGGTGCATAAACTGCCGTGTGTTTTGCACCACTCTTTGATACATGGCGTAAAAACCGTTTTTCAACACATCTTGTGTGGCCTACATAGTATGATCCATTTGAACACCGAAGAATATATGTATACCATTTCATCTTTATAGCCCTTCGACAAGCTCAGGACATTCGACGCGTCTGGAAAGCCCACACATGAATCATTGTGGCCTGCCATGAGCAAGTGCAAACTTGATGAAATCAACGTTGCACGCGTCGAATGGCGGAGAGGGAGGGATTCGAACCCCCGGTGACTTTGCAGCCACGCATGATTTCGAGTCATGTGCATTCAACCGGACTCTGCCACCTCTCCTGAAAAGTGCTTACAAGATACGCAAAAAATCGCCTGCGGTCAAGATTGAGTTTAAATCATTTTGAAATTTCTGCCTTGGCTTTCAGATCATCAAGCAATTCATTCAATGAATTTTCGGCAGCTTCATTAAACATTATCGTTGAAAGCTCCTCTGAAACATCCTCAAATGGAATCAGTTCAGGCTCACGTTTTACCAGAATTTTAAAGAGATGCAGCGTGCCGGAGTCGAGCTCAATCACATCGCTAAGATCCCCGCGTTCCAATGAAAAAAGTTTTTCTTCGATATCACCGGGAAACATTCCGCGCATAACCGTCTCAAACATGCCGAAGTCTTCACGGTAGGTATCCGAACTCTGACATGCCTCAACCCAGTGAAGCTCAAAGTTTTCAACCCTCTTTTTAAGATCAAGCAGATCAATATAAACCTGCGATTTTTCAACACCGGGATTCAATACACGACAGATGTGAGATACCTTAAGAGTTTCCGGCACCGTAAAACGTTCCATATTTCCATCATACTCAGCCTGCATCTCCTCAACCGAGGGACGCTTAACCGACTTGCGAACAGATTTTACCAGCGCACGAATCTTAATATCTTCAATACAACGCAGCCGTTTCTTTTCATCAGAAATCTCCTCACCAAAGGCAGCGCTGTTTTCCTCGAGCCAGCCATTGACCTTCTTGTCATCAGGTTCGGCCTGAGAACGCTGGGCCTCCTGCTTCAGAAGCTCTTTCTCCACAAGATTCTCGGCCGCCCACTCCTTGAGTTGTTCCTCCTCCGGTTCTCCGCCATTCTCCGATACATAGCGGTCATAATCCGGTTTCAAACGTGCAATCTCCTGCTCAACTTCCTCTGCAGAGATCTCTGATCCATTCACTGTTAATGCCATTATATCCTCTTTGCTTTCTGAATTTATTTCTTAAATATTTGCATATTATACTAAAAATACTTTCAGCCGTAACCCAATATTCTCACAACGAAGAGCGTAGCGCAGCACAGCCGCAATCAAATTCTGCTTTCTCTGCGCCTCTGCGAGGGGTAAAACTCACATAAGCATTACTCATCATGCATCCGATTCACTCTCAAAGGGCTCCGTTGCTATCTGTCCATCAGCACCTTTGACGACCTTTTCAATTTTCTTTTCAACCTCATTAAGCTTCTCTGAGCAGGATTTGACCAGACGTTGCCCCTCCTCAAACGCGCTAATCATCGCATCCAGCTCCATCTCGCCGGACTCCATATCCTGTACAATCTTATCCAGGCGTTTCAAAGAGTCTTCAAAACTTTTCTTTTCTTCACTCATTTTTCTCTCCACCTATCAGTGGCATCCAATAGGACGCCAGTCTGTTAGCATTTTTTAGCCTGTAGCTGGTAGCTCGTAGGGAGCTCTGTATTTTTTACTGCCAGCTACAGACTACTAGCTACAAGCTTCCGACGATTTCCTCAACCTTTGACTTGATAAATCCATCTGCAAACTGCGTCATCAGGTCAACACCCGGAGCCACATCTGCTGCAGAGCGCACCAGTGCACCATCAGCATTACGCGTCAGTGAATAGCCTCGCTCAAGCACTTTGAGCGGACTCAGAAGCACCAGCTGTCGCTCCAAAGCGGATACCTGACTCCTGTTTTGCTCCAGCAATACCATGACCGCGCTATTCATACTCTGACGACTACCTGACAAACGCACCTTAAGTTCAGTGAGTCTGCGTTCACGTACCAGGCCCATCCTGCTAAAAATCTGATCAGCCTGTTGTCGCGCTGCAGTGACTCTCTGATGCGCAGCATGCTGCAAGCGCATATCAAGATAGTCGACCTTCTGGGAGAAACGCTCAATAAGCTGTCCGGGACGTTTCAAGACCGAAGAGCCCGAGAGCTGTTCCAGACGTTGTGCCAGCAATTTATGATGCTGCACTAGCAGACGACGCAACTCAGCGCTTCTCTGCTGGATACGCTTCTCAAATTCAACCTTCGGTTGTACCACAAGCTCAGCTGCTGCGGAGGGGGTAGGAGCTCTCAAATCAGCGACAAAATCACTTAAGGCATAATCGACTTCATGGCCCACAGCAGATATCACAGGAATATGCGAGGCAAAGATGGCACGTGCCACCACCTCCTCATTAAAGGCCCACAAATCCTCAAGACTTCCTCCGCCCCGGCCCACTATAATAACATCCACCGGACGTTCGCTACCCTCACCGCAATTTTCATTAATCCAGCCAATAGCTCTGGCGATTGAGGGTGCGGAACCAGCCCCCTGCACCTTGACAGGAGTCAGGAGAACCTGCATATTCGAAAAACGTCGGTTTAAGATATTCAGCATATCATGGATAACAGCGCCAGTCGGAGATGTCACCACCCCTATGCGTTGTGGCAGCAGAGGCAGCGGCTTTTTATGAGATTCATCAAACAATCCCTCGGCATTGAGTTTTTTCTTGAGCTCTTCATAACGCTCCATCAACGCACCGACTCCAGCGGATTCCATCTTGTGAACCACCAGCTGATACTGTCCGCGCCCTTCAAAAACCGAGATGGCACCACCCGCTCTCACTCGCTGTCCATCCTTTAAGAAGGCGGTATTAGAGAGAACCGCACGAGCATTGGCAAAAAGAACGGCACTCAGCTGGGCGGATTGATCTTTCAGAACAAAGTAGGTATGACCAGAGGAGTACTGTTTAATATTGGATATTTCACCCTCCACCCATACCTGCCCGACCTCCTTGGTCAGGACTCCCTTAATTTTTCGAGTCAGCTCTGTGATTGAAAGTATATGAGGTGTTTCGGCCATTTTTTTTACAGGATTATAATGGTTGTTGCTGCATCAATAGTTTTCTTACAGTGGCGCAGAGTTCCTAGCGCGACAAAGCCGCAAACAACTCGAACTTCCAACATTGAACATCGAACTTCCAACGTCGAAGGGGAGGTAGCGCTCCGCGCGGTCAGTTCTATAAGTAATAATAAACATGCAAAAAAGTTGAACTATTAATCACTAATCCGCTGCGATCAGATCGTCCTCATGGAAGCGACAGGCTTTAATCGAAACAACCTTTGAGCTTTCGCGGTCTATATCGATAATAGCCCCTTCAAGCAGGGCAGGGCCCTTGGCAATGTCAAATCGGGCCGGCATCCCTGTTGTAAACTTTTTCAGTACAGGTGTCACATTCCTTCCCAGCACAGAGTGCGCCGGACCGGTCATTCCCAAATCTGTCATATAGGCGGTACCCTCAGGAAGAATTTTCGCATCACTGGTCTGCACATGGGTATGTGTACCCACAACCGCTGCCACACGTCCTTCCAGAAAATAGCCCATTGCAATTTTCTCAGAGGTGGCCTCGGCATGGAAATCCACGATGATAGGGACATTTTTCGGAAGTGATTTTAAAAGATTATCCATTGCTTTAAAAGGGCAGTCAATGGGATTCATAAAAACACGTCCCTGCAAATTGACCACCACTAAAGGACCAAATGAACTCTGAAAAGTAAGAGAGCCCACCCCAGGGGTGCCGGCAGGAAAGTTCAAGGGTCTAACCAGATTATCAATCAGGTGGATGCTTGTCTCCAGCTCACGCTGACCCCAAACATGGTCACCCATAGTCAGAACATCGGCTCCGCTACTTAAAAGTTCATTGGCCAATGACTGCGTAATTCCATTGCCAGCGGCTGCATTCTCAGCATTGGCCACAACCACATTGATTTCACCATCACGCTTCAGCCGTTTCACAACGCTCTTAAAAACACGCCGTCCTGGACTGCCAACAATATCTCCAACCAGTAATATCTTCATAAATTCCTTAAATTATTTCATCCCACATCGTGTAGGGCGAGGCTCTTTCGCGAAGAGAAAGGGCACGCATTTCGGTTAACCGATACGCGCTATTCGCATATCACAAGAGTTCAGTTTGGTTCTGGTTATGCTGCATTAGCGAGCGTAGTCAACACAACGAGTTTCACGCACAACAACTACGCGAATCTGCCCTGGAAACTTCATCACTGAAGATATTTGCGAGCTAATTTCACGAGCCATCATAACAGACTCATTGTCTGAAATTTCCGCAGGGTCAACGATCACCCGTATCTCTCTGCCAGCCTGAACCGCAAAACAGTTCTTCACGCCGTCAAAGGCATTGGCAATCGACTCAAGATCCTCCAGACGCTTAACATAATTACCAAGGTTTTCGGCACGGGCTCCAGGCCGGGAACTGGAAATAGCATCTGCGGCAGAGCAGAGCACAGCCAGCATACCATTAGCAGGAACTTCATTATGATGAGAGGCAACTCCATTAACAACCTCTTCAATCTCGCCACTCTTCTTCAGGAACTCAGCACCGATAATCGCATGCGGTCCCTCAACTGTATGATCCATGGCTTTACCGATATCATGAAAGAAGCCAATTCGGCGTGCTACCAACGGATCACACCCCAGTTCAGCGGCCATCAGCCCCATCAAATGCGCAACTTCAATACAGTGCTGCAGCACATTCTGTGTGTAGCTGGTTCTAAACCGGAGACGTCCCATACAACGCAGCACCTCAACGGGAACCCCCTGCACACAGGCTTCAAAAGCGGCGGCCTCGCCTGCCTCATAAATACGCTTGTCCATATCTTCGGTGACACTCTTGATAACATCTTCAATCCGCTGCGGATGAATACGGCCATCTGCCACAAGAAGCTCCAGTGACTGCCTGGCAATCTCCCGACGAACAGGATCAAATCCGGATATAACCACCATTTCAGGGGTGTCATCAACAAGAATTGAAACCCCGGTTAAAGATTCGAGAGCCCTGATGTTGCGTCCTTCACGTCCGATAATACGGCCTTTAATATCATCGCTTTCCAGAGCAACCGAGCTTGTCATTATCTCGCTAGCATGCGCGGTAGAATAGCGTTGTACAGCAAGAGCGACAATACGGGCGGCCTCACGGTCGGCGCTCTCTTTGGCCTCTTCCTGCACCCGACGCACCAGATTGCCTGACTCACCACGAACCTCATTCTCCGCTTTTGAGTACAACTCTTTGCGAGCCTGTTCATGAGTCATGCCTGCCAGGTTCTGTAAATTATCATCTGCTTCCAGTTTTTTCTTTAAAACACTTTTCTGGTCGTGATGTAATATTTCCGCATCATGACGATATTTTTCAGTATTGATGGCAAGACCCTGTTCTTTTTCATCCAGAGATACAGCCCGTGTATCAAGCTTCTCTTCCCGCACAGTCAAACGATCTGCCACATCCTGAAGTTCACCACGTCGCACCTTTGTGCTTTTTTCAAACTCTTCACGGGCTTTAACAACCTCAGCCCGGGCCATGATATCAGCCTCTTTCAGCTTATTTTTGACCTCAACATCCGCGTCCTCAAGAACCAGCTGCGCTTTCTTTTCGATAGCATCCGCCTGCCAACGCCCCACCAAGCCGCGCAGGGCATAACCGCCCAGCACCCCCGCCATGCCGAACAAAAGCCCAACCGTGGCATCACTAAAATCATACCAGTCTAAAGATGTCATCGTAAAATCCTATAAATTGAATCAATTTATATAATATTACAATTTCGCTTAAAATGCTACAACTCGATCAATATGAGAGGTTTTTTCGCTTTGGATGAAAAATCCTCCATCAGCGAGTGCGAAATCATCAGATTTATGCGTATGGGCTTGCGCAGGAGCGATGTAATAACGTATTATCAAATAACAAACTTCTCTCTACCTTCAACTTTCGTGTGACCCTTCTAGGCCACCTCTTTAACATGGAATGCTTGTACAAATTATTCACCTGGTTTATTAAAAGAAAGGTTTACAAACATAAACCTAAACAGTATTTAATTAATATAGTCAACCGGAGGGGAAATTGAAAGATTAAAAACCGAGAACTCTACTTCTCCAGATTAAAGGCATCGCAGATATCGTCAATCACCTTAGCATCCATTGGAACATGTCCACCGATCGGCAGTGAATCCAGAATAGCCTCAGCAGAGCATTCCAGCACCTCAAGTCTATCGAATGTTGCCAGCAAGTCTTCACCTACCACCATTACTCCGTTGTTAGCCAGTACGGTTGCCGGGTTACGAGGAGAAACATGCTTAGCCATCTCTGTATGGTTGTTAAAGGTGGTTTCAAAGGGAAGAAGCCCCACCTCACGCAAAAAGATGTAACACTCAGGAAGAGTACGTGTATCAATCTCCTGATGACAGACACTGAAAGCGAGAGCATTCACGGGAGAGGCGTTAATTATGCAGTTGATTGAAGGATGCGCATCGTAAATTGCTTTATGCGCCAAAACTCCATGACTGGGATTCTTTGACATCTCACGTTTGCCTTTGCGTACCATAACAACCTCCTCAGGCAGCATGGAGAAACGATCCAACGGACGCGGTGTAATCAAGAATGAATCAGCATCCAATCTTACAGAGAATGTACCGGTTGTTCCTGTTAAAAGACGCTGACGGTATCCCCGCTCCACAAAGTGGCAGAGCTGATTACGCAGATCCTTCTCTTTAATGGACATCATATCCGGATCATACTCAAAGGACTTAAGTCCCGTTCCTGACTTACATTCAAGCTGCAGTTGCTGATCGGTCAAGCTCTGAGGTTCGCCCAGCATTGATGCTTTTATCTGCGTTTTACAACAGAGCTCAAGTGTTTCAAAACGGTGAAAAGCATCCTGCAGATTTGAGCCTCCGCAACAGACACCATGGCTCTCAAGAATCACACTATCAAACCCATCGGCAAATTTAGCCGCCACTTTATCGCCAAGGTCCTGGCTCCCGGGCACCCCGTATTCAGCAAAGCCTACATCTCCATTCCAACGAAATGCCTGTGGAATAATCTTGGTATCAGGCAACTTTTTGGAGATAGAAAATGCCACCAGCGCCATAGGATGGGCATGCACCACCGCCTTAATATCAGGACGCGCCGCATAGACTGATTTATGGAAAGGAAACTCAGAGGAGGGCACATGAGGGCCGATAACTGTGCCATCAGGTTTCACACAGACAATATCTTCCGGTTTCAGAGTACCCTTATCAATCCGAGACGGGGTAATCCAGATATCTCCGTTCTCATCTATTATTGAGAGATTTCCTCCTGATGTAGTCGTCATCTTATAACGATAAATTCTAGCAAGCGTCAGCGTAATTTCATCACGTGGATGGAGATATGTATAATTCATTTGGTATTTCCTAACCTTTAGTTTTTATTTCAGAACCTTATTATCTTTAAGATGGCGCAGATTATAGCGACCGTATTTGTCAAAGTCGAGCACAAATGATCATTTATGTACATACTTGAGCACTTATGATCACAACAGACATTAAAAACCGCCTTTGCAATCTTATTCTCTCCCTGTATAATAAAGACAAAATCATAAAAACCCTACTTACAAACATAATATGCGTCGCTGTTTTATCAGTTGCAATTCCTCTTTACTCCAACGCTATTGATATGTATGCCCTTGAGCAAAAGGTTACAGTAAAGACAGCCGAACTTACCCAGCTGATTGATGAGGCAAAGCAGAGGGGGATCGACACCTCTTACGACGAGGTTACTCTCACAACAGCCGATATTTTCAAGCAGTGGGCGCTTTGGGATGCAAGCCATCAGGCTGAGTTAAAGAAGGCAGTTTCCGAAACATGGTTCTTAAGAAAGCAGTGTGATGTCTACTGCGCAAAGCTTCCGCAGAAAGAGCTCTCTGACACCATCGAGATTCTGGATAAGGCAATACTCGAACTGAACCGCGTGATTAACAACCCGCAAAGCCGCAGAGCCACCATCCCCTTTAACCACGCTAAAGTTGTATTAAAGGATGGCTGTTTATATATCGGCGACCAGCCAGTCTTTACCTCCGCCCTGACATGGGGTCCGGTGAGCGCGAGGTCATTGACTCCTGGTATGCTGAGGGAGGAACAGCTATCACAATAGGCAAAGGCAATCTGAAGCAAGACCCCTACCATCGCCCTCTTAAGGCGGGCAAAAAGATTACGAAGGGCACAGAGTTGCATCTTGAAAATTACGATGCAACAAAACTCAACACAGTGGTGAACCAACAGCTGGCTATCAAGGACCTTCACCCCCCCGGTCCTTTGCTCTGAAACAAACAGCGTTGGAGCTCCTGGATGTTTGTGGCGTGCGGCGCCTTATAAAGGAGAGCTTCTGTTCTTTGCCATTAACCTCGGTAAAAGTCCTGCAGCCCTGCAAGTCAGAACGCCTGACAACAAAAAGTTTACAGCACATGATCTGATTCAAAACCAGAGTTCCTGCACTGACTTCACTCTGGCCCCCTATGAAATCAAGTTGCTACGCCTGACGATGACAACGGGCGAGACAAAACCAAAAGAAAAATCTCCCTCAAGCTTTAAACGGTTTTTCCGATGGTTGTTCTGATAATCACAGGCCCTTATCAAGATGTTGTACCTTGATTTGATGCCGTGTTTAAAGTAACATATAATAACTTTTACACGCATCCCACAGGATGCAGAAGTTTAGGTGTTTAGAGTGTTAGGTGTTTAGGTTTGCAGATAAGTTGAACCCTATTCTGGAAATATCATTTGATAACTCTTCAATTATCCTGTCTCACTCTTACCTAACAGCCTAACAGCCTAACAGCCTAACAGCCTAACAGCCTAACAGCCTAACAGCCTAACAGCCTAACAGCCTAACAGCCTGAAATACTAAAGTCCTTATTGACCATTAACGAAAACCACAAATGATACTCAACCTGCTTGTTTTATTTATAGGAATGGCCCTGTTACTAGGAGGTGGAGATCTCCTTGTCCGCGGAGCATCTGCTCTGGCAAAATGTCTGGGCGTACCCTCTTTGGTGATCGGACTGACTGTGGTTGCCTTTGGAACAAGCGCACCTGAGCTATCGATCAACCTTCTGGCGGTGGTTAAAGACAATACAGATATATGCTTTGGCAATGTCATTGGATCAAGCATCGCCAATATAGGCCTGGTCATCGGTGTTTCCGCATTAATCAAGCCACTGGCGGTCAAAGGGGTTATCATCAAACGGGAGATTCCCATGATGGTGCTGGCCTCCCTGCTGGCACTGACTGCTGGAAGCGATGCCCTGCTACGTAAATCACAAAATCTTTTTGACCGCACTGACGGAATTATTTTCCTGCTGATATTTGGAGTTTTTATCTATTATACAGTCAATGATGTTATCAACAAAAAAAATGCCGATTTTTTCATCAAGGAGGTTGAAGAGCAGCAGGAAAGAAAAAATTTCAAGCAAACACTTCTCAACCTGCTTATCTTGATTGTAGGACTGATCTTACTGGTCTTTGGCGGAAAACTGACTGTTGACGGAGCGGTTGGAATCGCTGAAGCAATGAATATCCCAAAAGCCATTATAGGACTGACAGTAGTTGCCATTGGCACCAGCCTCCCGGAGCTGATAACAGCGGGAATGGCCACATGGAAGGGACATACTGATATCGCCATTGGCAGTGTTGCAGGCTCAAATCTTTTCAACATTCTGCTGATCAATGGTGTTTGCTCAACGATACGTCCGATCCCTGTTCCAGTGGGCGGCATCTCCGATCTCTTGATGATGCTTTTTCTATCGCTATTTCTACTGCCGCTTTGCATAACAAACAAATCCAGGATCGTACGCTGGGAAGGCGCATTGTTACTGTTACTATATGTGGGTTTCAGCGTATGGAGGGTAGCGACTGGATGACAATAACGACAAAGGAATTACTATGAAGCAACGCATACTTGGAAAAACCGGGCTTTCAGTAACCCCCATTTGTGTTGGTGGATGGCAACTGGCGGGTCCACTCGCCTTTGACGGTCAGCCTGATGGACACCCCGACCCAGGAAAAGACAACGTATTGCGTCTGATACAAGAACTCGGAGAGCGAGGCATCAACTTTATTGACACAGCCGAGCAGTATGGAGGGGGAGAATCAGAGCGACGAGTCGGTCAGGCTCTCCAGAGCCACCGTGATGACTGGATCATCTCAACCAAGTTCGGCTACCGGGTGGGTCCCGGAGGCGGACGTAATGACAGTTCCAGCCCGGAGACGATCATCCCCAGCATTGAGGGCTCGCTCAAGCGGCTGAACACCGACTATATTGACATCTATCTCTACCACTGTGCCCCGGCAATCAGCGAACTCGAAAAGGGACGTGCGATACTGGAGAAACTTGTTGAACAGGGCAAATGCCGCTACTA
Organism: Kiritimatiellia bacterium; assembly: GCA_027858965.1. Taxonomy (GTDB): domain Bacteria; phylum Verrucomicrobiota; class Kiritimatiellia; order RFP12; family UBA1067; genus M55B167. The sequence goes on from JAQIBS010000020.1 coordinate 83,751, forward strand.
TGGAATTTCAACCGGAAACGTTGAGTTGGTCAGAGCTATGATTCAGCTGGATATGATGGATGTCCTGCAATACCCATCCAACCTGCTGAACGATGCAGAAGAGATGCGGTCCGTTGCCCTTGCTCACAATATCGGCACACAAGTACGAGGCATCATGGCACAGGGAAAGTTGAGCGGCAGATACTTTAAAAATCAGCCGGAATGGAGCTCTGATGACAACCGTTCGCGCCCTGATAATGCAGACAACTACAAGCGATACTCGGCCTTCAACGCGATACTCCCCGAGGGGTGCACAATGGCACAGGCAACCATACGATGGACACTGAATCAACCCGGCAACCACAGCATCTGCATGGGTGCTAAAAATCTGAATGATTATATTGCGGCAATTGAAGCAGCGAAGATGCCAGCACTGACTACGGGAGAGCAAGCAACTATGGAAGAGTGCGCGGCGACTATCAAATCCTAAACACCTAACAGTCTAAACACCTGCATCCTGCGGGATGCTTGTGATAATTATTTGATCACCTGATACACATAAAAACAATAATACAAAGCGGATACTGTTTATGAAGATGATGTACTCTCTGTTAGCAACAACTCTTTTATCCTTAACTCTTTTTGCCGCACCTGCTCTTCCGACATTTGAAGGGGCCCAATGGATATGGGACAAGGAGGCCGAACAAAAGGCAGGCACATGGCACTTCCAAAAGGGATTTGATTTTCCTGCAGGGGAGAAACCGAAAACAGCCCAGATCATCGTTACCTGCGACAACCAGTGGGTACTCTATGTTAACGGGAAACGAGTCGGAGAAAACAATCCCGGCCCTGATTCATGGCGCCATCCTAAAGTCATTGATCTCAGCAAACAGCTGATCATTGAACAGAATGCCATCGCCATTGAGGGCGTGAACACCATCCCCGGCCCGGCAGGTCTGTTAGTCAAACTGGCTGTTACTTTTGAAAGTGGTAAAACTCATACCATAGTCAGCGACAATACATGGATCAGCACGGCAGAGGCGGAAAAGGGCTGGAATAACACGGGGTTCACGGCGGGAGAGAGATGGAAGCCCTGCGCGCTTATTGGAGCCTGGGGTGTTGGTCCCTGGGGAAAAGTTGCTCCAAAAAAAGGGGCAAAGGTTGCCAAACCTGCCAAAATTTATCCAAAAGAAACAGCATTCACCGATACAATATTTAAGGATGGCATCGTTTTTGTGGGTGAGGCCCTCGGATTTAATGTCAGCAAGCAGGAAACCTATGTCCAATTTATCAGGGGGACACGTGCATATTTCGAAATGGACCCCATGACACCGGCGGCGATTGGCAGGAAGCTCTACTCTCTGATCCCCCTCAAGCCTGATGGCAAACTGACTCTACTCTACGATGCGCAAGGCGGTAAAATAGGATCACCGGCAGTTTCCTACGATGGCAAAACCATCTACTTCAGCATGGCCAAAGAGGGCGAAGCCTGGTTCCATATCTATGCGATATCCCCCGATGGACAAAATATGCGTCAGGTTACGCAGGGTCCCTTTCATGACTATGACCCAGCCGAGCTACCGGATGGCCGTATTGTATTCAGTTCCACGCGGCTGGGAAACCGCGAAGAGTATCATGCAAAATATGCCTCATCTCTTTTCACCTGTAATGCAACCGGAGAAGAGATCACACCCCTGACCTATCATATTGCGGCGGACCGGGAGGCGAAGGTAACCGCGGAGGGCTCACTTGTATTCCTGCGCATGGACAATTTTATGGAGCGTGCCAAGGTTGAGGTGCATCTGCACCAGACTCGACTCGACGGTACTGCCGGGCAGGTCATCATTGGCCCCGGCCGCAAAGGGGTGCGGATTGATCGAGATGCCGCGGCAGAGCATGAGATGAAGTGGTTGCGACAGTTTGGAGCAGGGAGTCCCGCCCCCCTGCCGGATGGACTCGTTGCAGCGATCACACAAAAAGGTCTGGTGGTATCAAGCAACCCGACCGGTCAACCTGTGGGGGGCGATTTTCTGCCCTACGACATATCTCCCCTGCCGGATGGTCGCTTGCTATGTACATCCATCAGTAAAAAATCTGTATTAATATTTAACATCAAAAACAAAGAAACCAAAGAGATTGTCACCGCGACAGAGCTTTCAGTACGCGATCTGCACTCGGTTGTGCATCTGGGCGTCCGCCCGAAACCGGGTATGATGCCCTCAATGGTAGAACCAGAGATGGCCCGTCGAGTTGATAAGACTGGCTATCTCTACTGTCAGAATGTATTGAACACTCAGCATATAGCCGCCGATCTCAAACGCATTAAAGCCATTCGTGTTTATGAAGGAAAGCCATTCACACTGGAGCCCACCAAATCAATCTATGAACATATCGGCACCATGGGAGTTGAGCTGGGCACGGTCCCGCTTATGAAAGATGGCTCATTCTATATAGAGGTGCCGGCTGACCGTCCCCTGGCGCTACAGGCCATTGACGGGGAGGGACGTGCTGTCATCAACGAGCTATCCTGGATCTATACCCGGCCGGGCGAACACCGCTCCTGCGTGGGATGCCACGCCAAGGCGGTGGCTACTCCGCAGATGAAAGTCTCGCAAGCGCTTAAGAGCAAACCGCTGCAGCTCACCGGACAAGGAATCCCCCACCGGTTCCGTGCCAACAATGGAGCTAATGGCGGAATCGTCAACCTGCAAATGGATCGCTTCAGGGAGGCGGCCGCGATTAATCTGCCGGGCAGCTCTTCTGATCTGAATACACTGGCTCAAACAGGAAGCATAGCTGAAAGAATATCAGCGATAGAACGGCTGGGGATCATGCGCAACCGCACAGCTATTCCTGTCCTGACGGAGGCACTCAAAGATAAAAACAATGAGATACGCTGCGCTGCAGCGCTGGCACTCTCAAGCTGTGGCAACCGAGATGCCATCAAACCGCTAATGGCCTCGACCAACGATAAGCATCCCGTCATAAAGCAGGCTGTGCTCAATGCACTGGAACATCTTACAGGCACCCCCGGAGGAAGCACAGAGTGGGAGAGCATTGAGCAGCAGCTTATCCAAGCAATCAGTTCAATGGATCAACAGGAGGTTCACCTTGCCATTGAAGCTTTGGGACACATTGGCGGATCGTCAGGTAAAAAAGCGTTACGGGAGTATTTGCAGTCAAACCCCGAAGGAGAACTCAGAGTCTTAATGGCAGCCATACGCTCGCTCGGCTATCTGGCCGATAATGAATCGCTGCTCCTGCTGACAAAAATTATGAACGACAACCTGACAAAAAAAGGCAAAGGCGGTCATCACGAGTTTGGCTTTGGACAGAAACCCATCTACCTCTCAGCCACAGCGGCAGAGGCTCTGGGACGCATAGGATCGACAGAGGCCGAAACTGCAATCCTCGCGGCATTCCCAAAGCTGAACAGCTTTGAAGACTATGTTTTCCGGGTTGCGGAACACAGCTGGCTCAAGGGCGTACATAGCTCTGTTCTTCATTTTCGCATGCTGGAAGCGCTAGATCGAATGAAGAGCACCAAGGCAGATCCGTTGATTGAAAAAATCATAGAGTCTATACCCGCAGACAAAGACCGTGGTCTGCTCTATGAGCTGGACAGTTATGAAAGGTTAACCGCACGGGTGATAGAACGTAGCGGGCGTATAAATGATGTAATGGAGAGCTGTTTATCGGTACTTGGTGACAGCACCTCCAAAGGAGTTACATCGCTGATTTCCGCGGTATCACATGCTCCTCATGCCGAGAAACACATCCGAAGCCACTCCGCACAGGCGCGCGCTGCACAGATGCTCTCAGTGCTATGCCCCAACAGCTCATACGCTCCACGCATACGGACCCTGCTAAACACGTATCATAGTGCTAAGCCCTCCGAGACCCGTTCATGGTGCTGCTTCATGCTGATACGAACATTGGGGAGGCTGGGCGACAATGAATCCATCCCACTCTTTATTGATATGCTGGAGAATGGCCCCACCGAAGCATCTCTGGGATTGAACCCACCGCCTTCGCATCTAATCTACAAGGGATGGAGGCCATTCCACCGTCCGGCAGCGGCATGGTCATTGGGACAGCTTAAATCTGACGAGGCTGTGCCGGTTTTAATCAAAGTGGTTGAGAATCTGGACAATGCATCCAGCACCAGAGAGCAAGCGGCCGTAGCGCTGGGACTGATTGGAGACAAAGGCTGTTTAAAAAAACTAACTACGATTGCCGAGGATTACCCGGAGGTCATGACCCGCAGAGCGCTCCTGCGCAGCATAGAGAAACTTGTAGCCAAAGAGAAATAATTAAACTCGCAAAAGATGTAGCGAGGAGGGCACAGAGGCAATATCCAACACGGAATATCCAACCGAACAAGTAAAAAAGGTTAGATCCCGTCCTTTATTACTGAATGCTGTAGGCCGCCATGTTCTGAACCGTATCGCAAACTTCCTTAACTACTCATTTTGGCATCGATTTTAACGATTTTAACTACCGTTTTTAGGTTGAACGACTATTCCACATGAAAGCGGGGGCGCTTATTGATCTTGACCGGCCGGGAGCGATTAACAAAGCTGTAAATAAAAACAAAAACAAGCAAAGCCAGAATCAGGCCAACCGCAACTGCAACCGGCAGGATAAACATTTTGCCTTTAAACATTGAGGCAAAACCCAGTTGTTCCCAATCAGGATTTTCAGATAAAGCGCCTATTGTGACACTAACAGACTTTATACCTTTCTCAATGATTCGGTCAATTGCAACACTATTGCCTCCCGAATCAGGCGATGCATCGGGATAGCCGCTCAGCAGCGTATAAGACTCTCCAGGGACAATCTGAAAACAGACACAGTATTGAGGTCCAGAGACACTCTCAATCGCACAAAGCCTCTCAGTAATCCCTTCATCCAGCACAACAGCATACTGCGAGGAGCTAGTTTCTGAAAACGTAATTTTAGCGGATTGTTTTCCACCCCCTGACCGAGAGAGAGTTCCGCGAGTCAGCAGCCTCCAGCCCGAACCGGCAGCGTGAGTGCTACTCTGACCTAATAAGAGATATTCTGAGTGAAACCCATCACCATTCAACGACAAATTAATCTGAGAGAGCGGAAAACGTCCAGCCTCAAAAAGTAATACGAAGTTTCCTGAGTAGCGCTTATTTAAAACAGAAGGGATTTCGACTAAGCGGGTAAAATCACGCGACGCCAATATATCTTCAGAGTCTTGAGAGCCCTTCATCCTCATAATTTTAACGGGAACAGCACCGTTGTTTGAATTCTGTACTATCCGGAGATCTGCCAGATCATACCGCAAAGTATTATACATTGGCTCCGTAAGAATCAGTTCAGCAAGTTTAAGCGTGTTGACCGAGGGAAGCTCAATGGGAGTCGCATATTGAAAGAAAGAGAGGGTATCCTCCCTTGCACTTGCAACGGAAGACAGTAAGGCTATCAAAAAAGTCAGTACAACTTTTCGATATAAATCTTTATAAAAAGTATAGCGCATAATGAACCTAATACAGTTAACAGTTTACAGTTCACAGTTTACAGTTCACGGGCGAGAGTTCACTGGTGATAGTCGCCTTTACGCACCCCCTTCGGGAGGCACGTACTACAAAAACATGATGCTGTTATTTACACTTCTCGGCTGGATATCAGGTTTAGGTCACAAACAGAAGGGAATTCAGCCCTGAAAGGGCGTGGCATACAGACCAATTCATGAAGCCCTTCCTATGTCTCGCCCTTTCAGGGCTCATGGTTCTTTTGCGCAGCCACCCCGGACGTTGCCCTGGGCTAGAATGTGAAGCCCTTTCAAGGCATAAACCCTTCGTCCAGCTAGTCTACAATCAACAGCTACAGGCTACAGGCTACAGGCTACAGGGCAACGCCCAAATTATAAACCCCGACCGCAACATTTTTTATACTTCTTACCGCTACCACAAGGGCATGGATCATTACGACCCGCAGTGGACCTGGCAGTAACAGGAGCAGTGACTGCATTTAGTTGTGCGCCAGCGCCACCACTCTCTTCCATATTATGAATCATTGCATCAAATCCAGCCTGAGCAGCCTGTGATACCCCGGCAGTCATCTGCCGTTGTTGCGGAGACGCTGACTGCTGAGAACTATCAAGCATATTCATACCGGCATGCACAGTCTGAATATTAGACTGACCAGCACCGGAGCCTTCCAGCAATGCATCAAAATTCTGCACAGTGGTTGTTTTAAAGGCCATGTTGATAACCTCGGTCTTAATATTATCCATCAAGCTTTCAAACATATCAAAAGCTTCACGTTTATACTCAATCAAAGGATCACGTTGTCCGTAAGCCCTCAGGTTAACACTGTGACGCAGCTCATCCATAGCTCTGAGGTAATCCTGCCACTGTTCATCAATACAACGCAGGAATACAGCACGTTCCATAAGTGGAAGAACTCTCTGATCCTCCATTGAGCACTTGAGCTCATAGGCTTTCTCGACGCTACCAAAAATCAATTTTGCAGCCTTTTCAGGCTCGCCCTTAAAGCCCTCTACATCTTCCAGTTTGAGGGCAATCGGGAATATTTCCAAGGCCCACTCCACCAGTTCCTGAGGTGCCGCATCCTTGGCAGAGAATAAAAAACCCTCGCACTTGGATAAGATCAGATCATTAAATACATCCAGAATAAGATCATGGGATTGCTCAGATGTAAGAATTTCTCCACGCAGTTTATAGACAACTAAACGCTGTTTATTCATCACATCATCATATTCAAGTGTACGTTTACGTATAGAAAAGTTCTGTTGTTCAACACGCCTCTGAGCAGTTTCAACCGAACGGTTAAGCCACTTATGTTCGAGCGCCTCACCCTCTTCCATTCCAAGGCGGGTCATAATACCTGAGATTTTATCAGAGCCAAACAGACGCATCAGGCTGTCCTCAAGAGAAATATAGAACTGGGATGATCCAGGGTCTCCCTGACGCGCACAACGTCCACGCAACTGACGGTCGATACGACGCGACTCATGGCGTTCAGAGCCCACCACATGCAATCCGCATGGTTTATCAAACAACAATTCCCGCAATGTTTTGGGACCATTATCATATTTTTCTTCCAGACCAACCTGCGATTTTATCGTGGATACGGGAACCCAGACAACATCCGGCCCCAGCTTGATATCAGTACCACGACCAGCCATATTGGTCGCAATTGTAACCGAACCGGGATACCCTGCATTTGAAACAATCTCAGCCTCGCGAGCATGATTCTTTGCATTGAGCACATTATGTGGAATTTTAGCCATACGAAGCATACGACTTAACACCTCTGAGGTATCAACCGTAACAGTACCCAGCAAAACCGGCTGTCCGTTATTATGACACTCAACAACCTCGTTAATAATGGCTTTGAATTTTTCACGCTGGGTTTTATAGATGCGGTCATTGCCGTCAATCCGTCTAACAGGACGATTGGTTGGAATCACCATAACATCCAATTTATAAATATCATGAAATTCGCCAGCCTCGGTCTCAGCGGTACCGGTCATACCTGCCAGTTTTTCATAAAGGCGGAAATAGTTCTGGATAGTAATAGTTGCCAAAGTCTGGGTTTCACGTTCAATATGAACCTCCTCTTTGGCTTCAACTGCCTGATGCAGGCCATCGCTCCAGCGACGACCGGGAAGCACACGACCGGTGAACTCATCAACAATATAGACATGGTTTTCTTGAACCACATAGTCCACGTCTTTCTCATAAAGGCAGAACGCTCTTAACAACTGATCAACATTGTGAACTCTCTCACTACGAGTCATGAAATCAGATTGAAGTTGCTGGTGCTTTTGAGTGCGTTCCTCTTCATCCAGGGATGCATCACCATCCAGCTCTGCAAGTGCAGTCACCAGGTCAGGCATTACGAACATCTCAGGATCTTCCGGAGAAAGAACTTCACTGCCACGATCGGTCAAAGAGACCTCGCGGGAACGTTCATCAATCGAAAAGAGCAGTTCTTCAAGAAGACCACGAGCCAGATCTTTGCGCATCTCGGTCAACATCATATTTTCAACCTGCTCATGCAGCTTGCGAACAGCGGGATCCTCAATCAGATGCAAAAACTGTTTATGCTTGGGCATGCCGTGATAAACCTGATAGAGCTTATACATAGCCTCTTCAGTATCTTCCTGCTTCAACAGATCCTTGGCCTCAGCAATGTAGCGGTTACAGATTTCCTGCTGATCACGGACGAGGCGATTGACAAGCGGTCGCAGTTCCATATATTGAGAAGTGGAGGAGTGCGCAGCCGGTCCAGAAATAATCAGAGGAGTACGGGCTTCATCAATTAAAATAGAGTCAACCTCATCAATAATCGCATAGAAGTGCCCGCTTTGAACAACCTGATCAGGCTCAGTAGCCATACCGTTGTCACGCAGATAATCGAAACCGAACTCACTGTTAGTTCCATAAGTTATATCACAGGAGTATTGTTCACGACGCTCATACGGAGACATGCTGTTCTGAATGCATCCAACTGTCAGTCCGAGATATTCATAGAGATGCCCCATCCACTGAGCATCACGACGAGCCAGATAATCATTTACTGTAACCAGTCGAACATTTTTACCACTCAATGCATTCAAATAAAGAGGCAGCGTTGCGGAGAGCGTTTTTCCCTCACCAGTCTGCATCTCGGCAATCTTACCCTGGTGCAATGCAATACCTCCAACCAGCTGCACATCAAAAGGCACCATATCCCATGGCAGGTCATGCCCGCAAACATCGCGGGTTAAACCACAAAGCCGACGACAGGCATTCTTGACAACAGCAAAGGCCTCACAAAGAATATCATCCAGGGTTTCGCCATCCGAGACCCTCTGTTTAAACTCAGCGGTCTTAGCTTTAATCTGTTCATCTGAAAGAGACTGGTAGCTTTCTTCAAGCTCATTAATACGCGAAATCAGCGGCTGAAGACGCTTTATATCCCGTTCATACTTACTTCCAAAAATCTTTTTAATTAAATTCATAATTCACCTTATACAAAGAAAAAAATCGGTCCCAAGGATAAAAAAAAGGGAGATTAAAATTTATATCACAAAAGGTCCGTTTTTTCCAGTGGAAACGAAGCTCTGACGAATTGTATTCACGCAGGATAGGATAATACAGAATACCAGCGAGGGGGGGGGGGGGGATATTCGGCTTCTACAGCCTAACTCCAGTTAAAGAGGCACACCAGGAGCCAACTCCAACAGTTTGTTCTTACAATACTGATATATTTGATCAGCCTGCTTGGCGTTCATGCTACGTACTTTATCAGCCATTTTAACGGCATCGTCCCGACTAATACAACTGAACACCTTTTTAACAAGCGGAATGGTATTGGGAGTCATGCTAAACTCGTCAACCCCCATACCGAAAAGCAAAACTGCCATAACTGGATCCGTTGCCATCTCTCCACAAACTGTAATCTTGTTGCCATTTTCATGGCCGGCCTTAATTGTAATATCGATCAGGCGCATGACAGCTGGATGAGCAGGTTGATACAGACGGGCAATTGTCTCATTCAGCCTATCGACCGCAAGCGTATACTGAATTAAATCATTAGTACCCAATGAGAAGAAATCACACTCTTGTGCAAGAGATTCTGCTATCAAGGCAGCACTGGGAACCTCAATCATGACACCCCTTTTGACACCCTCATCAAAGCATACCCCTTCCTGGTGCAGCTCAAGAATACAATCATCAAGAATCTTATTGGCCTCCCGTAACTCCTCCAACACGCTTATCATAGGATATAGAATCTGTAACTTTCCATGCGCACTGGCCCGCAGAATAGCACGTAGCTGGCGTTTAAAAACATCTAAATTACGAAGAAGGTAGCGAATGGAACGGTTACCCAGGAATGGATTTGCTTCTTTGTTATTTGCACACTGATCATCCATTATGATTTTATCACCACCCAGATCAAGAACACGGATCGTAATTTCCTGGTCCGCAGAAAGAGAGCGCAACACTCGAGTATAGGCTTCGACCTGCTCTTCTTCACTCGGTTCCCGTTTTAGAGAGAGCCAAAGATACTCAGTCCGATATAAACCAACACCCTCTGCACCAACTGCATAGAGATCGGTCATAGCAGTACTTGAATCTATATTTGCAAGCAAAGGAACGCTGATACCATCTTTTGTCAAGCCCTGCTTGTTTTTCAACTCTTCAAGAGAGTCATTAAAAGATTTCGTAAAGGCACTGGTTTTATTTAATTCGTCAATTGCACTCTGATCTGGATTAAGAACCACTTTTCCGCTGGTTCCATCAACAAGCACACACTCACCTGTACGGGCAATCTCAGAGAGATTGACGATACCGACAACCGCAGGAATTCCAAGAGCACGGGATATTAGAGAGGCATGTGAGGTCATACTTCCACGATCAGTGACAAAACCCAAAATTAAATGACGTGGCAAAGCTATTGTTTCAGAGGGACTTAACTCATCAGCAACAACAACACAAGGTTTTAAGATCTGAGTGGATCCTGAATCACTCTCTCCCTGAAGATTACGAATCAACCGATTGCCTATATCATAAATATCATTGGCACGTTCACGAAGATACTCATCCTCCATCCCCTCAAAAATAGCGGCATATTCGGCAGTAATATTGTTAACCGCCCATTCAGCATTGCACATCTTATCTTTTATGTTGCGCTGACACTTCTCTATGACCATAGGATCTTCGAGAATCATCACATGGCTTTCAAAGATGGATGCCTCCGTCCCGCTGACACGTTTACTCAGTTCTGCCGAAAGGGAACGAATCTGATTTCGGGTTAATGCGAAAGCATCGGCAAGACGACTGATTTCGGAATCTATCAAAGTATCATCAATTTCATATTCAGGAACCTGTTCACATCCCTTCTTACGAAATATATATACAGGACCTGCAACCTGACCGTTAGATGCCGGCAAACCTTCAAACACTCTCATTTTGCCATCCGTAGTTATCATCCTGTACTCTTTCAGCTATTATTCCTGTTCATCAGGTATATCAAATTTACGAGAGACCAGATCCTGAAGTTCATCCAACACCTCCGTTCTCTGATCCCCACAAGCAGATAGTTTTAAAACGGTCCCACAAACAGCCTCCAGTGTCATCAAGGCCATAATACTTTTTCCCGAGACAATATTGCCATCCTTCTCAACATAAACATCAGCATTGAAGCGGGAAGCCACTTTTGCAAACAAGCCAGCTGGACGAACATGCATACCATACTTATTCAACAAAACAACATCCCGTACTACCTTGACTGGGTTAGCATCATCCACAACTATTCTCCTTTTTTGAATGCAGATCTAAAATTCTTTTATCCAACTCTTCAACTGCAACATACCCTGAAATACGCAGTTTCTGCTCCTGAGCTGCAGTCTCAGCCAAATTCACCAGGCTCCTTCCCGGAGCAACAGGTATAATACGTTGTGGTAGCTGAACCCCCAAAAAATCACGCGTTAACTGCTCACAGCCGGTTCGGTCAAGACTGTGTTCAACTTCACTCTGCTCCTTAAGTGTCAGGATGAGGTCAATCTGTTTTTCTCGACGGACAGCACCAACGCCAAATACCTGACGCACGTTCAACATTCCAATTCCACGAATTTCCATGAAATCTCTTGCTGTTTCCGTAGAGGATGCAATTAAATGATTAATTCCATGACGCCTTACACAGGTCAAATCATCAGCAACCAAAGCATGACCACGTTTAATCAAACCAAGCGCAGTTTCACTTTTCCCCAGTCCCGACTTCCCCTCAATCAAAACTCCCATTCCAGAGACATCAACCATAGTAGCATGAATTTTACACCTTGGCGATGTCAATTCCTCTAGAAGAATCATCGCTGACATCATGAAATAACGGGTAAGATCCTTGGCACTGAAGACCGCAACATTATAGCGCTCCGCAATCTCAATAACAGAGGGGAAAATCTCATTTTTTCCAGGAAAAACTATGCAGGGAACCTTACAGCCAAACATAGTCTCAAAACAAATCGTTCTTTGTTTCACAGTCATGCCCTGCAGAAAAGCATATTCTGCCATTCCGATAACATGAATACGCTGAGCCGCAAAATGACCATAGAAACCGGAAAGAGCTAATCCTGGCCGATGAACCACCGGTTCACCGATCTCGTTATCAAGTCCGCCTAAACCGGCTACAAGTTTCATATCAAACCTTCCCGCGGCATTATCCATAAAATCTCTTACGGTAATGACTGGGAAGGTCGCCTTACTTTGTGGTAGATCACTCATAAGAATTTATCAGGCTCTAACCCCCTGATGAACTGTTATACGCTTATCATGCAGCTTTCTAAGCTGCTTTTCTGCACGGGCACCGGCTGTATCAATTGCAGCATGCGGGCTAGATGCATGTTCCTTTACGCCAACAGCAGTCACCCCCTTTTGATGAACAACAAACTCTGCCTCAAAGAGGTGGCGTTGCATATCTAAAACAACGTGAATACTATCAACTTTAGGAAACTGTAAAAGTATTTTCTCGGCCCGGACCTCCGCATATTGTTTCAAGCCCTCATTTGCTGAATTATGTCTTAATGTTACTTCAATTGACATGATTACTTCCTTTCTTTTTTATTTTAAATGTTATAAACAGGTTTGTTACATTCTGAAATTTTCGCCTAAATAAAACTCACGCGCCAAGGGGTCATTGACCAATTCATCGCTGGTTCCCTCCCTCAGGATCTTCCCCTCATAAACCATATATGCACGATCAACTACCGACAGCGTTTCCCGCACGTTATGATCAGTAATAATAATACCAAGCCCCTTATCTCGTAAGTCTCGAACAATCTCCTGGATATCATTAACGGCTAAAGGGTCAACTCCACTGAAAGGCTCATCCAGCATAAGAATAGAGGGTTTTCGAACCAGAGAACGGGCAATTTCAAGTTTGCGCCGCTCACCTCCACTGAGAGTATATGCACGCTGTCTAGCCACCTTGGTAAGACTGAGCCCTTCCATCAACTCGTCCAGCCGCTCTCTTCTCTCTACAGCCTTAATTTTCATGGTTTCGAGAATAGCCAGAATATTTTCTTCAACAGTAAGCTTTCTGAAAATGGATGCCTCCTGAGCCAGATATCCAAGCCCCATGCGGGCTCTTTTATAAACAGGCATACGAGTTACCACTTTATCTTTAAATTTAACAACCCCTTCATTAGGACGCACCAGTCCAACAACCATATAAAAGGTAGTTGTTTTTCCAGCACCATTGGGGCCAAGAAGCCCGACAATTTCCCCGCAATCGGCATATAACGAGATGCCGTCAACAACCGTACGTTGTCCATAGCGCTTAACCAGATTAGATGCAACCATATCATGCTGCCCGGTTATTACATTTTCTTCAACAAAGTTCATATTCGCATTCATTATGATAATTTATTATTTCACGGAACCAGTTTTTTGTTCACTTTTTTAAATGTACCAGGAGGCAGAATAACCCGCCCAGGAGAGACTTCCATTCTCTCATCATCAAGCCAAATTGCAATTCTTTTGCCGGATACATTCCCCCCTTTTTTGCCGATTTGTTCAAGCGTCGCATTTTCAGTCAGAACAATCTGACCGTCTTTACGGGTATAAACAGCTTTTTCACAGCGGGCGCTTCGGTTTTCATTGGTCATAGAGACATTGCCGATCGCCATAATCTGGTCAACATCATTAGTCCCTTCCATAAAAACAATTAATCTATCGGAACGCATAATAAACTGCTCATCATCCACAAGAACATTTTCATCAAAGAGAATAACCCCCTCTTTGTTATCAAACTCAATCTTATCAGCTGTAATTACAGACTCGCGCAGGGCAACCTCCTTAGACTCCTTCTTCTCCTTCACGCCCTCTCTCTTCTTTTCTGCACCCTCTTTAGTAAGCTCAGCGGAATACAATACTCCGTTCGTCAGCAGCAATGTAACCAAAAAATAAAATTTCTTCACAAGAATCTCCCTAAATTACCTTTAAATCTGTTAGTACGTATTTCGCATTCCGTTATTATTTTAATGAATTCACTGGAAATTGAAAAATACATACCAACTCCTTTGAGAATATCTGAGTCTTTTAAGACCTCAACCTTCCCCTTACAATAGCCATGTGAGGCCTCCCTGTCAAATATACAATCATCTGCCTTCAAATACCCGTTACGCTTTCCGGTTTCATCATAAAAATGAACCTTAACCCCCGTCGCAAAAATAATACCATCAGGAAATATCTGCGATGCATCCGCAAATAGACGCGCCTTAACAAGCCCGTTAGGATAATACTCCAACGGCAGACTCAAGTTCTCAACAGGACTCTCCATACGAGACTTAACATCATCCCAACTTTCAGCCAAAGGCTGCCAGACACTATCAGGATGTCTATTGAACAACTCATCAACATCAGCGTCACTCAACTCCGCAGCGGCGCAGGACCGCGCAGAAAAGCCTAGCAGCAATGCGCAAAACGCAACTAAAGAAAGTATTTTAAAATCATACAATATCATTAATATCTACCAGTTTTTTCCAAAGACGCTTCACTTTTTTGAAGTCAATTGCGTTTGCCTTATCGGAAAGAGCCTCCTCCGGATTGAGATGGGTCTCCATAAAGATACCGTCAACTCCAGTAGCAACCGCTGCACGAGCCAAAGCTGGAGCCCACTTGCCGTCACCGCCACTCTCTGTACCAAAACCACCCGGACGCTGCACGCTATGAGTGGCATCAAAAATCACAGGATAACCAAAATCACGCATAATTAACAGACTGCGCATATCTGCAACCAAATTACGATAACCGAAACTGGCACCACGTTCCGTCAAAAGAATCTTCTCATTTCCACTGCGCCGAATCTTCTCAATAACATTGATCATATCCTCCGGTGCCATAAACTGCGCCTTTTTTACATTAATAACCTTACCGGTCTCCGCAGCAGCCACAAGTAAATCTGTCTGGCGACTCAGAAATGCAGGAATCTGCAAAATATCAACTACCTCAGCAGCAGTCTCAGCCTGACTTGCATCATGAATATCAGTTAGAATAGGCACATTAAAACGATCTTTAATCTCTTTAAGAATAGCCAGTCCCTCCTTGAGACCCGGCCCCCTGTAAGAATCAAGAGAGGTTCGGTTGGCCTTATCAAAAGAGGCCTTGAAAACCAGAGGTGCACCCATCTTGTCGGCCATGGCCACCAATTTCGCGGCCAGCTCCATCACACCCTCAACTGACTCAATAACGCAAGGTCCGGCAATAAATGCCAGTTTCTTTGCACCAAAGACCACCTTCCCGACTCTAACCGTTTTTACTTTTACTTTAGACATCTTTGCACTCCATACTTTTTAAAATTTTCTCTACACGAGGTACATCTTCAGGACAGTCAACCCCGACACCTTCATCATCGGTCTTAATCACCACTATCCGTCCACCAATATAAAGCGCACGTAGCTGTTCAAGCGATTCCGTTTTTTCCAGAAGACAGGGCGGCTCTTTCACTAGGCGTTTCAAAAAAACGCCGCGATAAGCGTATATACCAAGATGACGCATATACAGCCCTGAATCCAGATCCGCATCTCCATCACGCCGACAAGGAATCGGCAGGCGTGAAAAATAAAGAGCACCTCCATCTTCGGCAAGCACAACTTTAACGACAGTTGCAGCCTGTAAATCACGCATTGATTTTATGGGCGTTGCCGCAGTGCCCATAGCCCAACCCTGATCCTCTTTCATACGAAGAACCAGACGATCAATCAGATCAGGATCAATCAGAGGCTCATCTCCCTGAATATTGATCACAATATCTTCATCTTCCGCTCCGGCCGCTTCAGCAACACGGTCAGTTCCAGATGGATGATCGTCGCGGGTCATAACCACCTTGACCTTGCCCTCCAGAGCATCGGCTATCCGTTTATCATCCGTTGCAACAATAACCTCATCCAGCTCTTTGGCCCGTTTAACAGCTTCGACAACCCATTCTACCAATGGTTTACCAAGAATCGGATACAAGCTCTTACCCGGGAATCGTGTTGATCCCCAGCGTGATGGTATAACTCCAATAACTCTCATAAAAATCTATCTCTTTATCCGGGCAACCTGATGTCGCCCCTAACCACTAGCTGCTTCTTTATCCCTTTTATCGACTAATCTCCGGGCCAGACTGGGACGCTGTTTAACAATCTCATCAACAACCTCAGAGATACCCACAAAATGCCAAGCATCCAAAGTATAAACAGCTCCACCTATCACAGATAACTTAACTATACCCTTTTTGTCCCATTGTTTCCAATCTATACTCTCGAGATCGGCATAATTAATGATTTCACTGCCAAAGCCACTCCCGCTCAAACCAGCCTCATCTGCACAGAATTGCTTAGGGATCTTTCCGGCAAATGAAAAGAGAACCGCCAACGCCACCAAAGCCGTAATAGCTGCCATCACAAACTGCCCCTGCAACGCCTGTTTATCGTAGATATCCTCTTCAAATATCTTTTTCAGAGAATCTCTCTCGCGCATCCTGTATTGCTCAATCATCTCAGAGGGAAGATTGGCAGGAGTCTTGACCTCATCAATCTTTTTAATCAGTTTGGACGGAGTCTTCAACGCATGTTTGTCAAAACATAGATCCAGTTGTGATCTGCCATCCACCTCTGTCTTGACAAGCCATACCTTAGCTGTCAGGTTAGTCGACATAAGATCCTGACGTACCTTGGCAAATTCAAGGTTCTTTTGAGGCCAGGCCACCACACCATCGTAAATGGACCACACACATATTGCTATCATCAGAAAAGCAACACCCGCCATACGCAGAACATACTCTTTATTAATCTTTGCTAAAGCCATAATATTTCCAGTTGTCAGTTGTCAGTTTCCAGTTGTCAGTTTCCAGGAGTCAGGAGTCAGGAGTCAACTCTTCTCGCCTCTAACCTCTTCAACCTTAACTCTTCAACACTAACACGCTGCAACAGATCTTTCTCAGCGCCCTCTGCGCCTCTGCGAGAGATAAAACCAAGCGCACCCTCTTCACTATTCACCTCACCAAAACCCATATTGCTGAGTTATAATTACATATAGCCCCAGCAGAAAATTGGTTACTCCGTGAGCCAGAGCCGCAGCCCAGATATCACCACGCATAATAACAAAAAGCCCATAAACAGCCCCGGCGACCATTCCCATAAACCAGCGATCATGCTCCATACCAAAAACAACCACCATGATCAAAAAGGGCTGCATATCAAATTCATTCAGAGGTTGTAGCCAGAACTTTCCATAACTCTGCCAGCGATATAAAAAACCCCTGAAAAAGAACTCTTCAATAACGGCAATCACACAGGACGAACCGATCAGCTTCATGACTGTCAGAAACCATCCCGCATACTGCGGTGCATAGCTCCATGAGGAATGTCCCGGGGGCAACTCCGGATAATACGCGGGTAAGGAGGCCGGCGGCATAATCAACCAGCAATGGTAAAAGTCCTGAAGCGCCGGAAAGCTGCCACCGATCTGCGGCAGCTCAGGAACAATCCAGATCACAGCCACACCAACTCCAATCAAAAGAGCTGGAAGAATGTTTCTTGATTTCAGGGTGCTATAAACGCGCCATGGCTTAAGCCAGATAAACAGTGCGGCACAGATAACAGATTTGACCGCATAGGCCCAAGGATAGATACAGCTGTTGGCAAGCCCTGACTTTTCAAGAACAGGCAACAGGAAAATCACCCCTATCCATACAAGAAAAGGAACAATATGCCCTGCAAAAATAACTCTTTTGTTTTTTTGTACCGTGTCCAACCAATTGCTCTCTTATTATTTAATGTAAATTATACCATTTTAAAATGAGAATTCAGAGAGGAAAGTCGAGAAATCATACAGTTAACTTACAGGGAGTTAACGTAATTGGCGAGGTCATTGACCTCTTTTTTACTAAGATCCTTAGTGTTTCCATGTTTATTGTTGGTGTTGTCCACTGTAATCACATCATGAATGGAAACGGCACGTCCGTCATACATGTAAGGAGCGGTACGCCAGACCTCAATCATAATAGGTGTGGCAAATTCACGATCACGATCATTATCGGAACCCAGACCAAACGTGTGTAGGGAACGATCTCCATAATAGGGCGCCATGTGGCACTTCACACACTGAGCTTTGCCATCATAAATCTTTTTACCGCGTTTAGCCGATTCGGTCAGCTGCTTATCTTTTGTCAGATAAGGACTTGGCACCGGTTCCAGTGATTTCAGGTAATCATTCAACGCATCGTCACGTTCCTGGGTCACCTGATGAAACTGAATATGAGTAAAACCGGCGGTCACAGCAATCTCAGCGGCAGCCCGTACTCCGGTAATCATCACGGGTGAAGTTTTATGGGTATAAAGCAGACTGCGCGACTGCTTGGGGTTGCCAATGCCATCATTAAGCAGATCCCAGTTTGCGCCATCAGAGCGCACGTCAGGATGACAGCTGGCACAGCTCTGCCAATGCTGATAGCAGAATGTGGCATCATTAAAAGCCATCTCTCCTGACCGGACATTGTCAGGCACCACTGCTTCTTTTAACGGCAGAGGAAAGGCAGCCCCAGGACCATCATCCCACATCTCAACAACATTAACACTGTCGGAAAAATACATGGGAGCATAAATAAAATTGCCCTTAGAGCAAATAGCACGCGCACCCTCACCCTCCAGCTTAATACGTGTCTTGGCTCCATACAGAAAAGCCAGATCATTCATTATCACAGAGGAAGATTTGGCAGCACTGATACGCTTGAACATCTCTTTAATATCAATAAATATAATTTCATGTGTACCGGAGATATTTACACAGAGCCAGGCATCATCATCGGTAACCGTCAGCCCCCATGGATTGGCAGCCCCCTGCATGGTGTCATCAAGCAATACCGTGTTGATATACTTCTGTCCAACCGCATCAAAGATAGAAACAGCACTGGTATTAATCCATCCACGGTCCAGATGAGTAGTAGGCACCGTAAATCTGCCAACTGTATGGGTGACAAAAATATAGCGGCCATCATGACTCATAGCTGAGTCACGTATCGCAAATGATCCGGGCGGCATATCAAGCTTTGCAACCTGCTTCAAAGAGCTACTGTTATAGATACACAGCGACGCAAAAACGTGATCACGATTCGCCTCCATCAAAGGCAGGTGGTTAACCACCCACAGAAATTTTCCATCACGGGAAAGTTTCATAGTAATAGGTTCTCGGATGGCTTTTGCTGAAGCTTTGATTTTTCCAGAGGCAATATCAAAGGAATGTACATCCATCTGGTCGGCACGGGAAAAGCGGTTACAGTAAAAAAGGGTTTTCCCGTCATTACTGACCAAAGGTGAGACAGGTGTATGTCCTGCAGGAAAACTGCGCAGAATCTTCCCGCTTTCAGCATCAAGCTCATGCAGCATCCCATGGAATTCGCCTGCCGCAGCAAATATACGATGTCCATCAGCGGAGAGTGTCAGCTCCCGGACATCTTTCACTTTATATTGTGATAAAGATTTTTCCTTCTGTATATCAAAAGACTGGATACAGTTACCTGTTCGACAGGCAATATAAAGAAGATTACCATCCTTAGAAATTACAACATCAGAGGGAGAGAGATAACTCTGCTCCGCCTGAAGCATCAAAGGAAAACATATCAGTAATATATAATATCGAAACTTCAACTATCAATCCCCTATGGTTATTGATTTAGTCCTCTATGACAATACGGAAACCTACGTTAAAGACTCCCTGCCATGCATCATATCCCAGACGATAACTTGATGTTGCCCGGTAAGGACGATCAAAGAAAGACCCACCACGAACAGTCTTTTGGACATTACTCTTCATCGAATTGCTCTTACGGGATTTGTAAGGATAGCTCCGATAATCACTGCGAGTCCACTCCGCAACATTACCATGCATATCATAAACACCCCATGGATTTGGCATATACTGCTTGGTCCCGGTAATAAGGAACTGCTTATCGTCAAACTCAGATATCCGAGGTATATAATCAAAGACAGGATTACCAACCAGATTCTTGCGGAAAACCGGATTAACTCCATTTACAGCAAACTTTTCAATGGATTTATCGGCCAGGTTGGCATATTTACTGAAATCAGCTCCCTTTGCACCAAACTGCATCGCTGTATCACTGCCGGCACGACAAACCCACTCCCACTGCGCCTCAGTCGGCAGAGCAACTTTCTCGCCGCTCTTTTTCTTTAACCAGATGCAGAAGGCATTGGCATCATCCCAGTTCATGCGAACAGCAGGCTGCTCAACATAATTGGCGTAGTAACCAAGACGAACATGGTCCTTCCATTGTTGATCAAAAACACTGGCATTGTGGTCAGGTTTAAAGGTAAAGAATGCCGCATTATTAATCTCATTCTCAGAGATCCAGAACGGCTTCTTTATTTTAACAACATGCCGCGGTTGCTCAACAGGTGTATCTGAATCACTACCCATAATAAACGCACCGGCAGGGATACGCACCATTGTAATGCTGACACCATCGCCCAGCTCCAATACTTTCTTCTGATCGCCACCCGCCTTTTTCTGCATCTGTCTGGCTGTTTCAGCGGAGAAAGGCCAGTTTTTAGCCGTGATGGAAACAGGGTCACTCAACTCCGGTCCTTTTTCCTTACAAACCTTAACAGGATAAGCGTTTGTTGGAACATACTCCCAGTCGGAATCCACTAAAGCATACTTAGAACGCAATGCCTCAGCTTGTGCAGAGATCTCCTGAGTCCATTTCTCACGTCCTGCATTTTCAGCGTAGGCATTTACCCAGCTACCGTAGAAAGGCACATTCAAATCAACCCAGGTGTAAATTCTACGCCATGATTCTTCATCAAGCTTAACACCGTAATGACCTTTAGCCAGCAACTGAACGCCCTCTGAAGTTGATACATGATACTCATATGGATTACCCATGACTCCACTACTCTCCGGTCCGGGACGGCGGAAGTATCTATGGAACGCATAATATGCCTTACTGTAGTTTGCAGAGTTGTTTTGATTGGCTAAGGTTTTATCCTTGAAATTCGGTTTCTTTGTATCTGTACCATCATGACAACGCACACAATAGGCATCCAGAACTGGCTGAATCTCATTATTAAAGGAGAAACCTTCCACCTTTCCACGATGCGGAGTGATACGTTGTGGGACCTTGCCAGACGCAATTGTTTTACTTGTTACGGGCGGTTCTGTGGGAGGCTCATGACAGCCAATGCAGGACAGTTCCTCGCCCGGCATAGCAACCAGCCAGCTGCGGAACAGCTGAAGTGCACGTCCCTCTTTATCAAGAGGCTGAATGGAGATGGTTGTATTCGCCGGAATCTTAAACATGGCCGAACCGTCTTTTTCAACCTTAACGGTTCCCAGCATACGTTTTATATCCCAGCCACTCTCAATACCAATATGATAATGGCTGCCAATCTTATAATATCCATAAGCGTATGTAAACAAACGCAGGGAGTCAACAGCTCCTTCATGCACACCTTTCAAACCGGGCCCGCGATAAACATTCTGGATATAGCAGGTCGCCTCTTTATCCTGAAGGTTAACACGCTCCGGAATTATCGGCGGACGTTCACGTTTTCGGAGCGGATAAGGTTCCACCATATATCTGTAATCACCAGCTTGATCTGCAGTAATAGGGACGAAGTTGTCAAATTTATCAACCAGATAGAGAGCCCAGCCACTCTTGGAAGTTAATTGCGCCGAGGTTAAAAAATAATCAGCACTGACGGGATAAGGCTGAAAGAACTGCGGATAAACTCCATTCACCAGCGCGTCAAGATCCAATGCAAGTTCAGGATAGTAATCACGCAGTCTCGGATAGCACTTGTTAAAGAAATCATTGTTAAGATCATGGTAATCCTTGCCAGCATTTGCAGACTCAGGCATCTGCTCCTTGATCAGCTTTGAGACAATTTCCTGCAAATCAGGGAACTGGACAAGCAGCTCTTTCTTAACAGTAGGATAGAGCTGGTCAACAGTGACATGAGTCACCTTCTTGCCATATCCGGGAATATGCTGCACAACGCCATCTGCATGAGCATAGCCCTTGTTTGTATCAAAGATCGTCAGTTTGCCGGTGCCCCCAACTCCATGATGGCCGGAAACCACAGCCGAATATTTTCCAGGTTCGCCGGGAAGAGGCCTGGCGTAAAACATTGAGTTAGGCCAGAGACTCTGAGAACCATAGATTGCCCGCTGGTTGGTGCCATCAGGATTCATTGTCATCATTATACGTGAGTAGTAATGCATGATGTCGGTATACTCCCAGCGCAGATACATAATCTTGCCGTCAGCCAGAACCGTAGGATACCAATCGGCATCCTGTTCAAAAGTCAGCTGCCGGGTATTCTGTCCATCAGCATCCATCACATAAAGATTCGGCACACTGCGTGAACCGCCTATACAAGGCACTCCAACCAGCGGAGCGGTTGAACTGAAAACAATTCTTTCACTCGGCAGATAAACACCACCATAGTTATGAACATATTCCTCCTCAATCGAAGAGACTTTACGAAGATTGGAACCATCCACACCAACCTCCATCACCTGAAACATATTGCTGTCATCAGTTGATGTGAACAGAAGCTTCTTGCCATCAAAATGCAGATCCAGCTCGCCGACAAATGCCCCGTCTTTGGGTTCATAAACATCAGTCACCTTACCGGTCTTAAGATTCAAACGGGCAATCTTATTTTTATATCCTTTAGGACTGATAACATGTGTGCCGAGCCAGTTGTTCTTCTTGCCAATCTTGGAGGTCATGACAACAAGGGTTTCATCAAAATCAATATAGGGATTCTCTGTAACCAAAGCAGCGTACTTCAGCTTGCCATAGGCAGCCATAATCTCAATGCCACTCTTATCACCCTTATCAAATTTTGCTACAGCATCAGGCATAGTTTTAACATAGTTCTCAGCCTGCTTAAGATATGCGCGTCCATTCTTGTATTCACGCGGTTTGGTTTTCAGGATATGTTTAATTGAGCGCACCAATGCTTCCGGAGTTGAAATCTCCACAAGAGCCTTCTGGGCCGCAGCAGCATCTTTTTTTGCCTGTTCAGCCTCAGCCTTTTTAGCCTCAACTATTAACGCACTCAAATCCTGCCTGTTTTTACTAGGAACGCAAAGAGATGCAATATTGCAGGCTTTGCCACCGGGAGGCGTCACTTGAGCTTTTAATCTATGATCACCAATCCAATTATAGTAGAGCAGATTCACCTGATATTTGCCGGCTTTAAGGTCAAGTTTGCTCCCGACTCTCTTACCATCAACAAACAACCCACAGCCATCGTCTGCACTGACTGAAAAAGAATATTTACCATCAGCCTTAACATCCATCACACCGGAAAATTCAATATTCCAATATTTCCCGAGCTTTTTCTCTCCCATTGAAGTGGCTTCTTTCACAGTCCCCTCTCCAGCTTTAGCTCCGCGTCCAATAAAAGCTATTGATCTTGTCTGCCCCTTATATGCAAAATAAGTCATGTCTGCACACAAATTCATGCTGACAATAAAAGTACAGATACATGATGTAATTATCCCGTTTTTTAACATTTTCTCTCCCAGAAAATTTATTATGCTTATATGATCTAAATTAAGCTATTATTTTACATGAAAACCATGCGTCAAAGCAAGGCAGGAGTAGCAAAAGAAAACTTCGTAATAAATACTCTTTAATTGCCTGATGCTCTTTTGTAAAATGGTGATCACTTCTGTAGAAGACACACCAACTACGGATGGATGTTTAAAGTTAAGGAAATAATAAGATGTCGCATCAAATACTCACACTATCCAAGGCTGCCCGCCATATATGTATCCCTGAAAAACAGTTATACCATCTGGCACTACAGCACGAGATTCCTTGTGAAAAACGCGGCGAACAATACTTTTTTAAACACAGGGAGCTGGACGAATGGGCTCAACGTCGCATTATGAAGCTATCGCCGCAACAACTGCAGCAGCATCACAAAGATGTGGCTTCAGCAAACTCCATGAACCTTAATAATGACTATCTGATCGAATCAATCCTTAATATAGAGCAGATTCACCCCTACATGGAGGCCAAAACAAAACCGGCTGTTATTCATAAAATGGTCAAAGCTGCTGCAGCCACCGATATGCTCAACGACGAAGAATACCTGCTTGCGGAGCTGACTGCCCGTGAAGAAATTGGATCAACGGCCATCGGCGACGGTGCCGCTCTGCTACATAATCGCTACTTTGACCCTTACACCTTCACCGATTCGTTTATTATTCTGGCCAGAACTGTACAACCGGTTTTCTTTGGATGTCAGGACGGAGGTAAGACCGACATTTTTTTTCTTATCTGTTGTACCAATGACGACCTGCATCTGCACATTCTTGCCCGCCTCTGCATGCTGATTCACAGAACTGGTCTTTTACAAAGCTTGAGAGATGCTGAATCCGCAGATGAAATGTATCAGGAGCTTCACACAGCAGAGTGTGAGCTTCTGAAGAGCTTATAACACTTGAAACATAATACCATGCAAAAAGAGCCTCTTCCGCTAAATCTGTGGGTAAAACCGCGCCTAGTCCCAGTCTGTCGTTTCAATTTGCGGTGCATCAAAAGCATAACACCAAGAGATGTCTTATCTTTGATGATGGTTTACT